>PCVX01000100.1:940-7294 GCA_002796105.1 Candidatus Omnitrophica bacterium CG11_big_fil_rev_8_21_14_0_20_63_9 | reverse complement strand
CTATCTCGGGGACGTGGGCGCGCTCGGACTGGGCGCAGCGCTCGGCACGCTCGGGTTGCTGACGCACGGCGCGCTCTGGCTGATCATCGTCGGCGGGATCTTCGTCGTGGAAGCGGTGTCCGTCATGCTCCAAGTCGCCTCGTACAAATGGCGAAGTGGACGGCGGATTTTCCGCGTCGCACCCATCCACCATCATTTCCACCTCGGAGGGCTCAGCGAGCCGAAAGTGATCGTGCGGTTCTGGATCGCCGGCGCGCTGCTGGCCGCCGCGTCACTGAGTTGGGTGAGCTGGCGATGATTCTTTCCTCGGCGGCTCCCGCGGCCCGCTCCACGGATCGATTCGGCGCTTCTTGGGAAGGGCGCCGGGTCTTGGTCATCGGGCTGGGCCGCAGCGGGTCGGCGGCGGCGCGGTGGTTGCACCAAGTGCACGCTCACGTCTGCATCACCGAGGCCCGCGATACGGAGGCGACGCGCCAGGCGGCCCAGGAGTTGCGGGCGCTGGGCATCGAGGACATCGAGCTGGGCGCGCATAGCCGCGCGCTGGTCGATGGCGCGGACGCGGTGATCGTCAGTCCGGGCGTTCCGGAATCCGCCGAGCCGATCCACTGGATCGTGGAGCGGGGTGTGCCGCTGCTGAGCGAAGTGGAGTTGGCGTTTCGATTCTGCCCCTCGCCGATCGTCGCGATCACCGGCACCAACGGCAAGAGCACGGCGGTCATGCTGCTGGCGGACGTGTTGCGAGCGGCCGGACGCCCCGCGATTGCGTGCGGCAACGTCGGCATCCCGTTCTGCCATGTGCTGCCGCAGCTCACGTCGGAGACGGTCGCCGTCGTCGAAGTCAGCTCCTTCCAGTTGATGGGGTGCGAGACGTTCCGTCCCAAGGTGGGGGTGCTGCTCAACATTGGGACCAATCATCTAGACCGCCATCGTGATCCTGCGGCCTACCTGGAGGCCAAGGCGCGGCTCTTTCAGCGGCAGACGCCCGAAGACTGGGCGGTGTTGAATGGGGCGGATCCGCACCTCGTCGCCTTGGGGGAATCGCTTCGCGCGCAGCGCGTCTGGTTTGGCGACAACCGGTCGAACTCCTCTGCCTTCATCCTTGCACCACAAACCCAGCGCGCTCTGGCTCCAGGCGCGCAGGCGGTCTTGCAAGCCGCCCGCATCCTTGGCGTTGCTGACCCGTTGGCGTGGCAGGTGATGCGCGCGTTCCGGGGGCTTGAGCATCGCATGGAATTCGTGGGAACGGTGCATGGGGTGCAGTACGTCAACGACTCGAAATCGACGACGCCCGACAGCCTCCTGTTCGCCCTGAAGCGCACGCCGGGACCGGTCGTGGTCATCCTGGGCGGGCGGGACAAGGGCATGGATTTTCACTCCGTCATCACGCCCCTGCATGACGCTCGCGTCAAAGGCATCGTGCTCATCGGCGAATCGCGCGCCCGGATCCGTCCGCTGCTCAACGGCTCCACGATCGTGCATGAATGCGGCAGCCTCGCGGAAGCGGTGCGAACCGCAGGCACGCTCGCGGAGCCGGGCACGACCGTGCTGTTCTCACCGGCCTGCGCGAGCTTCGATATGTTCAAGAATTTTGAGGAGCGCGGCCGCGCGTTCAAGCGCGTGGTCCAGCAGCTATGACCCCTAGGCGGTTGCGGCAGCTCTTGCTCGTCATCATCACCGCGCTCTTGGGGCTGGGGATCGTGGCGGTGTATTCCTCCAGCGCGATGGCCTCGGAAGCGACGTATGGCGGCAGCGTGCATTTCATCGTGAACCATCTCGTCTCGATTGCGCTGGGGCTGGCCATCGGCGGGATCTGCCTGATGATTCCGTATGACCGGCTGCGCATGTCAGGCCGGTGGATGCTGCTGGCGAGCGTCGTCTTGCTGGTGCTGGTGGACTGCTTCGGCCAGGAGGTGGGCGGGGCGCGGCGGTGGTTTCGCATCGGGCGCTTGAGCCTGCAGCCGTCGGAGTTCGCGCAGCTCTCGCTCGTGATCTATCTGGCGGATCTGTTGGCCCGGCGGTCCGCAAACCTCAAGGAGCTCTGGCGGGGGTTGATGCCTCCGCTGCTGATCACCGGCATGACCGCCGGGTTGGTCCTCATCCAACCCGATCTGGGAACGACCATCGCCATGGGCGCGGTTGCGCTGCTGCTGCTGGCTGTCGCGAAGGCGCGGTGGCAACACCTCGCCTGGGTCGTCGGCCTTGCCAGCATCGCGCTCATCTTTCTCATTGCCGGCGAGGAGTACCGGCGCCGCCGCATCCTCGCCTTTCTCGACCCATGGGCGGACCCGCAAGGCAGCGGGTACCAAATCCTGCAATCGTACTTTGCCATGGCGGACGGGGGGCTGATGGGGCGTGGCGTAGGGGCGTCGCTCCAAAAGCTGTTCTTTCTTCCCAGCGCGCACACCGATTTTATCTTTGCGATCATCGGGGAAGAGCTGGGGTTGGTGGGCACGACCGCCGTGATCGCGCTCTTCGGCCTGTTTCTTGCCTGCGGGTTTCGCATCGCCCTCGCCGCGCAGGATCTGTTCAGCAAATACCTCGTCTGCGGCCTGGTGGGGATGCTGGGGCTTGAGGCCATGGTCAACATGGCGGTCGTGACCGGCATGTTGCCGACGAAGGGCTTGCCCTTGCCGCTCATCTCGTACGGCGGGACCTCCATGATCATGAATCTCATCGCGTGCGCGTTGATTTTCCAAGCGAGCCGACATGCAGAACGATTCGATCCCACTCAAAGTGCTCTTGGTCGCTGAAGGCAGCGGCGGGCATTTGATCCCCGCGCTCCAGGTGGCCAAGGCGCTGGTCCGCAGCGGCGCCCGCATCAAGGTGTGGTATGCCCAGCGGCAGCCGATCGCCGCGCTCGCCACCGCGCTCAGCCGCGAAGCCTCGGATGGCGGGGTGGAAATCGACCCGATTCCTGTGCCGTCATCGCGCGACGTCTGGGGGCGTCTGTGGCGCTGCGGCCAGCTGTGGTCGAAGGCGAGCCGCTGCTTTGACACGTTTGCGCCGGATGTCGTCGTCGGTTTCGGCGGCTGGGTCTCGGCGCCGGTGGTGCTGGCGGCGAGAACACGCCGCATCGGCTGCCTCTTACATGAGCAGAACGTCGTACTCGGACGGACCAACCGATGGCTGGCCCGGTGGGTGGATCAGGTGGCGCTCTCATTCGGCGAAACCCAGCAGCAGCTGCCGCACCGCGAGGCGGTGATCACCGGCATGCCGGTGCGGGAGATGATCGGCCAGTCGCGGCGGGCGGAAGCCGCCGCGTCCTTCGGGCTGGATCCGCAGCGCCTCACGCTGCTCGTCTTGGGCGGAAGCCAGGGAGCGCGGGCGATCAACTGGCTGATTTGCGCGGCGCTCGCCGACTGCGCGTCCGAGGAGCGCCAGGGCTGGCAAGTCGTGCATATCGCCGGTCCCGCCGATGAGGACCGCATGCGCCAGGCGTATGACGCGTCAGGGATCAGCGCGCACGTGGCCGCCTTCGTGGTGAACATGGAGCAAGCGTACGCGTTGGCGGATGTCGCCGTCGCCCGCGCCGGCGCCTCGACGGTCGCCGAGCTGACGCGCTGCGGCGTACCGGCGATTTTCATCCCGTATCCGCATGCGGGCGCTCACCAGCGCGCCAACGCCAAGCTGGTGGAGTCCGTCGGTGGCGGGATCTGCATTGAAGAATCAGAAGCCACGTCGGAGCGGCTGCTGGCCTCGGTGCGCCAATTTCTTGGAGATGCCCGGCTGCGGCAGATCATGGGGCAGCAACTGCGCACGCTGCACACCACCGGGGCCGCCGAGCGGTTGCGGGATGCGATCGTCGAGATCGCGAGGCATCGATGAGCGGCCCGACGCTTCCCATCGTTGGCGCCGGCACGCGGCTGCACTTCATGGGGATCGGCGGGATCGGCATGAGCGGCCTGGCCTCGATCTGCGCAGAGCGGGGTGCGGCGGTCTCGGGGTGCGACACCAAGCTCAACGCGCAGGCGCGCCGCCTGCAGCGGCGGGGCATCAGTGTGTCGGCCGGCCACCACGCCGAGCACCTGCAGCAGCCCTTGGATCTGTTGGTCTACAGCTCGGCGGTCGATGCCGCCGAGGCGGAGCTGTCACACGCCAGGTCCAGCGGCCTGCGCGTCCTCTCGCGCGGGGAGCTGCTGGCCGCGCTCGCATCGGATAAGCACCTGATCGGGGTCGCTGGCGCGCACGGCAAGACGACGACGTCCGGCATGGCCTCGCAACTGCTCGTGCACGCCGGCTGGGAGCCCACGGTCGTCGTGGGCGGCGTCATGCTGTCGCTGGGCAACAACGCCCGCTTTGGGCGGGGCGCCTATCTGGTGGCGGAAACCGACGAATCCGACGGCTCGTTCCTGCACTTGTTTCCGCGCGTGGCGATCGTGACCAATATCGACCGCGAACATCTGAACCATTACCACACGTTTGAACGGCTGATCCAAGCGTTCGAGCAGTTCGTCGAGCAGATCCGTCCCGGCGGCACGCTGATCCGCTGCTTCGACGATCCGCTGATCCGGCAACTGCTGACGCGCCCGTCGCAGATCAGCTACGGGTTTGAGCCGGGGGCGGATGTGACGGTCGACCAGATGATGGTGGAAGGCCACGGCAGCCGGTTCCGGGCGGTCTACAAGGGCCGCTTGCTGGGGCACTTCACGCTCCAGGTGCCTGGACGGCACAACGTGCTCAATGCGCTCGCGGTGGTCGCGCTGGGGATCACGCTCGAGCTGCCGCTCATAACGATACAGGAGGCGTTGGCGGCCTTTCAAGGCACGCGGCGCCGCTTCCAGGTGCTGCGGCTGCCCGGCGACATCTGGTTCGTGGAAGATTACGCGCACCATCCTTCAGAGATCCGCGCCACCCTCGCGGCGGACGCGGTCAGCGGACGGCACCGGCTGGTCGTGTTTCAGCCGCACCGGTTCTCCCGGACCCAATCGCTGGAGCGGGAGTTCAGCCTGTGCTTCGATCGGGCCGACGGGGTGATCGTGACCGACATTTATCCGGCGTTTGAGGCGCCGATCCCCGGTGTGTCCGGGGAGCGGCTCGCCCAGCTCATCCGCGCGCAAGGGCACCCCTGCGTGCGCTACGTGCCGAAGCAGGAGCTGCCTTCCTTCGTGCATCACATGGCCCGCGCGGGCGACACCGTCTTCTTCCTCGGCGCGGGCGATATCGGAGAGGTGTGCCATGACCTGGCCACACGACTGCACGCGCCCGCTTGAGCGGCTCGCGAACCATACGAGCTTCCGCATCGGCGGGCCGGCCGAATGGTTTGCCGAGCCCTCGTCGGTGGATGAGCTCGTCGAGGTGTTGCGCGAGGCGGCGCGGCTGGGCATCCCGGTTTCGGTCGTAGGCGGGGGTACGAATACGCTCGCGCCCGACCGCGGCGTCCACGGCCTGGTGGTGCACCTCGGACGCGGGTTCCGTACGATCGACGAGGTGAGCCCGGCGGATGCTCCGACGGCCCACGTGGTCTGCGGAGCCGCGCTGCTCACGCAACGGCTCGTGTACCTGGCGGCGAAAAGCGGCTGGGGCGAGCTGGAAACGTTGGCCGGGCTGCCGGGACAAGTCGGCGGGGCGGTCGTCATGAACGCCCAGGGCATCGGCCGCTTCGTGCAGCGGATCACCATCGTGTCGTTTGATGGGACGGTGCGCCGGCTCACTCGCGAGCAGCTGCGCTTCAGCTATCGCTACACCGCGCTGGATCCGGGCATCATCACCGATGTGACGCTGGCGTTCCCGAAGGTGGAGCCGTCGGAAGCGTATGAGCGCATCCGGAAAGCCTTCAGCTACCGCAACAGCTCACAGGAGCTGCGGCTGCCCTCGGCCGGCTGCGCGTTCAAGAACCCGCCCGGCACGGGCGCGGGGCGCTTGATCGACCAGGCCGGGCTCAAGGGCGCGCGCATCGGGGATGCGCAGGTCTCGCAGCGGCATGCGAATTTTATCGTGAATTTGGGGCAAGCGACGTGTGACGACGTCTTGTCGTTGATGGAGCACATCCAGCGGCGCGTTCGTCAGGAGTTTGGCGTGGTCTTGGAGCCGGAAGTGCGCATGATCGGAGAACGGGTGGAGTTGTGAGATGCGAGTGACGGTGGTGATGGGCGGGCCCTCGGCGGAGCACGCCATTTCTCTCAAGAGCGGGCAGGGCATTGTGGACGCGCTGGCGCGGCGGCACTACGCGGCCGAGCCGCTGGTGATCCCGAAGACCGCAGCGATCGAAGAGGCGTGCGCCTTCATGCGGCGGCATCTGCAGCAGCGCCCCGACGTCGTGTTTATCGCGGTGCATGGCGCGTTCGGCGAGGACGGGACGATCCAGCAGCTGTGCGAAGAGGCGAAAGTGGCGTACGTCGGCTCCGACGCGGCGGC
>PCVX01000100.1:0-933 GCA_002796105.1 Candidatus Omnitrophica bacterium CG11_big_fil_rev_8_21_14_0_20_63_9 | reverse complement strand
CTGGGCATCGACAAGATCGATTCCCGCCGGCGCTTTGAGGCCGCTGGGCTCGCGGTGCCACGCTGGCACAGCCTCTCTCATTCGGAACCGGCCGACGCGCTGGCCGCGCAGCTCGCTGGAGCCGGCTGGACGTTTCCGCTGGTCGTCAAGCCCGCGCAACAAGGGTCGAGCATCGGGGTGTCGCTGGTCCGAGAGGCGGACGAGTTGCCATCCGCCATTGAGGAGGCCGGGCGCCATGGATGGCCGGTCCTGTTGGAAGAGTTCATCGCCGGGCGCGAGCTCACGGTCGGCGTCCTGGGCGAAGAAGCGCTGCCGATCGTCGAGATACGACCGCGCCACGCCTTTTTCGATTTCGGGGCGAAGTATACCGCCGGCGAGACGGACTACCTCGTGCCGGCTTCGCTGCCGGCGCAGGTCGGCGCCGCGGTACAGACAGCGGGCCTGACGGCCCATCAAGCGATCGGCTGCCGCCATATGTCCCGCACCGATATCATCTTGAAAGCGGATGGCCAGCCGGTGATCCTTGAGGTCAACACGATCCCTGGGTTTACCCCCACGAGCCTGTTGCCGAAAGCGGCCGCGCATGTGCATGTCTCGTATGAATCGCTGTGCGAGCAATTGGTCGTGATGGCGCACGGCGCGACCTTGCCGATGGCAGCCCATTAACCCGATGAGACGGCAGCGTCGAACGACGACTTCCCGCTACGCGGCGCGCTCTCGGCGCGCCGCCGGGCTGATCCCCACGCTGGGGCGCTCGCTCGGGCGCGCCGTATGGTGGAGCCTGCGGCACGTCAAGCCGCTGGCGCTCATCGCTGCGGTGGTGGGGGCCGGCTGGGCGCTTGGCAGCTATGGGCAAGAGGCGGAGGCGTTCCGCGTCACGCGCATCCAGCAGCCGGCGTCGACGTCGTTCAAGCTGCGCGATTCGCTGATCGG
>PCVX01000055.1:44708-47186 GCA_002796105.1 Candidatus Omnitrophica bacterium CG11_big_fil_rev_8_21_14_0_20_63_9 | reverse complement strand
TATCCAGCGCTGCGCCGTCGGCCGACGCGCCAAAAACTAAGGGCAAGAAATAACCGCGTCCCCATCGTCCAACGGTCAGGACACCAGCCTTTCGAGCTGATGATGGGGGTTCGATTCCCCCTGGGGACACTTTTCCACCGACGCTGAAAAGCTGTGGATAGCGCTTGGCTGGTCAATGGCAAGGTCGTGACGCCGGATGGGGTCACAGGCGCGGCGGTGCTGATCGCCGGCGGGCGCATCGCCAAAGTTCAGCGGCATGCGCCGCGCGGCCGACGGACGATAGACGTGCGCGGCGCATACGTCGCGCCGGGGTTCATCGACTTGCATGTCTGGGGCGATCCGGTGACGGTCTCGCGCTACTTTGCCGCGCACGGCACCACCGCGTTCCTGAGCGCGATCGGGCCAGAGCCGTCCTCGAAGACCGGCGCGCGGCTGGACGCGCTGCAGCAGCTGAAGGCGTGGCCGGGCGCGGCGTGTCTCGGGGCGCATCTTGAAGGGCCGTTTCTGAACCCGAAACGCGGCGGCGCGCTGCCGAAGCGCTGGATGCGGCGCCCGACGACGGCCTCCCTGAACGCGCTGGCGGCCCGCGGAGGCATTCGGATGCTCACGCTGGCTCCGGAGCTGCCGGGCGCGATGCAGGCGATCCGCTGGTGCCGGGGCAAGGGGATCATCGCATCGCTGGGGCACACCGATGCGGACGCCCGGACCGCCGCGCGGGCGGTGGCGGCCGGAGCGAGGGCGGTCACGCACGTGTTTAACGCGATGCGGCCCTTTCATCATCGCGCGCCGAGCCTGCTTGAGGTGGCGCTGACCGACCCGCGGCTCACCACGATGGTGATCCTGGACCAGGTGCATGTGAGCGCGGTGGCACTACGGTTACTCGTGCGCACCAAGGGCCCGGAGCGGATCGTGCTGGTGACGGATTCGATTCGGCACGAGGGATGGGATGTCCGCCAGCGCCGCGGCGCGTATTATTTGAAAAGCGGCACGCTCGCCGGCAGCGGTCTTACGATGATGCGCGCGGTGCGGCACGCCGTGGAGCAAGGCGGGGTGACCGTGGCCGAAGCGGTGCGGATGGCCAGTGAAGTTCCGGCCAGGCTGTTGCGAGACCGGTCGCGCGGGAAAATCGCCGCGGGCAGTCGTGCGGACGTCGTCGTCTTCGATTCGAAATTTCAGGTGCGGCTGACGGTGGTTGGCGGCCGTATCGTGTATGAGAGGTGAGCTCAGATGTGCGGTATCGTCGGATATGTAGGACACGCTCCGGTGACTGATGCGCTGTTGGACGCGCTCAGCCGCCTGGAGTATCGCGGGTATGATTCGGCCGGGGTCGCGGTGCTCAACAGCAAGGGCATCGAGCTGCGCAAGCGCACCGGCAAGCTGAAGATATTGATCGACGCCATCCACCAGCGCCCCATCAAAGGCAGTATCGGTGTTGGCCACACGCGGTGGGCGACGCACGGTGAGCCGACCGAAACGAACGCGCACCCCCACATCGACTGCGCGGGCCGGCTCGCGGTGGTTCACAACGGCATCATCGAAAACTACGCCCAGCTCAAAGAGCGTCTGCTCAACAAGGGCCACGCCTTCCGCTCGCAGACCGATACCGAGGTCATCGTGCATCTCGTGGAGGAGCTGGCGAAAACGCACCCCCTGGGCGAGGCGTTCCGGCTCGCGCTCAAAGAGCTCAAAGGATCCTACGCGGTGTGCCTGGTCTCCGCTGATGATCCGACGCGGCTCTTTGGCGCGCGCAACGGCAGCCCGCTCATCGTCGGGGTCGGCGAAGGCGAAGCGCTCTTTGCCAGCGACGTGCCGGCGATCCTGGACCGGACCCGGCGCGTCGTGTATCTCAACGACCTGGAAGCGGTGGAGCTGACCGCGAAGGGCCCCAAGCTGACGACGCTCGAGGGCAAACCCGTCAAACGCAACCCAACGCTGGTGGAGTGGAGCTTGTCGGCCGCCCAAAAAGGCGGCTATCCGCATTTCATGTTGAAGGAGATCAACGAGCAGCCTAAGGCGATCGAGCAGACGCTGGTCAGCCGGCTGGATCCTGGGAAAGGACGCGTGGGGTTTGACCGGAAGACCAACGAGTTCCTTGACAAGCTCAGCCCCGAGGAAAAGTTCATCATCATCGCGTGCGGGACGGCCTACCATGCCGGGCTCGTCGGGGAGTACATGCTGGAGGAGTTCGCCGGCATTCCGGTGGACGTTGATCTGGCCAGCGAGTTCCGCTACCGCGGGGCGAAGCTGGACCGGCGCACGACGGTGATCGCCATCACGCAGTCCGGAGAAACCGCCGACACCCTAGCGGGCATCAAGCTGGCCAAAGAGCAGGGCGCGAAGATCCTCGCCATCTGCAACGTGCTGGGCTCCTCGATCGCGCGCGAGGCCGACGCGGTCATCTACACGCACGCCGGCCCTGAGATCGCGGTCGCATCGACCAAGGCGTACACCGCGCAGGTCACCGCGCTCTCGCTGCTG
>PCVX01000055.1:42022-44513 GCA_002796105.1 Candidatus Omnitrophica bacterium CG11_big_fil_rev_8_21_14_0_20_63_9 | reverse complement strand
CTTGAAGGGGCGCTGAAGCTCAAAGAGATCTGCCCGCTCATCCACGCGGAAGGCTACGCGGCCGGTGAGATGAAGCACGGCCCGATTTCGCTCATCCGCAAGGGCTGGCCAATCGTCTTCATCGCCACCCAGTCGCCGGTGTACGAGAAGGTGATCTCCAACATCGAGGAAGTGCGCGCGCGCAAGGGCGAGTGCATCGTGATTGCCTCCGAAGGCGACGCGCACATCAAGCGCTACGCCGACAGCCTGATCACCGTGCCCAAGACCGAGGAATTTTTCTCGCCGATCATCACTGCAATCCCGCTGCAACTATTCGCCTACTACGTGGCGGATGCCAACGGCTGTGACATCGACCAGCCGCCGAACTTGGCCAAAAGCGTCACTGTGGAATGAGATGGGTGGGACGCTCTATGTCATCGCCACGCCCATCGGCAACCTCGGCGACATTACCGTGCGGGCGCTTGAGATCCTGAAGACCGTCGACGTCATCGCGTGCGAAGACACGCGGCAAACCGCCAAGCTGCTGCAACGCTACGATCTGCACACCCCGCTGCGCCGGCTGGACGACCACACCGAGCGCGCGCAAGCCCCCAAACTCGTTGAATGGATGGCGCAGGGCGCTTCGATCGCGCTCGTCTCCGACAGCGGCACGCCGCTTATCTCCGACCCGGGCTGGCTGCTCGTCCGGCACGCCATCGACGCGGGCGTAACGGTCGTGCCGATCCCCGGCCCGTCCGCGATGCTCAGCGCCCTGGTGGTATCCGGGCTCCCCACGGACCGGTTCGTGTTTGAGGGGTTTCTCCCGGTAAAATCCGGCGCGCGCAAGAAGCGGCTGGAAGCGCTGCGCGAGGGCGGGCGCACCGCGGTGCTGTACGAGTCGCCGCATCGGGTGGTAAAGACGCTTGAAGCGATCCGCGAGGTGTTCGGCGACGCGCAGATGTCGGTGAGCCGCGAGCTGACGAAGCAGTTTGAGGAGACCCGCCGCGGATCGGCCAGCGAACTACTGGAACATTTCACCGCGCACCCGCCCCGCGGCGAGTTTGTGCTCGTGCTGCCGCCAGTCGAAAGAACAGGGCCATGAGGGCGGGCGCTGTGTGGCTAGGCGTCGGAGTGTTCCTGGCTGCCATGCCTGGACACGCTGAGCAGCGCGCCAGACTTGACCAGCCTCGGTGCGACAGCCTGTACGAAGTTCTTGGGGATAACACCGAGGATCCGCGCTCGCGATGGGCTGAGCTCTATGGGAAAACCACACATGAGGTGCACACGCTGCTTGGCGATCCGACAACGGTATCGATACTGGAGCTCCAGGGCGTGCGGTGGCTGCGCATCAGCTACGAGTGCGAGGGGTGCCCTGCCGGTGCGAGCGCAGAGGCGCAAGCGGCCTGCGCAGACGGCTGGCGGTACGGGCCGCATGTGTATTTCCGAAACGGAACAGCCGTTTCCGCGCAGCAATTTCTCAATGAAACCGGGGCCATCGCCTATCCGGCGGAGCCGGAGCACCTCAAGTTTAAAACCAGCAGCGCATTTCCATAGGACAGCAGGATGACAAACGTCATTCACTCTAGTGCGGTGGTGGGCAAGCACGTCACGCTGGGCGAGGGGAACAGCATCGGCCCGGGGTGCGTGATTGAAGATGGTGCCGCGCTGGGCTCGCGCAATAAGTTGTGGATGAATGTCTACGTCGGCCCAGGCACGACGATCGGCGACGAGAATCAGCTCCACATGGGCGCGGTCATCGGCCACACGCCACAGGACCTGGCGTACACAGGTGCTGCCAGCTATACGAAAATCGGCCACCGCAACACGATCCGCGAGTACGTCACAATCCACCGCGGCACCAAGGAAGGCACCTCCACCGTGATCGGCGATGAGAACTTCTTCATGGCCAACGTGCACATCGCGCACAACTGCGAGATCGGCAACAAGGTGATCCTGGTGAATGTGGCCAGCCTCACCGGCTACTGCGTGGTGGAAGACGGCGCGTTCCTCTCGGGTATCGTGGGGTTGCACCAGTTCACGCGCATCGGGCGCCTCGCCATGATCAGCGCGCTCTCTGCGGTGAACAAGGACGTGCCGCCCTATATGCTCTGTGGTGGCCGGCCTGCGGTGATCCAGGGGCTCAACGTGGTGGGTATGCGCCGCGCCGGCATTGCGGCCCCGGTGCGAGAGGAGATCAAGAAAGCCTATAAGTTTCTATACCGGGACGGCCTGAACGTCCCCCATGCCATCGAAGCGATCGAGCGCGAGTGCAAATCGCCGGAGGTGAAGCACCTGGTGGAGTTCGTGAAGGCCTCCAAGCGGGGCATCTGTGCCGGCATCGGCGCCGATGCAGAGTCTGAAGGGGAAGGCGAGGAATCTTTGCTCCCCAAAAAGCCCCGCCAAGACACTAAAAGAGGGTAGACATTAGTCTATCGATATAGCTGTTGACAGATTGGGCCGTTTTTTAGTATAATTGACACATCCTCTTCACTTTAATGGCCCGTCCTGAGAG
>PCVX01000055.1:31189-42004 GCA_002796105.1 Candidatus Omnitrophica bacterium CG11_big_fil_rev_8_21_14_0_20_63_9 | reverse complement strand
GAGCGTTCGTCCGGAAAACCGTAACCCCCAGCCGCCAGGCGGGGGATTTTTTGTGCCCGCGCTCATGGATGGCGAGGCGATCCGCCGGGCGATCGTGCGCATCGCCCACGAGATCCTGGAGCACCACAAAGGGCTCCAGCAGGTCGGGCTGATCGGCATTCGCACCCGCGGCGCCTTCCTGGCGCAGCGCCTGGCCAAAGAAATCGAAGCGATCGACCGCCACCCGGTGCCGGTGGGCATCCTCGACATCACGCTCTACCGCGACGACCTCTCCCGCATCGCCCCCAACCCGATCGTGCACGCCACCGACATCTCTTTCGACATCACCGATCTGCACCTCATCCTCGTGGACGACGTCCTGTTTACCGGCCGCACGATCCGTGCTGCGCTCAACGCGCTGACCGACCTGGGGCGGCCCAAGACGATCGAGCTGGCGGTCCTGATCGACCGGGGCCACCGCGAGCTGCCGATCCGCGCGGACTACGTCGGAAAAAACATCCCCACGCACCCGCGCGAGCACGTGGATGTGCGGCTGCGCGAGCTGGATGAGCGCGAGGAAGTGGTGCTTGAGCCGCGGGAGGAGCAAACTTGATGACGACCGCCACAGTCAGCCATGCCGCCCAGACCGCGCAGTGGACGAAGAAGGACTTGCTGGGGCTGCGGGAGCTTTCCGCCGAAGAAATCCGGCTGATCCTGCAGACCGCCGAGTCGTTCCGGGAAATCTCGCTGCGGCCCATCAAGAAGGTGCCCGCGCTTCGCGGCAAGACGGTCGTGAACCTCTTCTTTGAGCCCAGCACCCGAACGCGCGTATCCTTCGAGCTGGCGGCCAAGCGGCTCTCGGCTGACATCATGAACATCGCGGCCCAAAGCTCCAGCCTCTCCAAGGGCGAAACGATCCTCGATACGGTGCGCAACCTGGAAGCGCTCAAGATCGACATGCTTGTCATCCGCCACGCCGCCGCCGGCGTGCCGCACCTCATCGCCAAGCACAGCCACGCTTCGGTCATCAACGCGGGCGACGGCTCGCACGAGCACCCCACGCAGGCGCTCCTGGACTTGTTCACCATCCAAGAAAAAAAGGGCCGGGTGGAGGGGATCAGCGTGTCGATCATCGGCGATATCGCCCACTCGCGCGTGGCGCGCTCGAACATCTGGGGGCTCACGAAGCTTGGCGCGCGCGTCACCGTGTGCGGCCCGGCCACGCTGGTGCCGCCGCAGATCGAGCAGCTCGGGGTGCGCGTGACGTACAAGCTTGAGGAAGCGATCCGCGGGGCCGACGTGGTCATGCTCCTGCGCATCCAGCACGAGCGCCAGGAAGCCACGCTGGTGCCCAGCCTTCGCGAGTACCGGCTGCGCTATGGGATCGACCGGGAGCGGTTGAAGCAGGCAAAACCCGACGTGCTCATCATGCACCCCGGTCCGGTGAACCGCGGGGTGGAGCTGGATTCCGACGTGGCGGACGGGCCGTTCTCGGTCATTCTCGATCAAGTGACGAACGGGTTGGCGGTGCGCATGGCGGTCCTCTACCTGCTCTCAGGATCCCGGCTTGAAGAGGAGCCGGCCTAATGGCCAAAGTGCTGATCAAAGGCGGACGCGTGATCGATCCCGCCAACAAACGCGATGGCCGGTTTGACATCTTGATTGATCGCGGCAAGATCGCGGACATACAGCCTTCGATCCCGGCGAACGGCTCAAAGGTCATTGATGCTGACGGTAAGCTTGTCGCGCCAGGCTTCGTGGATCTTCACACGCATCTGCGCGAGCCTGGGCGGGAAGACAAGGAAACGGTCGAGTCCGGCTGCCGCGCTGCGGCCAAGGGAGGCTTCACCACCGTCTGCGCGATGCCCAACACCAGCCCGGCGATCGACCACCGGGGCGCGGCGGATTTCGTGCACCAGGAAGGCCGGCGCGTCGGCCTGGCCTCGGTGCGGACGATCGGCGCCCTGACCAAAGGGCGGCAAGGCAAAGAGCTGACCGATTTCGGCGAGCTCTTCGACGCCGGCTGCGTAGCACTCTCGGATGACGGCAACGTGCTCGCCGATGGGATGCTGATGCGCCGGGCCCTGGAATACGCGAAGACCTTCGAGCGGCCGATCATCCAACACGCGGAAGACCCGGCACTCGCCGCCGGAGGGGTCATGCACGAAGGCATCGTTTCAGTGACGCTGGGGCTTCGCGGCATGCCGGCTCAAGCCGAGTCGGTGATCGTCTCGCGCGACTTGGCGCTGGCCGAATTGACCGGCGGGTGGATTCATTTCGCGCATTTGTCCAGCGCGATCTCGGTGGAGCTGGTCCGGCAGGCGAAGCGGCGCGGGGTGCATGTGACGTGCGAAGTCACGCCGCACCACTTGGCGCTCACGCATGAGGCGATCGGAGAGTTCAACACGCATGCCAAGGTCAACCCGCCCCTGCGCACCGAGGAGGATCGGCTCGCGCTCCTGGAGGGCTTGCGGGACGGCACCATCGACTGTATCGCCACCGATCATGCGCCGCACACCGATTGGGAGAAAGATGCAGAGTTTGACGCCGCGCCCTTTGGCATCAGCGGCCTTGAGACCGCGCTCGGTGTGTGCGTGGAGGCGCTGATCAAGCCCGGGCTGCTTACCTGGCCCCAGCTCGTTGAGAGGCTGTCCACGGCGCCGGCGCGCATCGCCGGGCTGGAGGCCGGCACGCTGAGCGTCGGGGCTGAGGCGGACCTTACCGTGCTCGACCCCTCGGCGCAGTGGACGGTGGATCCGAAACGGTTCGTTTCCAAGGGGCGCCACTCGCCGTTTGCCGGCCGCGTGTTGACCGGGGTGGTGCTGCGCACGCTGTACCGCGGTGTGGAAGCGGACGGATGAGCGCGAAACTCGCCTGGCTGGTGCTGGAGGATGGGACCGCCTTCCGCGGGCGATCCGTCGGCGCTGACGGGGAAGTATTCGGCGAGTGCGTGTTTAATACCTCGATGACCGGCTATCAGGAAGTGCTCACCGACCCCTCCTACAAGGGCCAGATCGTCACGATGACCTACCCGCACATCGGCAACTACGGCGTGAATGACGAGGATGTCGAGTCTCGCCGGACATGGGTCGAAGGGTTCGTGATGCGCGAGATCTCGCCCATCGCGAGCAATTTCCGGTCGCAAGAATCGCTGGAGGCCTATTTAAAGCGCCACAAGGTGGTGGCGATCGACAGCGTGGACACGCGCGCGCTGACGCTGAAGCTGCGACAGCAAGGCTCCATGAAGTGCGGCATCTCGACGAGCAAGCAAGACCCTGAGGCGCTGCTGGCGCGCGTGCGCACCTCAGCGGATATCGTGGGCGTCGATACGGTTCAACAGGTCACCTGCGAACAGCCGTATGAATGGCCTGCATCCGGGCCGCACACACGGCACGTCGTGGTGATGGACTTCGGCGTGAAGTACAACATCCTCCGCCAGCTCTCATCGCTGAGCTGCCGCGTGAGCGTGGTGCCGGCCTCGACGAGTGCGGCCGACATCATGGCGCGCCACCCGGACGGGGTCGTGCTGTCCAATGGCCCGGGCGATCCGGCCGCGGTCACGTACGCAGTCAAGACGATTCAAGGGCTGATGGGCCAGGTGCCGATGCTGGGGATTTGCCTGGGGCATCAGCTGCTGGGATTGGCGTACGGCGGCGAAACCTACAAACTGAAGTTCGGCCACCACGGCGGCAACCACCCGGTCCAGGACTTGTCCACGCGCAAGGTCGAGATTACGACACAGAACCACAACTTCGCGGTGCGGGTGGAGTCGATCCCGGGCGGTCAAGTCGAGCTCACGCACCAAAACCTCAACGATAACACCGTCGAGGGGATGCAGCACAAAACGCTGCCGATCTTCAGCCTCCAGTACCACCCCGAAGCCGCGCCCGGGCCCCACGATGCGCGGTATCTGTTTGAGCGTTTCATCGACTTGATGGACAGCGTGCATGCCTAAATTTATCGCGGATTTCCACATCCACTCGCGCTACAGCCGCGCCTGCTCCAAGGATCTGACCGTTGGAGAGCTGGCCAAGTGGGCCAAGCTCAAGGGCATCGGCGTGCTCGGCACCGGCGATTTCACGCACCCGCTGTGGCTGCAAGAGCTGAAGGATGCGTTTCGCGAAGACGGCACCGGGCTGTATGAAGCGCACGGGAAGAAGTTTTTGCTCACCGCCGAGGTGAATACGCTCTTTTACAAGAGCGGCAAAGCGCACCAGATCCACCACGTTCTCTTCGTGCCAAGCCTCGAAGCCGCTGAGCGAGTGAACCGCGAGTTGGAAAGCTTCGGCAGCCTGAGCATCGACGGGCGGCCGACGCTGCGGATGGACGCCTGGCGGCTGGCCGACGTGCTGTTGGGGACGGAGCCGCGCAGTTTGCTGGTGCCGGCACATGTGTGGACGCCATGGTTCTCGGCGTTTGGCTCGATCGCCGGATTCGACACGCTGGAAGAGTGCTTCGAGCATCAGACCAAGAACATCTTCGTGCTGGAGACCGGCCTCTCTTCCGATCCGTCGATGAACTGGCGGCTGGCGTCGCTGGACCGCTACACGCTGATCTCGAACTCCGATGCCCACTCGGCCCGGAAGCTGGGTCGGGAAGCGAACATCTTCGAGTGCGAGCTAACCTATGACGCGATCGTCACCGCCTTGAAGACCAAAGATCGCAGCAAGTTTCTGTCGACCATCGAGTTCTTTCCCGAGGAAGGCAAGTACCACTTCGACGGCCACCGCACCTGCGGCGTCCGATGGGCCCCCCAGGAAACCCGGCGCCACGGGTTTCGCTGCTCCGCCTGCGGGCGCAAGGTGACGGTGGGCGTGATGCATCGCGTGGATGCGCTGGCCGACCGCCCGGAAGGGTCAATCCCGGAAGGGGTCGTGCCGTTTAAGCGGATCGTCCCACTCGAGGAGATCATCGCGGAAGCGCTGGCGGTCAATGTCGGCACCAAGGCGGTGGAGCGCGAGTACCAGCAGCTCATCGCCGCCTGCGGCAGCGAGTTCAACGTGCTGCTGCATGCGCCTGAAGAGGTGCTGCGCAAGGCCGCGCCTGCGCGGATCGCGGAGGGCATCCTGCGGGTGAGGCAGGGCAACGTCACCGTGGAGCCCGGCTATGACGGTGAGTTCGGCAAGGTGCACATCTTCTCAGCGGAAACCGCCGCACCCGCCGCCGATGAGCAGTTGACGTTATTCTAAGGAACGTCATGCCCAAGCGTACTGATATCAAAAAAATCCTCATCATCGGCTCAGGGCCGATCGTGATCTCGCAGGCGTGCGAGTTCGACTACTCCGGCACGCAGGCGTGCAAGGCGCTGCGCGAAGAAGGGTTCTCGGTCGTGCTGGTCAACTCCAACCCGGCCACGATCATGACCGATCCGGAGACCGCCGACCGCACGTACATCGAACCGATCACCGCGGACATCATCGAGAAGATCATCGAGGCGGAGCGGCCCGACGCGCTGCTGCCGACCCTGGGCGGCCAGACCGCGCTGAACGTGACGGTGCAGCTGGCCGAGCGCGGCGTGTTGGACCGGTACGGGGTCGAGCTCATCGGGGCGAAGATCGATGCGATCAAGCGCGCCGAAGCCCGCGAGCAGTTCAAGCAGACGATGGAGACGATCGGCCTTGAGGTGCCGCGGGCCGGCTACGCGCACACGCTGGATGAGGCGAAGGCGATTGTTGAGACAATCGGCTTTCCCTGCGTGATCCGCCCCAGCTTCACGCTCGGCGGCACCGGCGGCGGGGTCGCGTATCACCCGGAAGAGTTCGAGCGCATCGTGAAGCTCGGCCTTGAGCTATCCATGACGACCGAGGTGTCGGTGGAGGAATCCGTCGTCGGGTGGAAAGAGTTCGAGCTGGAGGTCATGCGCGACCGGCAGGACAACGTCGTGGTCGTCTGCTCGATCGAAAACTTCGACCCGATGGGAGTACACACCGGCGACTCGATCACCGTCGCTCCCGCGCAAACACTCACCGACCGCGAGTACCAGGAGATGCGCGATGCAGCCATCAAGATCATCCGCGCGATCGGTGTTGAGACCGGCGGCTCGAACATCCAGTTCGCGGTGCACCCGGACTCCGGGCGGCTGCTGGTGATCGAGATGAACCCGCGCGTGTCGCGCTCCTCGGCGCTCGCCTCGAAGGCGACCGGGTTTCCCATCGCCAAGATCGCAGCGAAGCTCGCCGTGGGCTACATGCTGCACGAGCTGGCCAACGACATCACGAAACAGACCCCGGCATCGTTCGAGCCCACGATCGACTACGTGGTCGTGAAGATCCCGCGCTTCGCGTTTGAAAAATTCCCGGGCGCCGATCCCACGCTGACGATCCAGATGAAGTCGGTGGGGGAAACCATGGCGATCGGCCGCACGTTCACCGAAGCGCTCCAAAAGGGGCTGCGCGGGCTGGAGATCAAGAAAGACGGGTGGGAATCCAGCGGTGGTGTGTTCTCGCCGGACGTGCTGCGCCAGAAGCTCTCGGTGCCGACCGCCGAGCGGATTTTCTACCTTAAAGACGCCTTCGCGGCGGGCATTTCCATCGACGAGATGTACGAGCTGACGCGCATCGACCGGTGGTTCTTGCGCCAGCTCTACACATTGACCGTTGAGGAAGAGGCGCTGCGCAAGGCCGCAGAGCAGATGCGCGCGTGCGCCGACGCGGGTGCGGGCCAAGGCCAGGCGAACGCCGTTGAAGTGCTGCGCCGCGCCAAGCAATACGGGTTCAGCGACCGGCAGCTCGCACGGCTGTGGGGCGTGGATGAAGCGACGATCCGCCAATGGCGCATGTCGTGGGGCGTCATGCCGTCCTATTATCTCGTCGACACCTGCGCGGCGGAGTTTGAAGCGAAGACGCCGTATTATTACTCGACCTACGAGAATCCAATGCTGCAACTTGGGGGCAAGGGGCGGGAGCCGGGGGGCGGGGGAGAGCAACAACCCGTGCCCCACGCCCCACGCCCCACGCCCCAGACCAAGCGGAAGGTCATGATCCTTGGCGGCGGGCCCAACCGCATCGGGCAGGGGATCGAGTTCGACTACTGCTGCGTCCACGCCGCGTTCGCGCTGCGGGAGCTGGGCATCGAGGTCATCATGGTGAACTCCAACCCCGAGACCGTTTCGACCGACTACGACACGTCGGACAAGCTGTACTTCGAACCGGTCACGCTGGAGGACGTGCTCAACATCGTCCACCGGGAGCAGCCCGAGGGGGTGGTCGTTCAGTTCGGCGGGCAGACCCCGCTGAACCTCAGTACCGGGCTGGCCAAGGCGGGCGTGCCGATTTTGGGGACGAACGCCGAAGCGATCGACATCGCCGAGGACCGCGAGAAGTTCAAGCGGCTGCTCGACGAGCTGGCGTTGCGCCAGCCGTCCAGCGGGACCGCGATGGTGCTGGAGGACGCGGTCCTGACCGCGCACTCGATCGGCTACCCGTGCCTGGTGCGCCCCTCCTATGTGCTGGGCGGCCGCGCCATGGAAATCGTGTACGACGATGAGCAGCTGCGCCGCTTCGCCCAAAAAGCGTTTGAGGCATCGCCGGGGTTCCCGGTGCTGATCGACAAGTTCCTCGAAGACGCCATTGAGGTGGATATCGACGTGATCGGCGACGGCAAAGCCTTCGTCATCGGCGGGATCCTGGAGCATATCGAGGAGGCCGGCATCCACTCCGGCGATTCGGCGATGGTGCTGCCGCCGCACACGCTCACCGACGAGATCGTGGGCGACGTGCGCGCCGCCGGCATCAAGCTCGCCCAGGCGCTGAAGATCGTGGGGCTCATGAACGTGCAGTGCGCGATCAAAGATGACGCGGTGTATATTCTGGAAGTGAACCCGCGCGCCTCGCGCACGGTCCCCTTCGTCTCCAAGGCGATCGGCGTGCCGCTGGCAAAGCTGGCGACACGCGCCATGGTGGGCCTGAGCTTGCGCGAGCAGCGCTTCACCGAAGAAGTCGTCCCCCCGTTCCTGGCGGTGAAGGAATCGGTCTTTCCGTTCTCGCGCTTCGCCGGCGTGGACATTGCGCTCGGGCCGGAGATGCGTTCCACCGGCGAGGTGATGGGGATCGATGAGGATTTCGGCAAGGCGTTTCTCAAATCGCAATTGGGCGCAGGGCAGTTGCTGCCGCGCAGCGGCACGGTGTTCGTGAGCGTGAAGAACCGCGACAAACGGGCGGTGATCCTCGTCGCGCAGCGGCTGGAAGAGCTCGGGTTCAATCTGGTGGCGACCGCCGGGACGGTCAAGGCGCTGCAGCGCTACGGGCTGCACGCGAGCCCGGTCAAGAAAATCCACGAAGGCCGCCCGAACGTCCTCGATCTGCTCAAGAGCGGGCAGATCCAGCTCGTGATCAATACGCCCTCCGGACGGCTGCCGCGCGCCGATGAAGTGCTGATCCGTTCGGCGGCCGCGTCGCTGGGGATCCCCTGCATCACGACGATCGCCGGCGCCCAAGCCTCCGTGAACGGTATCAGCACGTGGTTGAAGCGGGAGCTCGGCGTGCGCCCGATTCAGGAGTATCACCAGATGCTACGGTCCGTATGAGCATGGACGCCGAGCAGCGGCAGGATCCCCGCGTGGCGCACCCGTTTATGGTGCGCTACTACTGGCAGGATTCGTGGCACATCTCCCCGCTGAAGGATTTCAGCGCCAGTGGCGCGCGGTTCGTGTCGGAGCACCCGTTTAAGGCCGGAGAGCTCTTGGACGCGCAGCTCATTTTGCCGCTGGCCAGGCAGCCGATCGCAGCCAGGGCCCGGGTGGTGTGGATGAAGCCCTCATCGCTGGGGCTGGCCGAACTGGGCGTGACGTTTGAGCTGGGAGACACCGAGGCGAGGCAGGCGATCGAAGCGGCGGTCGCGCACTTTTTGCGCAAACAGGGGAAATAGATGGCCCAGGAGCGACGGGAATTCCATCGCGTCCCGCAGCAGTTCGAGGTTCAGTACCGGCTCGCCGGACAGATGGCCGCCTCGTGGCATCCCGCGGTCACGTTGAACTTGAGCGCGGCCGGCGTGCGGATGGCGACGGACGAATCGCTGGAAAACGACGCCTCGGTGGAGCTCAAACTGCAGCTGCCGAACAGCCCCCAACCGCTGGTAGTGCATGGGCGCGTCATTTGGAGCCAGCTGCAAGCCTCCGGTGTGTGCGAGATCGGCGTAGCGTTTGTGGATCAATCGCCCGAGCAGCAGCTGCATTTGGATACCTTGGTGCAATTCCTGCGAAAGAATGTGTAGTGTCTGACCTTCGGATATCCCTCGGTCCTCTCCAGCTTGCGAATCCGGTGCTCGCCGCCGCCGGCACCCTGGGCTATGGGGTGGAGTTCGCCCGCGCGCTCCCGCTGCACGAGCTTGGGGCGATAGTCACAAAACCGCTCACGCTGCGTCCGCGCGGGGGCAGCCCGCCGCCGCGCCTGGCCGAAACGCCCTCCGGCATGCTCAACGCGGTGGGGCTGCAGAACATCGGGCTGGACGCGTTTTTGTCGGACAAACTCCCGGCGCTTCGCGCGCACCGCGTGCCGGTAATCGTCAGCCTGCTGGGAGAGTCGCCGGAGGAAGCGGCGCAGATGGCGGCCAGCATTGAGCGTGCCGACGGGGCGGCCGCCATCGAGTTGAACCTCTCCTGCCCGAACATCCGCCACGGCGCGCATGCCGGCGCGCCGCCGGGGTTTGTGTGGACCGCCGCGCAGGACGCCGAGGCGACCGAAGCATACGTGCGCGCCGCCGTCTCCTCCACCCGCAAGCCGGTCATCGCCAAGCTCAGCCCGGATGTCACCGATCTGGTTCCGATCGCGCAAGCGGCTGAGCGCGCCGGGGCGGCCGCCCTGACGATCGGCAATACGTTTGCCGCGATGAGCATCGATGCGGCTACGCGCCGCTCAAGGCTGGGCGCGATGACCGGAGGCCTCAGCGGCCCGGCAATTCGCGCGCTGGCCGTTTATCGCGTGTGGTATACTGCACGTTCTGTGCGCCTTCCGATCATCGGGCTGGGCGGCGTCGTGCGGGCTGAGGATGCGGTGGAATTTTTCCTCGCCGGGGCGACGGCTGTCGCGGTCGGCACCGCGACCTTCGCCGACCCCAAAGCTCCCGTGCGCGTGTTGCGCGGGCTCGCACGATGCCTGGCGCGCCACGGAATGACGTCCATCCAGCAATTACGCGGAGCGCTGGTGTCGTGAGCGCCACCGACCAGCTGATCGTCGCCCTGGACCAGCCCACGCTGCGCGACGCGCTCACCTGCGCGCAGCGCTTGAAAGGGTTGGTACGGTGGGTGAAGGTCGGCAGCATCCTCTTTACGGCCGCCGGCCCTGAGGCGGTGGCCCGGATGCGCGGCCTGGGGCTGCGCGTCATGCTGGATCTGAAGTTTTTTGACATCCCCTCGACGGTGGAGCTCAGCTGCCGCGCGGCGGTGCGCCAGCGCGTCGCGCTCGTGACCGTGCACGCGTCGGGCCAGCGGGAGATGCTGGAAGCCGCCATGCGCGGCATCCATGAGGAGGCGCGCAAGACGCGGATCAAGCCACCGCAGGTGCTGGCCGTGACGGTGCTGACCAGCACCGGGGCAGGGGCCGCGCGCGGCACGCGCCGGCGGGTGCTGGACCTGGCACGCGGCGCGCAGCATGCCGGCTGCGACGGGGTCGTGGCATCGGCCCGCGAAGCACCCGCATTGCGCAAAGCGTTCGGCCGCACGCTGCGCATTCTCTGCCCGGGCATCCGGCCGCGGCATGCCCAGATGGGCGACCAGGAACGCATCGCCACACCGGCCGAAGCGGTAGCTCGGGGGGCGGATTGGCTCGTGGTGGGACGGCCGATCACGGCGGCGGCGGATCCGCGCCGCGCGGCGGAGCGTATTCTGCAGGAAATGGAGGA
>PCVX01000055.1:0-31122 GCA_002796105.1 Candidatus Omnitrophica bacterium CG11_big_fil_rev_8_21_14_0_20_63_9 | reverse complement strand
GGAGCGCATGCTCACGCGTGACCAATTGTTGAAGATGTTCCGCGACAGCCACGCGCTGATGCGCGGCCATTTTGAGCTGTCATCCGGACTGCACAGCGGGCATTACTTCCAATGCGCCCAGGTGCTGCAGTACCCGAAGCAAGCCGCGGCGATCGGGCGCGAGCTGGCGCGGCGGTTCCGCGCGAAACGGCCCACGGTCGTCGTCGGGCCGGCCGCCGGAGGCATTATCCCGGCCTTCGTGACCGCGCAAGCCCTGGGGGTGCGCGCGGTCTACGCGGAGCGGGTCGATGCCGAGATGGCGCTGCGCCGGGGGTTCTCGGTGACGAAGAAGGACCGGGTCGTCATCACGGAGGACGCCATCACGACCGGGGAGTCGGCACGGAAAGTCGCCGCGCTGGTGGAGAGCTATGGCGCGAAGGTCGTGGGGATCGGCGCGATCGTGGACCGTTCCGGAGGCAAAGTGCGCTTTCCGGGCAGAAAATTCGCCAAGCTGTTTTCACTGGCGTTTGAAACGTTCCACCCGCAGGACTGCCCCCTGTGCAGCGAGCAAATCCCGGTGACCCGCCCGGGTCGTATCCCGCGCAAGAGCGTGTTATAATTTTTGATCGCCCATGTCATTCACCGTCTTCGCGCTCTTCGCCGCGCTGGTCCTCGTCAGCGCCATCTGGGTCGTCACCCTACGCAACCTCTTCCGCGCCGCCCTCAGTTTAGGGTTGGCGCTGTTGGGGGTCGCGGCCATATTTCTGCTGCTTGAAGCCGAGTTTCTGGCCTTCGTGCAGATTCTCGTGTATGTTGGAGCGATCCTCACGCTCGTCATTTTCGCCATCATGCTGACCGCCAAGCTGCAAACCGCCGTTGATGTGCCCTCCCGCCGCCAGCCGGTGGCCGCCGCGCTGGCCTGCACGGCTTTGTTTGCGGTGCTCGTGGCTGCCACCTGGGGGCTCTCCTGGAGCCCGTATCCTGCCGGGGACGCGGTCAACCTCTCGGCGCTGGGGCGCGAGCTGGTGGAAACGCTGGTGCTGCCCTTTGAAGTGATCTCACTCGTCTTCGTGGCCGCCGTTGTCGGCGCCATCGCGATCGCGGCCCGCCGCTAGCGATGTCGCCGCTTCCCTTGCAAGGGCTGGTGGTGCTCAGCCACGCCGTGTTCTGCCTGGGGTTGTATGGCATGCTCACGCGGCGCAACGCCATCGGGATGCTCCTGGCGGTGGAGTTAATCCTCAATGCGGCCGCGATGAACTTCGTGGTGTTCGGCCGCCTCTTCAGCCACGTACAAGGACAGGCGTTCGCGCTTTTCATCATCGCGCTCGCCGCCTGCGAGGCGGTCGTGGGACTGGCGATCATCATCAAGCTGACGCGCGTGGCCAAGACCGTCTACGCAGACGACGTGAACGTTCTTCGAGGATAAGCGATGGATATTTTTCTACTTGGCCACGTTGCCGCGTGGGCCCTGCTCACAACACAATTGCTTCTCCTGATTCCCGGACTTCCGCTCGTCGCGTTTGCGATTCTGATCACCTTGGGTCGCCGTCTCGGAAGACGCAGTGCATGGCTGGCAGTGGCTGCACTCCTTGGTTCTTTTCTGTGCACCCTGTATATCGCCCCCTTCGTTTTCCAAGGGAACCAGCTCGAGGTTACGTGGGCGTGGCTGGTGCCGGCCTCTTCATGGACGATCGGCTTCGCGGTCGATGGGCTCAACTGGATCATACTCTTTGTCGTGACGCTCATCGGCACGATGATCGCGATCTACTCCATCGGCTACATGCACGACGACCCGCGCTTCTCCCGCTTCTTCGCCTACTTCTCGCTCTTTTGCGCGTCGATGCTGACACTCGTCATGGCCAACCACTTCGTGCTCCTGTATGTGGGCTGGGAGCTCGTGGGCCTGTGTTCCTATTTGCTCATCAGCTTTTGGTTTGAGAAGCCGGCGGCGGCCGAAGCCGGGCGCAAAGCGTTTCTCACCACCCGCGTCGGCGATACCGGGCTGCTGCTGGGGATTCTGCTGCTGGCCACGACCGCCGGGACACTGCAGTTTGGAGACCTTCGCTCGGTCGCTGAGCAGTTGCCCGCCGGGCTGCTGACGCTCATCAGCGTGCTGGTCTTCATCGGAGCGGCGGGCAAGTCCGCCCAGTTCCCGCTGCACGTGTGGCTGCCGGACGCCATGGAAGGCCCGACCCCGGTGTCCGCGCTCATCCACGCGGCGACGATGGTGGCCGCGGGCGTGTACCTGGTGGCGCGTACACTTCCCTTATTTACGCCGGAGAGCCTGCAGATTGTACTAGTCATCGGGCTGATTACCCACCTATTTGCCGGCACGGTGGCGCTCACCCAGACCGACATCAAGCGCATCCTGGCCTACTCGACGCTCAGCCAGCTCGGGTTGATGATGACCGCGCTGGGCCTGGGCGCGGTGAGCGCGGCGATGTTCCACCTCTTCACGCACGCCTTCTTTAAGGCGCTGCTGTTTTTGGGCGCGGGCAGCGTGATCCATGCGACGCACGAGCAGGAGCTCTCAAAGCTCGGCGGGCTGCGCAAGCACATGCCGGTGACCGCCACGCTCTTTCTCATTGCGTCGCTGTCGATGGGCGGGCTGGTGTTCTTGAGCGGGTTCTGGAGCAAAGACGCGATCCTGATCGCCGCGCGCCACACCTCGCCCACGGTGTTGTGGCTGCTGCTCGCCGGGGCGGTGATGACCGCAGCGTATTCGTTGAGGCTGTATTGGCGCTGCTTCCATGGCGCTGCGCACGCGTCCGGCCACGAGCACGCCCCGCACGAGTCGCCGCTCATCATGACCGGGCCGATGACGTTGCTTGGCGTGGGCGCTGCGCTGATCGGCTTGCTCGGCTCGCCATGGAACCATGAATTTTTCTCGCTGCTGGGCGAGCATGAAGCGCACGGACTCGATGTCCCGATTCTCCTGCTCTCGACGGCGGTGCTGGTGACCGGCGCGCTGCTGGCGTGGGTCGTTGGAGTGCAGCGCCGCAACCTGCTGCCCGCCGGGCTGCGCCCGCTGGGCCACCGGCTCTACGGCTGGGCGCTGAACAAGTATTACGTGGACGAGGCGTATCAGCGGTGGCTCATCGCGCCGCTGCTGGGCCTGATGCAGGCGATGGCGCGCGTCGACCAGGTGGCGATTGACGGCACGGTGAACAACGTCGGCCGCTTCGGCCGCTGGACCGGAGAGACGAAAGCCTGGATCGACCGGGTCTTCGTGGACGGGCTCGTGAATGGCGTAGCCCTGACGGTGCGCGGGTTCGGCGGGGTGTTGCGCTGGGTCCAGACGGGGATCGTACAGCAGTATCTGTTGATCGTCGTCGTCTCGGTCGTGGTGCTGTCGTTCATCATGAGGCGCTGATGCGGACGTTATCTGCGAGGTTAGCGATATGACCTTAACGTGGTTGCTGCTGGTCCCGTTCATCGGAATGCTCGCCGTGCTGGCGTTGCCGCGCTCGTCGGTGAAAGCGATCCGGATGGTGGCGCTGGGGGCCACCGGGATCGTGCTGATCATGTCCTTGCGGCTGCTGGATGCGTTCGACCCCTCGCTCGGGCTCCAATTCGAGGAGCAGGTGTCGTGGATCCCGCAGTTGGCGATCTTCTACCGCGTCGGTGTGGACGGCCTGAGCCTTCCGATGGTGCTACTGACCACGCTGCTGAGCTTCCTCGCTTGCATCGGCTCGTTCTCCATCACCGATCGGCACAAAGAGTACTTTGCGCTCTACCTGTTGCTTGAGATCGGCATGTTGGGCACGTTTCTCGCCATCGACCTGTTTTTGTTCTACATCTTTTGGGAGATCGTACTCGTGCCGATGTACTTCCTCATCGGGATGTGGGGCGGGGGGCGGCGCGAGTACTCGGCGTTCAAATTCTTCGTCTACACGCTGGCGGGCAGCCTCTTCATGCTGCTGGCGATCTTGGCACTTTACCTGCATCCGCAGGGCCGCACCTTCGATATGTTCGAGCTGGCGGCCAAAGGCCATACCTTTCCGGTGGCGTTCCAGCAGCTCCTGTTCATCGGCTTCTTCCTGGGGTTTGCGATCAAGGTGCCGATCTTTCCGTTCCACACCTGGCTGCCGGACGCGCACGTGGATGCGCCCACTCCGGGCAGCGTGCTTCTGGCCGGGGTGCTGCTGAAGATGGGCGCCTACGGCTTTTTCCGCATCAGCTATCCGATTTTGCCGGAAGCGGCGCAGTGGTTCAGCTGGACGATGGGGCTGCTCGGGGCGATCAACATCGTCTACGGCGCCTTCGTCGCGATGGCGCAGACCGACTTCAAGCGGCTGGTGGCGTATTCCTCGGTCTCGCACATGGGGTTCGTGCTGCTCGGGCTGGCCAGCCTCACGTCGGAGGGCATGAACGGGGCGATGCTGCAGATGTTCAGCCACGGGCTGCTCACCGGCGGCATGTTCTTGCTGGTCGGCGTGCTGTATGACCGCGCGCACACGCGCGAGCTGGCCGCGTTCGGCGGGCTGGGCGCGAAGCTGCCGAAGTACGCGGCGCTGCTGATCTTCTTTTCGCTGGGCTCGCTGGGGTTGCCGGGCCTGAGCGGGTTCGTGGCCGAGTTCCTCTCGCTGCTGGGCGCGTTTCGGATCGAGCACCTCCAGGTGCTGACGATGATTTCCGTGATCGGCATCGTGATCGCCGCGGCGTACATGCTGAAGGTCATCCAGCAAATCCTGCTCGGGCCGCTCAATCAGAAATGGCAAGCGCTCTCCGACATGAACGCGCGGGAACTGATCAGCCTCGTCCCCTTGCTGCTCCTCGTGCTGCTCGTCGGGCTCTACCCGCGGTGCCTCCTCGACCTGCAAAGCCCCACCATCCAGCAGCTGCTGGCCCACATCCTCTTCGGGAAATAGCGATCGGCGATGAATACCGTGATTCGGGAAAGCCTCAACGCCTGGTGGCCCGAAGCCTGGCTCAGTCTTGGCGGGCTGCTGGCGATGGTGCTGGGCGTCTGGGGCGGGAAAGCCGGCGCGGCGGATGGCCGCGGGGCTCGCGCAGCCGCGGCGGTCTTGTGGCTTGCGCTCTTGGCCGCCGCCGTGGCGCTGTGGCGCACGCCGGAGGCGACCTCATCGAGTTTGTTCTTCGGCCTGATCGTGTGCGATCCGGTCAGCCTCCCATTCCGCTGGCTGGCGCTGGGCGCGGTGGCCGTCACGATGCTGTTGATCGCCGCGTCCAAGGAGCTGGCGTCGGCCCCGCGCGGGGAAGCGTACGGCCTCCTCGGGTTGATCGGTGTGGGCTTGATGCTGATGGCCGAGGCCTCGCACCTCCTGATGGCGTACGTGGCGCTGGAGCTGGTGAGCCTGGCCTCATACGTGCTGGTCGGGTTCCTTGAGGAGCGCCGCTCCGCCGAAGCCTCGCTGAAATATCTCCTTTATGGCGCGACCGCCTCGGGGGTCATGCTGTTTGGCATGTCGCTGCTCTTCGGGCTGACCAGCAGCCTGAGTTTCTCCGACATCCTGCTCAGCGTTGACGGCATGCACCAGCCGATGGCCGGCGCGGTGATGCTGGCGGTGCTGCTGATGCTGGTGGGACTGGCCTTCAAGATCTCAATGGTGCCGTTTCACCAGTGGACGCCCGATGCGTACGAAGGCGCGCCGGTCGCAGTCGCGGCGTTTCTCTCCGTCGGGCCCAAGGCCGCGGGGCTCGCACTTCTGCTGCGCGTGATGGGCGCGCTGGAGCCGGTCTGGCCGACGATCGCCCCGGTGGTGCTCGGACTCACGATCGTGACGATGACGCTGGGCAACCTGGTCGCGCTCGTGCAGACCAACGTGAAGCGGCTGCTCGCCTACTCGACGATCGGCCAGGTCGGCTACCTGCTGATCGGGTTCGTGGTGCACACCGATTTGGGGATCGAAGCGATGATGCTCTATCTCATCGCGTACTTCTTCATGAATTTCGGCGCGTTCGCCTGCGTCGTGGCGGTGGTCAACGACAGCGGTAGCGAGGCGCTGGAGGCCTTCCGCGGGCTGGGCAGGCGCTCCCCGGTCCTGGCGCTGCTGTGCACGCTGTTCCTGATGTCCCTGGCTGGCATCCCACCGCTACTGGGGTTCTTCGGCAAGTTCCTCCTGTTCGGGTCTGCTATCGCGGCCGACCATACCGCGCTCGCGCTGGCCGGCATCCTCAACAGCGCGATCGCGCTGTACTATTACGTCAACCTGGTCCGGCTCATGTACTTCGTGGAGCCGCAGCGCGCAGGCGTGTTGCAACCCCCCTGGATGCTTCGGGTCACCCTTGGTGTGTGTGGGGCGATGACGCTGGGGCTTGGGCTGTTCCCGAACGCGCTCCTGCAGGCGCTGCGCGCGATCGTTTCCGCGAATCTCCTTTAGAGCCCGCCGTGGCTGTGCTATAATTCCGGGCTGTGGCGAAGCGCCGTGAGCCGTCCTCCCGGCTTCAACAGGTCGGGATTTTAACCGCCATCCCCTTCGTGCTGCTCGTCGGACCAGCGCTCGGCTACTATCTCGGCACCGCCGTCGATCACCGTTGGTCCAGTGAGCCGTGGGGCATGACGATAGGGGTCATTTTGGGTCTGGCGGCCAGCGTGCGCAGCGTCGCCCAGTTCATCCAGCAATCACGCAAGCTTGAGGACGATGACGATCACTGATCCGTTGATGCTCGGCACCCTAGCCGGCCTGCTGTGGAGCCTCGCGAATGTGTGGGGGCTCGCGCGCCTCTCGACGGTGTGGCTGCGCGACGGTGCTAGCCGCACGCGCACGCTCCTGTGGTTCTTCATCAAATTCCCGTGCTTGTACGCCGTAGCGATCTGGCTACTCTTGCAGCCGGCGGTCTCTCCCGCAGGGTTCGGCATTGGGTTTACCCTCGTGTTGATCGCCGCCATCGTTGTCGCCGCCGTCCGCTCAACCGCCACCGCGCATGGCCAGTGACGCCCACCACGCCGTCGAACAAGCGGTGCAGCACGGCGCACAGGCCGCTGAGGCGGCAGGGCATGGCGGGGGCGATGCGATCCCGGAGCTGCCCAATTTCATCACCGCGCTCTCGCACCAGTTTCATGACGCGCCGTGGGCGCATTGGCTGCACCAATGGGAGAACCTGGTCTTTGCCTGGCTGGTGGCGCTCATCTTGTGCACGGTCGCCTGGCGCTACAGCCGCCGGCCGGCCACGATCCCTGGCCGGGGACAGAACTTGCTTGAGATGCTGGTCAACGGGTTGGATCAACTGGTCCAGGGCGTCATCGGCCACGAAGGGCGGCACTTCACCCCGTTTATCGGCAGCCTCTTCCTCTACATCTGGCTCATGAACCTGGCCGGAATGGTGCCTGGCCTGAAATCCCCAACCTCCAATTTGAACACGACGGTGGCCCTGGCGATCGTCGTGTTTTGCTATGTGCAGTGGACCGGCATCCGCCGGCTGGGCCCGGCTCGGTATGTGAGCCATCTCGCCGGAGAGCCGACCGACGTGGTTGGCTGGGTGCTCGCGCCCCTCATGCTGGTGCTCCACGTGCTGGGGGAGTTCATCAAACCGTTGAGCCTCAGCTTGCGGTTGTGCTTCAATGTATTCGCAGAAGACGTGTTGTTGGCGGTGCTCGTGGGGCTGGGGATTGGGGCGGGGTTCGCCATCGGCACGTTCAAGATCGGGCTGCCGTTCCAGCTCTTTGCCCTGCCGCTGGTGTTGATTTTCAGCACGGTGCAAGCATTGGTGTTCAGTCTGCTCAGTACGGTGTACATCGCGTTGATGTTGCCGCACGAAGAGCATCACTAAACAGGAGGACCTATGCCAAGTGACTTTCGGAGTATGCTGGCACTCACCGTTCCGCTCGCGCTGGGTATGGCAGCGGTCGCCTCGGCCTTCGGCCTGGGCAAAGCGGTCACGGCTGCGCTGGAAGCGGTCGCGCGCCAGCCGGAAGCCGGCGGGCGCATCCAGACGGTCATGATCATCGGCTGCGCCATGATCGAAGCGCTGACGATTTACGCGCTGGTCACGATGTTCATTTTCCAGGGCCGCATTTCAGGCTGATAGGAGCGTAAGCCGTGCCACAGCTTGACTGGCAACAGATCCTCTCGCAGGCGATCAGCTTTCTCGTGCTGCTGGCGATCCTGCGGCGCTTCGCCTGGAAGCCTTTGCTGACGATGCTCGACGCGCGCCGGCACCAGATCGAACGCGATCTGCAGCAGGCCGCGCAGGGCAAGGTGGAGCTGGCCAGGCTGCAGGAAGAGTACGCCCAGCGGCTCGCCAAGATCGAAGACGAAGCGCGCTCGAAGATCCAGCAGGCGATCCTCGAAGGCAAGAAGGTGGCGGTCGAGATCCAAGAGCAAGCGCGCCAGCTTGCGTACGCGTCGCTTGAAAAGTCCAAGCAGACGATCGAGCTGGAGCTGGCGAAGGCGAAAGTCACGCTGCGCGACCAGATGGCGGAGATGACCGTCGATGCGGTGGAGCGCGTCCTACGCCAGAAACTGGACGCCAAAGCCGACCGGCAGTTAATCGATTCAGTGCTCGACGACCTGGAGCGAGAGGGCGCGCGCGGGTGAGGTTTTATGCTGTCCATACCTGTGAAAATTTTCACAATGAGCCGTAATGTCCGCTGACCCGATCGCCTCGCGCTACGCGCAAGCGCTCTTTGAAGCGGCAAGTGCTGAGGGCAGCGTCGAAGAGACGCTCAAGGAGCTGGAGCTCATCGGACGGTTGTTCGATGAGGAGCCGCTGTTGCGCGAGCTGTTCCTCAACCCCGATGTGGACCCTGAGGACAAGGTCGGGATCTTCGAGCGGGTGCTGAAGGGTTCCTGGTCGGACACCGTGCGGGCATTCACGCGCATGCTGGTGTCGTTCGGTCGCGAGTCGCACATCCCGCAGATCGTCGAGGCGCTGTCGGACTTGGTCGATGCGGCCCAGGGCCGGCTGCGCGTGGTGGTGCGCTCGGCGCACCCCCTGCCTGAGACGGTCGTGTCGCGGCTGCGCGCACGGCTGGAGCAGGCGGAGCGCAAAACAGTCGAGGTGCGCGCGGAAGTGGACCCGGCGCTCATCGGAGGCGTGCAAGTGGAGTTGGACCACCGGGTGATTGACGGCTCGGTGCGGCGGCAGTTGGCCGAGCTGCGCGAGCGGTTGTCCTCCGTGAAGGTGTTCTAACACAAAGGTTCCCTGAAGATGGCTCGATTGCGTCCTGAAGAAGTTTCGCTGGCCCTGCGGCAGGAGCTGGACCGCTACCGCAGCCAGGTGAAGCTCGAGTCGGTCGGGCGCGTGATCCAGGTGGGCGATGGGATTGCGCGGCTCTACGGGCTCAACGACGTCATGGCCGGCGAGCTGCTGGAGTTCCCCGGGCAGACGATCGGCATGGCGTTCAACTTGGAAGAGCACCACGTGGGCGCGGTCATCCTCGGCGACGACTCGCACATCAAAGACGGCGACGTCGTGAAGCGCACCAACCGCATCGCCTCGGTGCCGGTCGGGCCGGCACTCCTTGGCCGCGTGGTGGATGCGCTGGGCCGGCCCATCGATGGCAAAGGCCCAATCGTCACTGATAAGTTCCGCCCCGTTGAAGCCCGCCCGCCGAATGTCATCCAGCGCCAGCCGGTGAAGGAACCGCTGCAGACCGGGATCAAAGCCATCGACGGCATGATCCCCATCGGCCGCGGCCAGCGCGAGCTGATCCTGGGCGACCGCCAGATCGGCAAGACCGCGCTGCTGGTCGATACGATCCTGAACCAGAAGGGCAAGGACCTCTACTGCATCTACGTGGCGATCGGCCAGAAGCTTTCCTCAGTCGTCGCGGTCGTCGAGACGCTAGAGAAGCGCGGGGCGATGGAGTACACCATCATCGTCGTGGCTTCGGCCGAAGACCCGGCTCCGCTGCAGTACCTAGCACCCTACGCCGGCTGCGCGATGGGCGAAGAGTTCATGCACACCGGCAAGCATGCGGTGTGCTGCTACGACGATTTGTCCAAGCACGCGGTGGCGTACCGGCAACTGTCGCTGCTGCTGCGCCGCCCGCCTGGGCGCGAAGCGTATCCGGGCGACGTGTTTTATTTGCACTCGCGGCTGCTTGAGCGCGCCGCGAAGATGCGCGCAGACCTTGGGGGAGGCAGCTTGTCCGCGCTTCCGGTTATCGAGACGCAAGCCGGGGACGTGTCCGCGTACATTCCCACCAACGTCATCTCGATCACCGATGGGCAGATCTACCTGGAAGCCGACCTGTTCTACTCCGGCGTCCGGCCCGCGGTGAACGTGGGGCTGTCGGTCTCCCGCGTCGGCGGCAACGCGCAAACCAAAGCCATGAAAAAGGTCGCCGGCCGCTTGCGCTTGGACCTCGCACAGTACCGCGAGCTGGTGGCATTCACCCAGTTCGGCTCGGAGCTCGATAAGGCCACGCAAGCCCAGCTGACGCGCGGTGAGCGGTGGGTCGAGGTGCTCAAGCAGGGGCAGTACCAGCCCATGAGTCTGGCGCACCAGGTGGCGATCCTCTACGCTGCCGGACAAGGACACTTGGATGACGTGCCGCTGAGCCAGGTCAAGGCGTTTGAGGCGAAATTCCACGCGTTTTTGGATGAGCGGTATCCGGATGTCATCCACAAGATCGATCAGAGCAAGGAACTGCCCGATGACGTCGCGAAGAAGCTGGAAGCGGCGGTGAAGGAGTTCAAGGCGTCCTTCCTGGCGGTGGCGGCGAAGTAACCCGATGGCCTCGCTACGGCAGATCCGCTCGCGGCTGCGCACGATCCAAAGCACCAAGCAGATCATGCGCGCCATGCAGCTGGTGTCCGCCTCGAAGTTCAAGCGGGCGCAAGGGCGGCTGCTGCAGGGCCGGCAGATGCTGGGGTTCCTCGATGAGCTGCTGCAGCGCGTGCTGGCTGCAGCGCCGGATCTCTCGCATCCGCTGACGCAAGCCCGCGCAGATGCGCCTGAGGCGCTGCTCGTCGTGACATCGGACACCGGGCTGGCCGGCTCGTACAACACGAACCTGGTCCAACTTACCGAGGCTGAGCTGCGTAAAGACATGGCGCAGCGGCTGCAGCTGAGCTTCATCGGCAAGCGCGGCCACCGGTATTTCACGCGGCGCGGATATGCCGCGAAGGACGCGTATTTGGATTTTGCCGGGCGGCCCAACATCGCCAAGATCGATGCGATCGGCAAGGTGCTGCTCGACAGGTTTTTGGCCGGCGAGGTGAGCGCGGTGCGGCTGCTGTATGCGAAGTTTGCCTCGACGAGCGTGTCGCGCCCTGTGATTAAATCTTGGTTGCCGATTGCATTGCCCTCGAGCCTCGAGCCTTCAGCCTCGAGCCAAGTGGCGGATGAGTACATCTTTGAGCCATCCGCGCAGCGGGTCTTCGAGGACCTGCTGCCGCGATGGGCGATCGCGACGTTCCGGCTCAGCTTGCTGGAAGCGTTCACGTCGGAGCATGGCGCGCGCATGATCGCCATGAAGAACGCGACGGATAACGCCGAGGAGCTGCTCGGCGACCTGACCCGGCAGCGCAATCGCGTCCGGCAGGCTTCGATTACCAAAGAGCTCAGCGAGATCGTCGGTACCGCCGAAGCGCTGAAATAACCCTAGAGGATTGTGTGATGGCCAAAGAGAACTACGGCGACGTTGTACAGGTGATCGGTCCCAGCGTCGATATCCGATTCGCGGCGGACCAGCTGCCGGAGATCTTCAACGCGATTACCATCACCGATGAGAACAAGAAGATCCATCTGACGCTCGAAGTCGCGCAGCACGTCGGCAACAACACCGTCCGGTGTATCGCATTGGACTCCACCGACGGCCTCGCGCGCGGGATGAAAGCGCTCGATACCGGAGGCCCCATCACCGTGCCCGTCGGCAAGCAGACGCTCGGGCGCATCTTCAACTTGCTCGGCGAGCCACTGGATGAGAAAGGGCCGGTGCCCGAACCGAACAAGCGCGCGCCGATCCACCGCTCGCCCCCGTCGTTTGAAGACCAGCTGCCGGTGCGCACCATCTTCGAGACCGGGATCAAGGTCATCGACCTGCTGGCTCCGTACCCCAAAGGCGGCAAGGTCGGCCTCTTCGGGGGTGCGGGCGTGGGCAAGACGGTCATCTTGCAGGAGCTCATCCGCAACATCGCCACCGAGCACGGCGGCGTGTCGGCGTTCGCCGGGGTGGGCGAGCGCACCCGCGAGGGCAACGACTTGTGGCTTGAGCTGAACGAGTCCGGCGTCGTGAACAAGACCGCGCTGGTGTTCGGGCAAATGAACGAGCCGCCCGGGGCGCGGCTGCGCGTCGCGCTCACCGCGCTGACCATGACCGAGTATTTCCGCGATGAAGAAGGCCAGGACGTACTGCTGTTCATCGACAATATCTTCCGCTACGTGCAGGCCGGCGCTGAGGTGTCGACGCTGCTGGGCCGCATGCCCTCAGCGGTGGGCTACCAGCCGAACCTGAGCACGGAGCTGGCCCAATTGCAGGAGCGCATCACGTCCACCAAGCGCGGCTCGATCACCTCGGTGCAGGCGATCTACGTGCCGGCGGATGACCTCACCGATCCGGCCCCGGCGACGACGTTCTCACACCTCGATGCCACGACGGTGCTCTCGCGCCAGATCGCGGAGCTGGGCATTTACCCGGCGGTCGATCCGCTGGAGTCCACCTCGCGCATCCTGGATCCGAATATCGTCGGGGAAGAGCACTACGCCGTGGCCCGCGCGGTGCAGCAAACGCTCCAGCGCTACAAGGAGCTGCGCGACATCATCGCGATCCTGGGGATGGACGAGCTCTCCGACGAGGACAAACTCACCGTCGCCCGCGCGCGCAAGATCCAGCGATTTCTCTCCCAGCCGTTCTTCGTGGCCGAGGCGTTCACCGGCCGGCCGGGCAAGTTCGTGAAGCGCGAGGAGACGGTGAAGGGCTTCAAGATGATCATGGACGGCAAGCTGGATGACGTGCCCGAGCAGGCGTTCTACATGCGCGGCGGCATCGAAGAGGTGATGGAAGAGGCGCAGCGGCAGGGCGTTGCCGCCAAGTAACCTCCATGCCTGGGCCGATCCGCATCCGCATCGTCACGAATGAAGGCGAGGCTGTCGCTGATGAGGCGGTCTCGGTGCGCGCGCCCGGAGAGCTCGGGTATCTGGGGATTTTGTACAATCACGCCCCGCTGGTCACGACGCTCAAGCCGGGGAAGTTCACGTGGCGGCGGCCCAGCGGGGAAGAGCGGCTCGTGTTTGTCGGCGAAGGGTTGCTTGAGGTAAACCGCAATCAGGTGACGGTGCTGACCGAGACCGTCACGCAACAGGCTCTCGAGGGGAGCGCATGAGCGCCGGAACATCCACCGCGAGTTTCAAAGATTGGGCGTGGTATCTGGTCGGCGTCATCGGCATGCCGCTGTTGCTGGCCCCGCTGGGCCTGTCCGCCAAACAGGTGCTGGCGGTGGCCGGGTTCGGCATCGTGCTCTTCGGAGCGATCTTCTTCTGGCAATACCGCCTCGCGTTCGCCTGTTTCGGCATCTCGCTGCTGCTGAGCACCGGCTTGCTCGACGTGCCCCACCTGATCGAATTTGCCGGGCTGGACATCATCCTCTTTCTCATCGCGATGATGACGATCATCGGGTTCATGGAGGAACGGCTCTTCTTCGAGTACGTGATCGAGCAGCTTCTGACATGGATCGGGCCGCACCCCAGGCGCATCCTCGTGGTTATGATGATCATGGCCAGCATCTCCGCCGCGCTGGTGGATGAAGTGACGTCGATCCTGTTCATGACCGTGGCGCTCCTGAATTTGCTGGGCAAGTCGTCCAAGGTCAATCCGATCCCGTTCATCCTCATGATCGTGTTTGCCACGAACATCGGCTCAAGCGCGACGGTGGTCGGCAATCCGGTGGGCGTCATCATCGCCATGCGCAGCGGCCTGACCTTCTCGGATTTCCTGCGATGGGCGACCCCGATTTCCGCTGTCTGTGCCGCGATCGCGATCCCGCTCTGTTTGTGGCTGTTCCGGAAGGACATCGACGGTCTCAAAGGCGTGCTGACCGGCAAGCGGGGCGAGCGGCACATCGAACAGGTCGTCGATGAGCGCAAAGCCAAGCGGGGCGTTGCGCAAAGCGGCAGCTTATTCGCGCTGGTCGTGATCGGCCTGGTCTTGCACCATCAGTTGGAGCACTGGCTTGGCCTGCCCCCGAATACCATGCTGCTGGGCGTGTCGCTGTTGGGCGCCGGTGTCGCGCTAGCCATGAGCGGGCACGGGGCGAGAGCCCTGATGGAGAAGCGGGTGGACTGGTGGACACTGGCGTTTTTCCTGCTCTTGTTCGCTTCGGTGGGCACACTGAAATTCACGGGCGTGACGAGCGTGCTGGCGGCGCGGATCGTGGAGCTCTCAGGAGGCAGTGTGCCGGTGCTGGTCTCGCTGTTTGTGTGGAGCTCCGGGGTGCTCACTGCGGTGATGGACAACGTGCTGGCCGTGGCGACCTTCGTGCCGATCGTCAGCGATGTGGCCCAGACCGGCATCCCAACCTTCCCGCTATGGTGGGCGATGCTTTTTGGCGGCACGCTGATGGGCAACGCCACGCTCATCGGCTCAACCGCTAACATTGTGGCGGCAGGCCTGCTCGAGCGCCGAGAGATGGGCACGATCACCTTCGGCCAGTGGCTCAAACCCGGCCTGCTGATCGCCATCCCAACCACCATCCTGGCGAACCTGTTGCTGCTGGCACAGCTGTCGCTCATGCCTGCCAGCGTGGCGGCCTCGATCCCGCCAGTGCACTAAGCCTCCGAAAACCAACCACCCCCTCTTCCGCTTGTGGAAGAGGGGGTGTTATGTTTTCAACGAGTGCTAGCGCACGAACCACATCACGATTTTGGCCGTCCCCCATGCCACCAGGCCGCAGATCGGAAACGTGAGGATCCAGGCGGTCACGATATTGCGCGTCACCCCCCAGCGCACCGCGGAGAAGCGCCGCGTAGCCCCCACCCCCATGATCGTGGTGCTGATGGTGTGGGTGGTGCTCAGCGGAATGCCCAGGTGCGAGGCCAGTACGATCGTGCCCGCCGCCGCGGTTTCTGCGGCGAACCCGTGGACGGGTTCAAGCTTGGTGAGCGAGATGCCCATCGTTTTCACGATGCGCCACCCGCCGATGGCGGTGCCGACGGCCATGACGGTCGCGCACAAGAGGATCACCCAGGCCGGCACGTGGAACTCCGGCGTCACCCCGCCGAGCATCAGGACCAAGCAGAAGGCCCCGATGAATTTCTGGCCGTCGTTTGAGCCGTGGCTGAACGCCATGAACCCGGCGGAGAGGATCTGCAGGCGGCCGAACAGGCGCCGGATGAGCGCGGGGTGCGCTTTTTGGAAGATCCAATAAATCGAGGTCATCAGCGCCAGCCCGCCGCCGAAGCCCAGGAAGGTGGAGAACAGCAGCCCGGTGCCGACCTTTTCCCATCCGGCCAGGATCAGCGCCTTGGGCCCGGCGGTTGCCAGGGCGGCCCCGGTTAGGCCGGCGATCAGCGCGTGCGACTCGCTGGTGGGCATGCCATAGTACCAGGCCAGCGTGCTCCAAAAGACGATGCCGACCATTGCCGCGCCGACGGTGTAGATGTTGATGACCGACGGGTCCACGATGCCCTTGCCGATCGTGGCCGCGACCGCGGTGCCGGAGAGCGCGCCCAGCGCATTCAGGATGCTGGCCATGAGCAGCGCCTTGCCTGGGGAGAGGACTCGCGTGGAGACGACGGTGGCAATGGAGTTCGGGGCATCGGTCCAGCCGTTCACGAATTCGGCGGCGAGCACCAGGAACAACACCCCCAGGAGCATCGGTGAGAGCTCCATCAGCCGATCACGCGTTTTTCAGCACGATGGCTTCGACGGTATTGGCGATATCCTGGCACTTGTCGGTTGCGGCTTCCAGCAGCTCGTAGAGCCCTCGCCACTTGATCACCGTGATCGGGTCCGGCGTTCCGTCAAACAGGTGCCCGATCGAATCGCGCAAGATGCGGTCGCCCACGTTTTCGAGCCGGTTGATCTCAATGCAGTGCTCCAGGATGTGCTCGTGGCGCAGGTGGCGCAGCTTGGGGATCATCTGCTGGATTTGCCCAAGCTGGTCGCGGATGACTTTGGCGATCTGGTTGGCTTCGGGCCGCAGCGAGGAAATCTTGTAGAGCGTGAACCGTTCAGTAGCTGCTTCCATCAAGTCCAGCACGTCATCGAGGGCGGTGCCGAGGCGATGGATGTCTTCCCGGTCCAGAGGGGTGATGAACGTGCGGTTTAATCGCGCGATGATCTCATGCGTGATCTGATCCCCGTCATGCTCCAGCCGCTCCAGCCGCTTTGCGCCCTCAAGCATATTTTCGACGCGCGCGGTGGCTTGGACCAGCTCATCCGCCGCTTTTACCAGGATGCCGGAAAGCTGTTCGAACATGTCGTAGAAGGATTCTTCCTTGGGGATCAAACGAAACTTCATGCGGACCTCCTTGTGATGCGGCGATGATGAATCGGAACGAACGGACGTGCGGACAGGTATGGCGATTATAGCAAAGGCGGCCAGTGGGGGATAGCGGGGAACCGTACGGCTGGCATTCCTGCATGAGAGCAGTTGGCGTCGACCCCCTCGTCGGGTATAATAAGGGCCCTCGTGCGATGACCTTAGGCGATTCTCGCCTGGGGCGGTTAGCTCAGTTGGTTAGAGCGTCTCCTTTACACGGAGAAGGTCGAGGGTTCAACTCCTTCACCGCCCACCAGATTGGTGCGCAGCGAGTTTTATCTAATTTCATATTTCTCATCTCTAGTCTTTGGGGACGTAGCTCAGTCGGTTAGAGCGAAGGCTTGTCAAGCCTTAGGTCGCGGGTTCGAGCCCCGTCGTCCCCGCCAGATAACAAAAGACCCCACCCGATGTTGCGGTGGGGTCTTTTGTTATCTGTAAGGACGGGGCTCAAAAGATGCGGCGCGCCGCAACCAGCCCAGCACCCCCGGCAGATTCCACAGGGTGGCGGAGTGGGTGTCTTTTGCGGTTTTCCCGCCAGGATCGCCAGACATCGCAGGCCGCCGCCAGTCGCCGCCGCATGAGGCGCGGTTCATAGGCGCGCGGACGGGCGCACCGCGAAAAAGCTTGCCCGGATGCCGCGCGGCGCGGCATCATACAGGGAACCATAGGAGGGGCCGATGCGCACGACCAATCCGGTGATGACGGCGGATGCCTTTGTGGGCCTGCGGGGGATGGCCGCCGGGTCGACGATGACCGTCCAGGGCACCGTCAACAAAACAGGCTGGCTGCTGTTGGCGCTGGTGCTGACCAGCTCCTGGGTCTGGGGGCAGGCGTTCAGCCGCGCCCCGGTTCAGGGATGGATGCTGCTGGGCATCATCGGCGGGTTCATTACGGCGCTGGTGACGGTGTTCAAGAAGACCTGGGCGCCGGTGACTGCGCCGGTCTACGCCGCGCTGGAAGGCCTCGCGCTCGGCGGCATTTCCGCCATGCTGGAAATGCGTTATCCCGGCATCGCCTTCCAGGCGGTGGCGCTGACCTTCGGCACCTTGGCGGCCCTGCTGGTCGCCTATAGCTCGCGCCTCATTCAGGTCACGCAGAAATTCCGGCTGGGGGTGGTCGCGGCCACCGGTGGGATCGCGTTGGTGTACTTCATCAGCCTGGTGCTGGGATTCTTCGGCATCCAGATGCCGTTCCTGCATGACAGCGGCCCGATCGGCATCGGCATCAGCCTCTTCATCGTCGTCATCGCGGCGCTGAATCTCGTGCTCGATTTCGACTTCATCGAGCAGGGCTCGCGCAACAACCTGCCGCGGTACATGGAGTGGTACGGCGCGTTCGGGCTGATGGTGACGCTCGTGTGGCTGTACCTGGAGATGCTGCGGCTGCTGGCGAAAATGCGCGGCCGCCGCTAGGAAGACCGGAGAGGGCCCGCCCGCCATCTCCGTATCACGCGGAGGCGCCCCTCCGCGCGTCGCCTCGCTGATCCGGGGCGATACCACGAGGAACGCCTTCATGTTCGCCAGCACATAGAGACCACGAACATGTCGCTGCTTCAGTCCATCAAACGAGCCCGCCGGGCACCCCCCGCTCCGGGATATCGCTTCGGAGCGTTCAAAGGGGTCTACATGCCGAGCCTTCTGACCATCCTCGGCGTGATCATGTACCTCCGTTTCGGCTGGGTTCTGGGCAACGTCGGACTGGCCAGCACGCTGCTGATCGTCACACTGGCCACGGCCATCACGTTCCTGACCGGATTGTCGCTTTCGGCGCTGGCGACCAATATGCGGATCGGCGGCGGAGGCGCCTATTACATTATTTCCCGATCGCTGGGCCTGGAAGCCGGGGCGGCGATCGGGCTGCCGCTCTTCTTGGCGCAAGCCTGCGGCATCGCGTTTTATATCGCGGGGTTTTCCGAGTCGGTCGTCATGCTGCTCCCATGGATCTCCCCCAAAGCCGTTGGCATCGCTACCCTGGCGGGGCTGCTGGTCTTGACCTATTTCTCGGCCGACATCGCCCTCAGGGCGCAGTCCATCGTGCTCGCGCTGGTCGTGATCTCGCTGGCGTCGTTTTTTCTCGGAGGCCCGCCGGTCGCGTCTGAACCCGCCACGGCGGAGGCGCTGGCGCCGTTCTGGACCGTGTTTGCGGTCTTCTTCCCGGCGGTCACCGGTATCGAGGCCGGGCTGGCCATGTCGGGTGATCTGAAGCGTCCAGGTCGGGCGCTCCCATTGGGGACCCTGGGGGCGGTGGCGACGAGCTACCTAGTCTACCTCGCGATCCCGGTGTTCATCGCCCGTACGGTTTCCGACCAGCATGCGCTGCTGACCAACCCGCTGATCATGATGGAGATCGCCCGGTGGGGACCGTTGGTGTTGGTGGGGCTGTGGGGAGCTGCGCTCTCCAGCGCCATCGGCTCGCTGCTCGGCGCGCCACGCACGCTGCAAGCCCTGGCGCGGGATGGCGTGGTGCCCCGGATCCTGGGCCGGGGGTTCGGGCCCGGCGGCGACCCCCGCCTGGCGACGGTCGTCGCGTTTATGGTGGGGCTGGTCGGCATCCTCAGCGGGGGGCTGAACGTGATCGCGCCCGTGCTGTCGATGTTCTTTCTGACCTCCTACGGGCTGCTGAACCTCTCCGCGGCGCTCGAGGGTTGGATCGGCAGTCCCTCCTGGCGGCCGACGTTCCGGGTGCCCTGGGGGGTGTCGCTGGCCGGGGCCGCGGCCTGCGGGTGGGCGATGCTGATGATCAATCCCGGCGCGACGCTCACCGCCATCCTGGTCTCGTCCGGCGCGTATGCGCTAATGAAGCAGCGACGGATGCGCGCGTACTGGGGTGACCTGCGCTATGGCATCCTACGGCTCCTGGCGCGGCTGGTCCTCTACCGGCTCGCGTCCTACCGGCCGAATGAGCGGAGCTGGAGGCCCAACATCCTGGTGCTGAGCGGCTCGCCGACGAGGCGATGGTATCTGATCGCGCTGGCGGATGCGATCTCGCACGGGAAGGGGTTCCTGACGGTGGCCACCGTGGTTTCCGACGGTGCGATCTCCGCGGAGCGCGTGGCGAACCTTCAGGGATCGATCGAGGAATACCTGCGCCGCCGCCGGGTGCCGGCGATGGTGAAAGTGCAGGTGGCCGACGATCCGCTCCGGGGCGCGCACGCGCTTGTCCAAACCTACGGATTCGGGCCGCTGGTGCCGAACACAGTGCTGCTGGGGGAAACGCAGCAGCCCGCCCACATCGCGGACTATGTCCGGCTGATGCTACTGGTGTCCCGCACGCGCCGCAACCTGGTCATCGTGCGGGAAGCCGGGCAGCCGCCTCCGAAAGGCCCCCGGCCGCCGCGCATCGATGTCTGGTGGGACCGGCACAGCCAGAATGGAGGCCTGATCCTGGCCCTCGGGTACCTGCTCCGGACCAGCCCGGAATGGCGGCGGTCGCAGCTGATGCTGAAAACCGTCGCGAGATCATCCGCGGACCAAGCGGAGGAGCAAAAGCAGCTGGAGCGGTTCCTCGAAGACGCGCGGCTGGAAGCCGGGATCGAAGTGTTGGTCGCGCCGGACCGGGAGCTGTTTGAGAGCCTCCGGAGCGCCTCGCAGGGGGCGGGGTTCGTGTTCATGGGTCTGCGGCCCCCGAAGCCGGCTGAAACGGTGGAATCGTACGGCCAATACTACACGGCGTTGCTGGCCCAGACCGAGGGGTTCCCGCCGCTGGCGATGGTGCTGGCGGCCGAGGCCCTGGATTTCCAGCAGATCTTCGATGTCGAAGCGTCCACCGGCCCCAGGCCGACATGATCGTTGAGGCGCCGCATCGTGCTCTGGCAGGACGGCCGCGGCGCTCTCCGAGTCTGGACCGGCAGCGCGCACACCAGCTCCGGAAGTCCGCCAGGAAAGCCAGCCACGCCTCGGTTCGATAATCGTCCCGTCGCCCACACCGCGCCACGTTTTTATTGAGTCACGCACCCTCCTCGAAATTCGGCTATAATAACCTGTAACTGCAAGCCGGTCCAAGCGCTCACGCCATTGTCCTGTCACGCTATTAACGCGCCGCATTCCTCAACGTACCCATTCCCGCCGTCGACGCGACGCCGCCCGAAGAAATAGGTGAGCGAATGCCCCACAGACCCGGTCGCGCCTCCGCCGGCAATGGCTTTAAAAGCTCGTTGAAACCGCTCGATGCCGACCTGCCGATCGCGTTTATCGGCACCTATCCGCCGCGCCGGTGCGGCATTGCCACCTTCACCCGCGACCTTTCGGCTGCAATCGGCACTGCCAGCGATCGCGTGCTGCCGATGGTTATCGCGGTGAGCGACCCGGCAGGGCAGTACGAATACCCGCCTGAGGTCAAGTATGAGATCCGGCAGGGAGCCAAGGGCGATTATGCCCGCGCGGCCGAGTTCATCAACTATTCCGATGTGCGGCTTGTTTCCATCCAGCACGAGCACGGCATCTTCGGCGGCGACGACGGCGCATACATTCTTGACCTTCTCTCGGCGCTCCGCACGCCGGCTCTAGCGACGCTGCACACCGTTCTAAAGCGGCCCTCGGACTCTCAAAAAGCGGTTATCCAGAGGATGGCCCACCAGTGCGTGCGGCTCGTTGTCATGAGCAAGGTCGCAGCGGATCTGCTGGGCTCATCGTACGGGGTGAGCGAGGAAAAAATTCAGGTTATCCCGCACGGAATTCCTCAGATGCCGCCACGGGACCAGAAGCGGCTGAAAGCAAAGTTCGGCGTTTCGGGCCAGCAGATGCTGCTGACTTTCGGGCTTCTGGGCCCCAACAAAGGAATCGAGACGGTGATCCGCGCGCTGCCGGCAGTGATTGCGCAGTTCCCCAAAGTCATGTACTTCATCGTGGGTGCCACCCACCCAACGATTGCGCGTCGGCACGGCGAGGCCTATCGAACGTCTCTTGAGCGCGAGGCCGAACGCCTCGGTGTGCGGGAGCACGTTGTCTTCCGCGACCAGTTCGTCTCTAACGAAGAGCTGTACAGCTATCTGCAGGCCACCGACCTCTACGTCAGCCCCTACCTGAATCAAGCGCAGGTCACCAGCGGTGCGTTGTCCTATGCGATGGGTGCGGGGGCGGCCGTCGTATCGACGCCCTACTGGCACGCCGAAGAGATGCTCTCAGATGGACGGGGAATATTGTTTCCATTCGGCGATCACGGCGCCTTAAGCGTTGCTTTGGTTTCTCTGCTGGGCTCTCCCGCAAAGAGGGATCAGCTTCGAAGCGCCGCTTCCGAATTCACCCGGTCCATGGTGTGGCCGAGGATAGGAAAGGCGTATTTGGATCTCGGAACCAGAGTGGTGTCCGAAGTGCCCACCCGGTTAGCACCCATTAAGCCGGAGCGCGCCAGCAGCTTGCCCGAACTGCGCCTGGATCATTTGATCCGGATGACGGACGATACCGGAGTGATTCAGCACGCTACTTTCAGCGTTCCGGCAAGGAGCACGGGATACTGCGTCGACGACAACGCCCGCGCACTGATCGTGGCCCTCCACGCGGACCGGGTGAGCAGCGACTCGCAGACCAGGCGCCTCGTGACTACGTATCTCAGCTACCTGCACTGCGCCCAGGCCGAGACGGGCGACTTCAAGAACTTGATGAGTTACGACCGCCAGCTCGGGTCGGGTCCCGGCTCGGAAGATTGCCTGGGCCGCGCGATCTGGGCGCTGGGTTCCACGGTTGAGCTCGCGGCCGAGGAGGGTTGCGGCCGGCTGGCGAAGGACATGTTCAATCGCGCCTTGCCCAGAGCGATGGGTCTGGGCCCCCGCGGGACGGCCTTAAGCATGCTCGGCCTGGCCAGTTTTATTGCTGTCGAGCCGTCTGACAACGGCGCCCGAAACAGCCTGAGCGTTATGGCCGACAAGCTGGTTAAGCGCTACCAAGAGGAGTCCGTCCAGGACTGGCGCTGGTTCGAGCCGGCGCTCACTTACGATAATGCCATCATTCCGCTCGCGCTTTTCAAGGCTTTCTCCCTAACGAGAGAGCGGGCAAGCTTGCGCGTGGCGCGCGAATCGCTGGAGTTCCTCGAGGACGTCTGCTTCGTGGACGGGTGTTTGACGCTGGTGGGCAACGCGGGCTGGCACAGCCGCGGGGGGCAGAAACCGCATGCGGATGAGCAGGCGATCGATGCCGCGGCATTCGTGCTCGCCTTCCGGGGCGCGTACCTCGCGACCGGCGATCATCATTACCTGCGCCGCATGCGCGAATCTTTCGCGTGGTTCCTCGGCAGCAACCGCCTCGGCATGCCGCTTTACGATTCCGTAACGGCGGGCTGCCGGGATGGGCTCGGCGCCGTCCAGGCCAACCAGAACCAAGGCGCTGAAAGCACCATTTGTTTTCTGCTCTCGCTCTTGGAGATGCTGGAGCTTGCGGGCGAAGGCCTCGAGCACGCCGCAGATATTGAAGAGGCGAAGGGATGAGCAGCTCCGAGCTGGCCATCAAGCGAACGGCGCATGTCTTGCTGCCCGATCCCCGGCGCGTCATCGCCAAAGCGTACCTGCCCGGCGAAGAGATAGCGCCCGGCGGCCTTCCCCGGGCGGCACTGCTGATGGAGCGCGTCCTTAAGATTCCGGAGCCGGAAGTTGCCTCGGCGCTCGCGGGCGTGCTGAGGGGTTTCTCGCAGCGGCACAAAGGCTTCGAGCAGATCCTGGAGCGGAATTTCGAGAAGACCAAACATTACATCTTGCCGGGCGCTCAGCTCAGTCACGATCGCCGTTTGCTGATCGGCGCGTACTTCACGCATGAGTACTCGGTCGAGGCCAGCGCGCTGTTCAACCCATCCATGGTGCTCGCGCCGGACCAAACCAACCTACAGCCCGGCCATCGCCGGTTTGTGATGAGCCTGCGGGCCGTGGGCGAAGGCCATATCTCGTCGATCGAGTTCCGCTCCGGCACTCTTTCCGCTGCAAGCGAGGTGGCGTTCGACCCTGTGGGGCCAAGGCTCGTCAACGCTGAGCGCGCCGCTGCGACCAACTACGATAAGGGGCGATTCGCTGCCGATCTGAACGAGCTTGGCGCCGGCAACCGCATCACGCAAAGCGTGCTTTCCCAGCTTCCGGAGCAATTTTCGATCAAAGATCTGGAACGCTCGCTTGGGTCGCTTGAGAAATCGGGGCCTGTCGGCCCGCTCGTCTACCAGACCGCGAAGACCATCCGCGCGCTTGCCTTATCCAACTACGTGACGAGCTTTCCCGCCGATTCCGCTCTCTCCGAGCGCGTGATTTTCCCATGCGGGCCGTACGAGACGCGAGGAATGGAAGACGCCCGTTTCGTTCGCTTCATCGACGATGACGGGAGCGTCAAGTATTACGCCACCTATACCGCGTTCAACGGATTCGAGATCGCGCCCCAGCTGATAGAAACGGACGACTTCATGTCCTTCAAAATCCGAACGCTGAGCGGTGTGGCGGCGCAGAACAAAGGCATGGCGCTGTTCCCGCGCCGGATCGACGGCAAGTACGTGATGCTCTCGCGGATGGACCATGAAAACCTGCACCTGGCGGCGTCGGAGCGCTTGCGGTTCTGGGATGACATTGCCGACCTGCGACGGCCCTCCCAGCCATGGGAGCTCGTGCAGATCGGCAATTGCGGCTCACCGCTAGAGACCAAAGCAGGGTGGCTTGTGCTCACGCATGGCGTGGGGCCTATGAGGCGTTATACCCTCAGCGCCTTGCTCCTTGATCTGGCCGATCCCCGGCGGGTCATTGGGCATCTGCCGATTCCGCTGCTGGAGCCAGATGAGACGGAACGCGAGGGCTATGTCCCGAATGTTTTGTACTCTTGCGGCAGCCTCATTAATGGCGACACGCTCGTTCTGCCTTATGGGTTCGCCGATTACGGGATCAAGATCGCGTTGATCTCCATGCCTGAGCTGCTGGCGAAGCTGCAACGCTCCGCAGCGTAGGTTCCAAGAACGCCCCGGTCGCGCCCGAGCCGGGGGCCCCGCGCTTTGCGCGGGGTGGCGAGGAAGTGCCGCAGCGCGATGGCGCTGCGGCGCCCCGCGTCGTTCAAGACTGGGAGGTGCGCGGCTTGGGGGGAGCGGTGAGCAGGTCGATGAACTTCCGCGCCGGCAGCGACAGCTCGGCGCGTGTACGGGTCAGCAGCCCAATGGGACGGTCGGACGGCCCATCCGTCAGGTCCAGGGCTTTCAGTTTGCCGCGTTGGACTTCATCCACCACCGTGATGTAGGGCACGAGGGCGAGCCCTAAACCCACCTCCACCGCGCGTTTCGTAATCTCGATGTTATCGAACGCATGTAACACCTTCACGCGGATGTTCGTCTTCCGGAGAATTTCGTCCACCGGGAACTCGGCCTGCGGCACGATGAAGGGCTGCCCGTGCAGCTGGGCAAGACGCACCTGCTTCTTGCCGGCCCAGGGGTGTTTGGGAGGCACGATCAGGACGATCCGCTCCTTCTTGAAGGGGGTGATCGTGAGTTGGGGGTGCGGTTTGGGGGAGTCGACGATGCCGACTTCAATCCGGTCGGCCAGCACCGCCTCGTAGACCTCCGTCTCCTTGAGGTACGAGAGCAGCAGATCGACCTTCGGATAGCGCTTCAGGAAGACGGTGGTATAGCGGGGTAGCTCATAGAGGCCGATCGTGTAGATGCTGCCGACCTGTAATCGGCCCGCGATCTCGGTGATGGGCTCCTTCATTGCTTGCTCGAGCTGCTCGTACCGCTGGAGGAGATCCTGGCTCGCTTCAAAGACGAGAACGCCTGCGCGGGTCAGGCGAATCGGCTTGCGGCCGCGCTCGATGAGCCGATGTCCGAACGCCTGTTCCAGCGCCTGGAGGCGATGGCTCACCGCGGATTGCGTCACATAGTTGCGCTGGCCCGCCGCGGTGAAGCTTTGGCTGATCACCAGGTCGCGGAAGATCCGCAGAGAGTGAATCATGATGAGTAAATATCATATATCATATATATAGAATGCATTTGATTTATACCATGTTTTATGCGATTATTCAACTAGACGCGTTGCGCAGTGAACCGGAGTGTCGTGGCTGCGCCGCCAACAGCATGGAGCAGGTCGACGAGAATGCCGTTTGGGCTGAAGGGAGGTCGTCGTGAACACCGTGTGAGTGCCCCTGGCTGAGCACGAAGAGAGGCAAGCATCGAGCAAGACAGCGCCGACGCACGGCGCGCCCGCGATCGGGGAACAGGGCGCCAGGGGTTCCTCCCCTCTCTCGCGTCGGAGTCGGGAATTCTGGAATTGGAGAAGGACTATGGATCAGAATCGAGTGTTCTTGAAAAAACGGCGGGGCATCAAACAAGTCGTCGATCATCGGGGCGAAACCCGCCTAGTATCTCTCTGTGAACCAGCCTGGGGAGATGCTTGGCCGCGCCTGGATAAGCTGTTCAAGTTCTACTTTGTCGTGAGCCGGCCCGTCATCTGAATCGCCGGCAGGCCTCCCGCGTGAGTCAGCCGCTTACCGCTGCGCCACCCATCAGGAATTAGCCATCCCGTAGCCCGCGGATTACAATAACCCTATGCTCCAGGCCATCCTCGGGGGAGTCTTAATCGGAGTGGCCGCCACCGTCCTGTTGGCGGGCAACGGCCGCCTCGCCGGCAACAGCGGTATGCTGCACCGCTTGCTGCCACCGCAGCCCGGCGATGCGATGTGGCGCATCCTGTATCTCCTGGGTCTTGTGCTTGGTGCCGGGCTGTATGCGTGGCTCCAGCCGCAGCCCGCTGCAGCCGCGGCGGCGCGCGCGGCCCACCCGCTGGCGGTCCTGTTGGGCGGCGTCATCGTCGGGGTCGGCACGCGCCTGGGCGGCGGGTGCACAAGCGGCCACGGCGTGTGCGGCATCGCCCGCCTCTCGCTTCGCTCGTTCGTCGCCACCCTCATTTTCATGGTGGTCGGCATGCTCACCGTCGCCGTGATACGCCACCTGATCCCATGACCGGCTTCATTGCATTGATCTCAGGGCTCCTCTTCGGCGTCGGGCTGGCGATGTCGGAAATGATCAACCGCGAGCGCATCCTCGGCTTTCTTGATGTGGCTGGCGCGTGGGATCCCACGCTGCTATTCGTCATGTGCGGCGCGGTCGGCACGACCCTCGTGACGTTCCAATGGCTGCTGCACCGCCGGCCGTTTCTGCGCCAGCAGGTGAGCACCCAGGAAGCACTTGGTATCAACCCAGCGCTCATCATTGGGTCAGCCCTCTTTGGCATCGGCTGGGGAGTTTCCGGGTACTGCCCAGGCCCCGGGGTGGCGCTCTTGGCGGTCGATTTGCCCGCCGCGATCATCTATCTCGTTGGCGTGATTGCCGGCTCATCCCTGCTGTGGACTTTTATGAGCGGAGCCAAACCTTCCGGTTCCAGCAACTGCGGCTGACCCAGCCTGACGCTCAGAGGCGACAGCGCGCATGATCACTCTCATCCTCGACGGCTACAACGTGATCTATGCCATCCCCTCGCTGGCCAAGGAGCTGGATCGCAGCCTGGAGGCGGCCCGGACAGCGCTCATACGTCTGTGCGAGGCGTATCGCGCCAGGCGCGGGGATCTCGGACAGGTGTACGTGGTGTTTGACGGCCGCGGCGATGGAGAGGCCGGCGCTCACGGGCGCCAGGGCGGCGTCACCGTGGTCTTCACGCACAAACCGGAAGAGGCGGACCAGCGCATCCTGCGCGTGATCGAAGCCGAGCGGGGCCGCGGCCCGTGCGTGGTGGTGTCGAACGACAACGAAGTGGCGAACAACGCGCGCGCCTTCGGCGCCCGCATCGTGTCGGCGCAGGAGTTCTATCGCGCGGCCGGGCAGGTGACAACACCCGGTCGGCAACCGCCGGCAGACCCGGGCAAGGCGACGCCGTCGGCCCGCGATGCGCAGCGGATCACCGAAGAATACCGCAAACACCTGGAAGGACGATGAGTGCTGCGGCTGACACGTGCACTGTGCGCGGGATCAGCGGGCTGCGGTTGATGAGATTGGTCCATTGCCGCCGCGCGCGCTCGAATGCGAGGCGTCGTTCCCTCGCGGCGAGCCGGAATGTTTCGGCCGCGTCCTGCGAGCGCTCGCGGACCGCCGCGCGAAGTTTCCGCGACTCTTTTTCCCAGCGCTCCCAGTCGTTCAGCGCGGACTTCACCTTCGCATAGCGCTCCCGCACCGCCTGTAGGAACTCCCCGATCTCGGTGTCGGTCCGCTGCGCCAGCGCCCGCTCCACCCTGAGCTGCTCCGCTGCCATCCGCGCCGCCAGGATCGCCTGGGGCGAGACGCGGTACAGCTGCTTCGCCAGGCCCACCCAGCTGAGCAGCATGATCAGCCACTTGCTCGGGTCCCACTGGTACCAGCGCACCCCGTTGCGGTAGTCGCTGGCGAAGCGGTGGTGGAAGTTGTGGTAGCCCTCGCCGAAGGTGAGGAGCGCGACAAGCCAGTGGTCGCGGGCGGTGGCGTCGATGTCATAGGTGGCCCGGCCGAAGGTGTGGCAGACCGAGTTGATGCAAAAGGTGGAGTGGTGGACGAACGTGAGCCGCGCGGCAACCACGAGAATGAGCGCGCCAAGCCAGTGGCCGGCCAGCGCGCCGAGTGCCAGCGGCAGCAGTACCCCGGCGGTGATGGCCCACGGCAGGTAATAGCGGTGTTGATGCGCGACCAACGGGTCGGCCGCCAGATCGCGGACGTTGCTGTAGTCTGTCTCCTGGCGCCAGAAGAGCATCCAGCCCATATGGGCGTGCCAGAAGCCCTGCTTGATGCTGTAGGGGTCCAGCGGCGTATCGACGAAGCGATGGTGGTCCCGGTGCTGCGACGCCCACATGAGCGCGGACTGCTCAAAGGCCGCCGCGCCGAAGAACAGGCTCAAGAACGTGATGATCCGGCTGGCTTTGAAGGCGCGGTGCGCAAAGAGCCGGTGGTACCCGATGGTGATGCTCATGCCTGTGGCGATCACAAACCACCAGAACAGCGCCCATTCGGCGCTCGAGACGCCCACCGTCATCCAGTACCACGGCAAGCCGATGACGGCCAGGAGCGTGATGACGGAGAAGAACGCCAGGTTGACGGGATTAGGCGTGCGGAACGACCGGCACGGCGACATGCGACCTCCTCGTTGTTGGCTGGAAGCAGTATGCGTTCCACCCAGAGGTCCTTCTATGATGGAAATCATGCCACCGGGCGGTTGACGCTGCGGCTTTTCTTGACGCGGAGGGAAATTCGCGCTATGATCGCACAGTGTGGTTTTCAGCCTCTCGAGTCCAGCAACCCGTGGAGCTGTTAAGCGCTCCGCGGTTTTTGCGCCTTGAGAGGCAATCGTAGAGGGAAGGAGGGGGTAGCATTATGGCACGAGGTACCGTGAAGTGGTTTAGTGATCAAAAGGGGTACGGGTTTGTGACGCCTGACGACGGATCGAAGGATGTGTTTGTTCATCACTCCGCGATTCAAGGCGAAGGGTTCAAGTCGCTCTCAGAAGGCCAGACGGTCGAGTTTGATATCACCCAAGGCCCGAAGGGTCCCCAAGCAACCAACGTCGTCAAGAAATAACCATTCCTCCACGATTCCGTGGAGAGGGAGTTCGGCCAAGGGCGTCCAGCTGAGTTGGACGCCCCTTTGGTTTCACGCCGCAGCGCAACCGATCGCCTGTGAGGAGGCTTGATGAGACGCAGCCCAGGAGCGTACCGTAGCGAAAAGCGCAGCAAAGAAATCGCCCGCCGCAAGAAGCAGGAAGAGAAAGAAAAGCGCCGGTTGGCACGGGCGGCCGCGGCCGCTTCACCCGCCGAGGCAACAACGCAAGAACCAGCCCCTGCGATCGAACCCCAAGGCGATCCGGGCGCTCAGCCGCCAAGCGCCTAATTTCCGCTGGTGTTCATCCGTCCAGTGATTGCAGCTGTTCGTTGAGCTCAATCCAGGAGCGCTCTTCCTCGTTAATGAGGTGCGTGAGCTTGGTCAAGTGATCGGCCAGCTCGCGCGTCCATCGGGTCCCATCCGCCGCCAGCTCCGCTTCCAACGCCTCTTGTTCCTTGCGGTAGGCCGCCTGCCGCTCCTCTGAACGCTTCACCTGGCCGGCGAATTTGCGCCGCGCCGACTCCCGCTGTTTACGCAGGTGGTAGTCTGATGGCGCTTTCGCGGCGCTCGCGCGGGGGCTTTCCTGGTCATCAGCCAACTCCCGATGCACCTGGGTCTCCAGGTGGTACACGTAATCCGCGTAGCTGCCCGGATAGCGGGTGACTGCGCCCTGTTTGACCTCCACGATTTCCGTCGCGACCAGGTTCACGAAGGTGCGGTCGTGGCTGATGAAGAAGATCGTACCCTGGAATTGGCGCAGGGCCGCTCCGAGCGCTTCGACCGTCTCGAAGTCCAAGTGGTTCGTGGGCTCATCCAAGAGCAGCACCGAGCGCTTCATCAAGAGCAGCCCGGCCAGGCACAGCCGTGCGCATTCACCCCCGCTGAGCACCGAGACCGGCTTCTTCACGTCGTTGCCTTTAAAGAGAAACGAACCGGCCATCGCCAGCAGCTCCTGGCGGGTGACCGATGTGGCGGCGTGACGCTCCAAGTGGGTGACGACATCGTGCTGGGGATTCAGGGCCGAGACCACGTGCTGGGCATAGTAGGCGATCTCGCAGTTGTAGCCCCAGCGGAATGAGCCGGCCTTGGGCGGTAAGTCGCTGGCGAGCGTGCGCAACAATGTTGTTTTCCCCTGGCCGTTGTCGCCAAGGACCGCGACATGCGCGCCATGATCGACGTGCATGTGGATCTTTTCAGCGACGAGTTTTTCCGGGTAGCCGATTGCAAACTCTTCGCACCGCAGCGCCACCCCTTGGCGGTGTGGTACCGCAGGGATCTTGATCTGCACGTTGCTCTGGGCGGCGGCCAGGTCGATGGGCTTGAGCTTTTCGATCTGCTTCATTTTGGAGCGCGCTTGGGCCGCTTTGGAGGCCTTCGCGTGGAAGCGGTCCACGAACAACTGGAGTTGCTTGCGTTTGCTCTCGATGGTGGCGTTGGTGCGGATGGCCTGCTCCTGCTGCTCCTGCTTGAAGACCAGGTACTCTTCGACGGTGCCGGGGTAGAGCGTGAGCTGGCCGTTCTCGGCTTCCAGCGTGTGGTCGCAGGTTTTCTTCAGGAATTCGCGGTCGTGCGAGACGATGAGAAACCCGCCGTCGAAGTCCTGGAGGAACTCCTCGAGCAGGATGAGAGTTTTCAGATCCAGGTAGTTGGAGGGCTCGTCCAGGATCAAAAAGTTCGGCTCGCGCAGCAGCATCGACGCGAGCTTCACGCGGGTTTGATAGCCGCCGGAGAGGTTCTTGATGTTCGCCTGGAGCAGCTCATGCTTGAGCTGGAACCGGCCGGCGACCTTGCCGCAGCGCCAGGCTTCCTGGCCGGAATGGCGCTGTAAGAAATCCAGGACGGTTTCCTCCGGGGTGAACGGGTCGTGCTGCTCAAGATAACTGAGCCGCAGATCGGCGCTTTGGATCACCTCTCCGGAGTCGGCAGGCTCCTGGCCGATGATGATCTTGCACAACGTGGACTTGCCGGCCCCGTTGCGGCCGATGAAACCGGCTTTCTGCTCGGTGGTGAGCGTCGCGTTGGCGGCGTCGAAGATGATCCGGGGGCCGAAGGCCTTGTGGATGTTTTTGAGCTGCAGGATCGCCGGCATGGATGAGAGGAAAAATTGTACGCCATTTCCTCTATAATTGCTCAAAGATGCACGACTGTGATGTAATCATCATCGGAGCCGGGGCCGCCGGCATGATGTGCGCGATGACCGCCGGCCGGCGCGGACGGCGGGTCGTCCTGCTGGAGCAGGCGATGGTCATTGGTCAAA
>PCVX01000087.1 GCA_002796105.1 Candidatus Omnitrophica bacterium CG11_big_fil_rev_8_21_14_0_20_63_9 | reverse complement strand
AATAGGTTGGTGTAATCAGGTTTGACGGCCCGCTGATCAAATCGCGCGTCATATAGACCGCATCCGCGATGATCTGCGCCTTCGCAGCCGCCCGCCGTCCCGCGGCGACATCGCTCGCGCGTTCCACCACCAGCGTGATCGCATCGATACGCTGCCGCTGCTCGTACTTGGAGACCGCTTTGAGCTTGTTGTAGCGATACAGCCCCAGCAGCGCGCCTTCCGCCACCGCCTGGACCATCACCTCGATGGGCCCAAGGCCCCGCTCGCTGATGACCGGCAGCGTCACCGACGTAAACCCGCGGGCGCGCGCGGCGCGCACCGCAGTGCCGGCAAATTGCCGCGCTTTTTCCATCGACAGGTTTTTGGCCTTCCCGAGCCCGACGACCAAGATCCACTGCTTGCCCTTGGGCAGGAACTGTATTTGATTCGGCGCCCCGCGGAATCCTGACCCCTGGATCAGCCGCTTTAGCTCGCCGTCGCGGGCGGATGAAGCCGGCAGCAGCCGCTCGGGATACCGATCGCCTTCCAATGCCGCATAGACCGGGATGCCGTCACGCACCTGTCCCAATTGCCCTGCCCGAACCGTCAAACGCATGCAGCCTCCTTACGAGTGGCTTAAGAAAAATGACATGAGCTGATACCCTTCCTCGAACCGCTTGGCCGATGCCTTGATCGATGGCTCATTATACGACGGCGCGCCGCCTTTGGAAGTTCCTGTTGCATACAGCGCAAATGGCACCGGGTCGGCGATGTGCGTGCGCAGCGCACAGCTGGTGGGATGGTCCGGCGTGATCAGGACCGCAAACGGCTCGTTGCGCTTGCGCAGCCCATCGAGCAGCCGTCCCAGCAGCCGGCGGTCCACATCTTCGATCGCCTGCACTTTCTTCTTGGGATCGCCCATGTGGCCGGCTTCGTCGGTGGACTCAACGTGCACGACCACAAGGTCGAAGCCTTCATCGAGCGCTTTGAGCGCGTAGTCGGCTTTGTTCTCGTAGTTGGTATCGAAGTAACCGGTGATCCCCGGCACCTGCAGGATCTCCATCCCGGCCAGCCGCGCGATGCCTCGCACGATGTCCACCGCGCTGATGCACGCCGCCTTCTTCTTATACGCCTGCGCAAAGGGCGGAAACTGCACCGCGGTCCCTTGCCCCCAAAACCACGTCATCGTCGCCGCTCGCTTGCCTTGCTGGCTGCGCTGCTTGCTGACCGCATGATCTTTCAGGATGCCGACCGATTGCTCCATGTGCCGGCGCAGCAGCTCAGCGCCTGGCCCCTTCGGCAAATACTCATCGATGCGCTTGCCAAGGATGTCATGCGGCGGCGTGCACTGTGTCTTCGCGTACTCAGCGCCGTCGATCACCATGAGATGGCGGTAACTGACACCCGGATAATAGCGCGCGGCGTCCTTGCCGAGTCGCCCGCTGATCGCCTCGATGAGCTGTTTGGACTCTTCAGTCGTGATGTGATCGGCGGAGTGGTCCACCATCACGCCGTGTTCAACCGTGAGCGTGTTGCAGCGGAAGGCCACTTGTCCGGGCTTGAGCGCGATGCCTTGGGCCGCCGCTTCAAGCGGTGCACGGCCAGTGTGGTATTTGCGCGGATCGTAGCCGAAAACGCTCATGCAGCCCACGTCCGACCCTGGCGGGAAGCCTGAGGGAATGGTATGGTTCCACCCCGTGACACCTTCGCGCGCCACCCAGTCCATGTTCGGATGCTTGGCGACCTCCAGGGGCGTTTTGTTGCCGAGCTCGTTGATCGGCACATCCGCCACGCCATCGGGTAAGAGGATGATATATTTCATCGCGCGGTCAATGCCGTGACGTTGCGGAGCTTCTGCACGACGGACGGGATGAGTTCCAGCGCCCGGTCGATCTCTTTCTCGGTCGTCTGCTCACCGAGGCTCAGCACCAACGCGCCCTTGGCTTGTTCATCGGTCAAGCCCATGGCTTTGAGCACATGCGAGGGCCGCATGGACTTCGAGTTGCACGCCGAGCCAAGGCCGGCGGCGATGCCGGCTTGATCCAACCCCAGCACCAGCGATTCGCTGGACACGCCGTCGATGCAAATATGCAGATTGTGCGGCAGTCGCGAACTCCATGACCCGTTGAGCCGAAGCCCTTCGATGCGCTCCTTGAGCCCATCGCGCAACCGATCGCGCAGCATGCTCAGTCGCGCCATGCGACTTGGCAGCTCGCGCTTCGCAATCTCCGCGGCCGCTCCCATCCCCACGATCGCCGGCAGCGCCTCGGTGCCTGAGCGCGCGCCGGTTTCCTGCCCGCCCCCTTCAAGCAGCGGCAGGATCCGCACGCCATCGCGCACAAACAGTGCTGCAGCGCCCGGCGGACCGTAGAACTGGTTCGCGCTCATGCTCAGCGCATCCACCCCGAGCGCTTTTACGTCCACAGGGTTGTGCCCGACCGTCGCAATCGCATCAGTATGGAACAAGGCGCCCTGCTCGTGCGCGATCGCGGCCATCTCCTTGATCGGCTCGATCGTGCCGACCTCGCCGTTGGCCAGCATCACCGACACCAGCACCGTTTGCGGCGTGAGTAACTGTTTGAGCGCTTGCGCTGAGACGATCCCATCGCCATCCACCGGAAGAATCGTGACCTTCGCAGCGCCTTCAAGCTCCAGCCGGCGCGCCACGAGTGAAACCGACGGATGCTCGATGGCGGAGACGCTGATGTGATTGCCCTTGCGCTTATTCGCTGCCATCAGCCCGCGCAGCGCCCAGTTGTTCGACTCGGTCCCGCAGGAGGTGAAATAGATTTCCGCAGGCTTCGCGTGGATCAGCGCGGCTACCTGCTTGCGCGCTTTCTCCAGCCGCTCTCTCGCCTTCTGCCCAGCCTGATGGATTGACGACGGATTGGCGCCCTTTTCCAGCGCCTCCGCCATCGCCGCCCTCACCTCCGGCAGCACCGGCGTACTTGATACGTAATCAAGGTAAATGCGCATGGTGTCGTACTAAGCGGCCTCGGCAAGCTGCAAAAGGTCAGCGTTCTTCAATTCAACGCTCAAGGCGCTAAAACCGCTAATTCGCCCACGGACTCTCACTACCTCGCCGCGGTGCATCGACTTGAGCCACGGGTAGTCAGCAAGTCGCACATTCATGGCAACGAATTGCAACACGTTTGGTTCACTGCGAAACATAACTCTCGCAACACCTGGCGAGGCTTCATAGCCATCGGCAAACAGCAGTGTCCAGTCGACTTCCTTACCAACATACATTGATCTTTCCTGCTCTTGCATCAGCGGAGGCTGTGCTTTGATTTCGGAAAAAATCTTCCCAGGGCCTTCCAAGCTGATCTCATACATTCTGACCTCCGATCACTGCCCCCGCCCCACATCTCTCGCCCCCTGCCCCTGACAGCACGAGCAAAGTTTTCGCAGTAGATCGAACGAGTAAATCCCCGTACGGTGGCTGTCCGACCACGTAATCGAGATCGCGTAGCGGCCGACGAGGTCGATCTTCACCGGATGGACGTCGTGAGAAATCGAGGTGTCGATCAGCCGCACCACGCCGGTCATCTCATCCACGCAGCCGGCGCACGGGCACGCAAGGCGCAGCGCGCGGGCCGGGTACACGCTCTCATGTCCATCCTGCCAGATGATTTTGACGTCGTGCTCTCCGGCGCGCGTGATCTCACGAGGCTGCGGCTGCGTCGTCTCAGCCATCATTGTGTAGCGGGCGGGTGACGCGAAGCGGGGGCCCCGGCCGCCTTCGCATCTGATTTTGACAAGCCCCGCCATGCTCCATCAGAACGTTACCTTAACCGTCTCGCTCTGCAGCGCACGGATGCTCACCTGCGCGGCGAGCTGCTCGGCGGCCTTCACAAACGCTTGCGCCCCGGGTGACGCGGGCTCGGTGAGAATCACCGGCTTGCCCGCATCCGACGCCACGCGGATCGGCGTCGCCAGCGGAATCTCACCCAGAAACGGCAGCTCAAGCCGCTGCGCGATCTGCCGCGCCCCGCCCGTGCCGAAGATGTCCTCTCGCGTGCCGCAGTGCGCGCACACGTAGTAGCTCATGTTCTCGATCACGCCCAGGATCGGCGCGTTCAGCTTCTTGAACATCGCCACCGCCTTTTGCGCGACGTTGAGCGCCACATCCTGCGGCGTGGAGACGATCACCGCACCGGTAATCGGGATCGTCTGGCACAATGAGAGCTGCACGTCGCCGGTCCCAGGCGGCAGATCGACGAGCAGATAATCCAGCTCGCCCCACAGCACCCCACCCAGGAATTGCTGGACGGTCTTATGCAACATCGGCCCGCGCCAGATCACCGCCTCTTCGGGCTTCATGAAAAACCCCATCGAGACCACTTTGATGCCATATTGCTCAATCGGGCTGATGCGGTTTTGCGCGTCCACCTCAGGCTGCTGGTGCGGGATACCGAGGATGGTCGGGATGCTTGGCCCGTAGACGTCCGCATCCATCAAGCCGACGCGCGCGCCACTGCGGGCAAGTGCCAGCGCCAAATTCGCGCTCACCGTCGACTTGCCTACCCCGCCCTTGCCGCTGGCGATGGGCACGATGTTCTTAATGGCCAGCGGGCCCATCGTGGGCGGGAGCGCTACCGAGGAGCGCACCTGGGAGGTCATGCCGATCTCAACCGATGTCACACCCGGGATCGCCGCTACAGCTGTACGCGCCTCCTCGCGTAGGAGGTCTTTCACCGGACACGCCGGGGTGGTGAGCTCGATTTGAAACGCGACCTTGCCGCCCTCGATCGTGAGGTGTTTGATGAACCCCAGCGAGACGATGTCCCGCTTCAAGTCAGGGTCTTGGACGGCCCGGAGCGCCTTGAGGATATGTTCAGATGTCACAGTCATCGTGTCTTTCGGAAGGAAACGTGCAGTGACGACAGAATGGAGAACCGGAAATCAGCCTTCTTTGGCGCTGACCACCTGGTCAAGCCGCGCACCGCTTCCGCGCGGGATGACGATCCAGAACAGCTCCTGGAAGTCATCCCAGTCCGTCAGGATGTTCAGCGCGTGGCTGCTTTGGGTCGCGATGAAGTGCCGCTCAAGCAAGGTGCGGATGTTGTTGATGTCTTCGGTGTGTTCCAGCCGGTCCAGCTCCACCAACTCCAAGTTGACCCGCTTCTCGAACACGCGCTCCCGGTCGAGCACGTACGCGCGCCCGCCGGTCATGCCCGCGCCGAAGTTGCGCCCGGTCTGCCCCAGCACCAGCACGATCCCGCCGGTCATGTACTCGCAGCCGTGGTCGCCCAGGCCTTCGACGACCGCGATGGCGCCTGAGTTGCGCACCGCAAACCGCTCGCCACCCCGGCCCGCCGCATACAGCACGCCGCCGGTCGCGCCGTACAAACACGTATTCCCGATGATCACGTTTTGATGCCACGCATAGCCCGACTCATCCGGCGGCCGGATGATCAGCTCGCCGCCCGCCATCCCCTTGCCGACATAATCGTTGGCTTCGCCGATCAGCGCCAGGCGCAGCCCATTGATGCAAAAGGCGCCGAAGCTTTGCCCGGCCACGCCGCGCAACGTCACGTCGACCGTCGCGGTCGGCAGCCCCTGGTCGCCGTAGCGCTTGGCGATTGCGCCGGACAGCCGCGCGCCCACGGTGCGATGGATGTTGCGGATCGGGTAGCTCAGCTTCACTTTCGTTTTTGAGTCCAGCGCCGGCTTCGCATCGATCAGCAGCTGGTCATCGAGCGGCTCATCGTGCGCCCGGTCGTTGCGCGCCACCGTGTGCATGCGCGGGCCGGCATCGACCGTCGCCATGAGGCTCTCGAGGTTCACCGTTTTCGCTTTCGGCGGCAGGTCGGTGCGCTGGCGCCGCGTGAGCAGCTCGGTGCGCCCGATCAATTCGTCCAGCGTACGCGCGCCAAGTGCTGCCATGTACTCGCGCAGCTCCTGCGCCACAAAGCGCATGTAGTTGGCCACCATTTCCGGCGTGCCGGTGTAGCGCGCCCGCAGCTTCGCGTCTTGCGTGGCCACCCCCACGGGACAGGTGTTGAGATGGCACTGCCGCGTCATCACGCAGCCGGTCGCCACCACCGCCGCGGTGCCGAACCCGAACTCTTCCGCGCCGAACACCGCCGCCAGCAGCAAGTCGCGCCCGGTCTTCATGCCGCCGTCGGCGCGCAGCACCACGCGCTCGCGCAGCCCGTTGAGCCGCAGCGTCTGCTGCGTTTCCGCCAAGCCCAGCTCCCACGGCAGTCCGGCGTTCTTGATCGAGCTCAAGGGGCTCGCACCGGTGCCGCCGTCATGGCCGGAAATCAAAATCGTATCCGCATGGCCCTTGGCCACGCCGGCCGCGATCGTGCCCACGCCCGCCTCGGAGACAAGCTTCACGTTTACGCGCGCGGTCGGGTTGATCATCTTCAAATCGTAGATGAGCTGTGCGAGGTCTTCGATCGAGTAGATGTCATGGTGCGGGGGTGGCGAGATCAGCGAAATCCCCGGGATCGTATGCCGCACGCGCGCGATGTCCTCCGATACCTTGTGGCCCGGCAGCTGGCCGCCCTCGCCGGGCTTGGAGCCCTGCGCCATTTTGATTTCCAGCTCGCTCGCCGACATGAGGTATTCCGGCGTGACGCCAAAGCGCCCCGACGCGACCTGCTTGATCCGTGAGTTGCGGTCCATGTTCGGGTCGGTGGGGTGATAGCGCGCCGGATCTTCCCCGCCCTCGCCCGAACCGGACTTGCCGCCGATGCGGTTCATGGCGATCGTCAGCGTCTGATGCGCCTCAAGCGAGAGCGCGCCATAGGAGATGCTCGCGGTCGCAAAACGCTTCGTGATCGCCTCCACCGGCTCGACCTCATCGATGGGCACGGGCTTGCCCAGCGGCTTCACGTCGAGCAAGTCGCGCAGCGCGGTCGGCGGCCGGGTGTTCACGCTCTCGGCGAATTTCTTGTAGATCGCGTAGTCGTTGGCCTTGATGGACTGCTGCAGGAAGCGCACCATCTCCGGATTGAAGGCGTGATACTCGCCGTCGCGGCGGTACTTGTAGAAGCCGCCGTCATCCAGGTGGAGCGTGCCCTCGGCCTGATAGGCCTCGCGGTGCCAGGCGAGCACTTCCTCGGCAAGCTGCTCGTAGCCCACGCCGCCGATGCGCGAGGGCGTGCCCGGGAAGCACTCGTCGATGACGTCCTTGCCGATCCCCAGCGCTTCGAAGATCTGCGCGCCGCGGTAGCTGCCGATCGTCGAAATCCCCATCTTCGACATGATCTTCAGCACGCCCTGCTCGACCGCCTTGCGGTAGTGGGCAAAGGCTTGATCGAACGTTTCAGCGCCCAGGCGCTGTGCTTGCTCCATCGCCTTGATCGTCTGGTACAACAGGTAAGGGTACACCGCCGAGGCACCATAGCCGATCAGGCACGCGACCTGGTGCACCTCGTGCACATCCCCGCTTTCGATGACGATCGTCGCCTTCATGCGCCGGCCGGTGCGGATCAAGTGATGGTGCACCGCGCTGGTCGCCAGCAGCGTGGGGATCGCCGCGTGCTGCGCGTCGATGCCGCGGTCGCTCAAGATGAGAATCGTCGCCCCGCCATCCACCGCCTTGACCGCATCCTCACGGACCCTGGCCAGCGCCGCGCGCAGCCCTGCCGCGCCCGTGGCGGTCTCAAAGAGCAGCGAGACCACCGCCGATTTCAGGTCCGGTTTGCGCAGCGAGCGGATCGCGGAAAACTCCTGCGGGCTCAGCACCGGGCTCGTCACGCGCACCACGCGCTTCGAGGCCGGGCCGTCCTGCAGCAGGTTCGCCCGCGCGCCCAGGATCGTGTTGAGCGACATCACCAGCTCTTCGCGGATCGGGTCGATCGGCGGGTTCGTCACCTGCGCGAAGAGCTGCTTGAAATACGTGAAGAGCGGCTTCGGCTTGCCGGAGAGCGCCGACAGCGGCGCGTCATCGCCCATCGACCAGATGGCTTCCTTGCCGCTCTTGACCATCGGCTCGATGACCATCTGCAGCTCTTCGTTGGTGTACCCGAAGGCGATCTGATGGCGGGTGAGCGACTCGGGCTCCACGATGACTTCATCGGCGATGTTGCCGTTGAGGATCTCCTGCACCGGAACGACGCTCTGTTTCACCCACTCCGCGTACGGCTTGACCGAGGCGTATTCCCGCTTGAGCTCATCGTTGCGCAGCAGCCGCTTGCGCTTCGTATCCACGGCAAACACGTGGCCGGGCCCAAGACGCCCTTTCTCCACGATGTTGGACGGATCAACCTCGACCACACCCACCTCGGAAGCCATGATGACCAGCCGGTCCTTCGTCACCCAATAGCGGGCAGGCCGCAGGCCGTTACGGTCCAGCGTCGCGCCCACCACCGTGCCGTCGGTGAACGCGAGCGCGGCCGGGCCGTCCCACGGCTCCATGAGCATCGCGTGGTATTGGTAAAACGCTTTGACGGCGGGCTCGATATCGATGTCGCGCATACCCTGCCAGGCATCCGGCACGAGCATCATCATCGCGTGCAGCAAATCGCGGCCTGACATCACCAGCAGCTCGAGCACGTTGTCCAGGCTCATCGAGTCCGAGCCGCCCGGCTGTACGATCGGCAGCAGTTCGGCCAGCTCCTTGCCCCACAACTTGGAGGCCAACTCCGGCTCGCGCGCGGCCATCCAATTGCGGTTTCCTTGGAGCGTGTTGATCTCGCCGTTGTGTCCCAAAAAACGGAACGGCTGCGCGAGGAACCAGTTCGGGAAGGTGTTGGTCGAATAGCGCTGGTGGAAGACCGCAATCGCTGAGGTGTAATCAAGGTCGGACAGGTCGCGATAGAACAGCGGCAGCTGCGGCGCGACGAGCAGACCCTTGTAGGCAATCGTGCGACAGGAGAACGAAGGGATGTACGCGTCCGCGATGCCTGCGCGCTCCCAGGCCAGCTCGATGCGGCGGCGGATCAAAAAGAGCGTGCGCTCGAAATGCTCCGGGTCGATCGTGTGCGGCCGTTCCAACAGCAGGTGTTGGATGACCGGCAGCGTGGCTTGCGCCTGCTCGCCCAGCACACCGGGGTTGACCGGCACGTCGCGCCAGCCCAGCAGCTGCACCTTGCGCGCCGCGACCTCGGCTTCCACGATCTTCTTCGCGCTCGCCCGGGCCTTGGCATCCCGGGGAAAGAAGATCACTCCCACCCCCAGGTCGCCCGGATCCACCCCTGGAGCTTTCAGTTGCCGCAGCACTTTGGCGAACAACTGGTGCGGGATCTGGGTGAGAATCCCGGCCCCATCGCCGGTCTTGGCATCCGCGGAGAGCGCGCCCCGGTGCGTGACGTTGCACACGCACTGCACTGCCGATTGCACGATCGCATGGGTGGCCTGCCCCTCGATCGAGGCGACAAAGCCCACCCCGCAGGCGTCGTGCTCGTACGCCGCGCGGTAGAGTCCTATGTGTCCGTGCGTCCGGTGGTTAGGCATGGTCTGGCCTGGGGTAAACGTGACTGGGATCCGTGCGAAAGCATATTATTCTAGCCTGTCCAGGCCGTAGGCGCAGCAGAAATCCTTCAGCGGAAGCGCCACACCTGCACCACCACGCCTGCGAACAGCACACTATTGACCGCGGAAAAGACGCGGAACACCGGATCGGGCGAGAGCAAGCCGGATGGCAGCATCAGCAGGATGCACCCAAAAACGCCCAGCGCCCAGGTGAGGCTGATGTCTTTGGAGGAGCGGCGGCGTTCCAGCCTGAGGATCAGGGGAATGTTCCACAGCGGCATCGCCACCGCCGCCAACAGGCCAAGGACGTCAATCACGCGCGCCATGGTCCGTATTGTAGCGGGGTTGTGCGGAAAGCGCTACTGAGGCAGGGGCAGCGATTCGAAGGACGGTGATTCGGGGGCTGGTGTCGTGAGGTCCGCTTCTTCGATGAGCGGGCAGCCGTAGCGTTGCTGCAAGTATGCCAGCTCGGAGGGCGAAGCGCTGGCAAACACTGAGGACGATCGCACGAACAATTCGCTTAAGTGATCCGCCGTCAATTGCAGCCGGTTCGCAAAGACGTCCGCCGGCCGCGGCGCCTGGTAGAAAAATCGGATCACCGGCTCACGCTCGGCAAGCCGCTCGGTCTCGGCGACGTTCAGGCGGCGCGCGGTCGAGGGCTTGCCGTTGACCACGGAATACGGCCGCAACCCGCCCAGCCGCCGCAACCCGAGAAACTCGTACAAAATATCGTGGCGCGGATTGAAGCAGGCGACTAATTCGCTGACCGTCGTGCATTTGCGCAAGTAGTCGAACATCACTTTGAACAGATGCATGGCCATCAGCAGCTGCGTCGCCCGGAACGCCGCCAGGCCGGTCCGCGGGCGCCGCACGGCCTGGGCGAAGGTCAGCATGGAGATTTCGGCAAGGTGCTGGTTATCGCGGCGCAGCGCGTTCAGCTCCGGCTGGTACGCTTCGTCCATCGGCAATCCCAGCGGAGAATCTTCGATGAGCGCAACGGTGCCGACCACGCCGTACTCCTGGTGCTCGGCAATGAAGGTGGTCGTTTCCGGCAGCGCGTGGAACAAGGAGAGCTTCAGTTCGGAGGGGTTGGGCTTGACGTAGCCGCGCCGCACGTACTCGCGGTATACTAGGCGCGTCGCGGCCTTCAAATCGTGCACCGTTTCCGCGACGCGGAAGCTGACGCTCTCCAGTGGGGTGGAGGCGTCATCAAGAGCGTTTGGTATTGTGTTGTAAAGGCGTTGCAACCTTGCCACCACGTTGCTCCTCTGTGCTCCCACACACAGAGGAAGCATGTCCTGTGCCAAAATTTATTGAAGCATTATACCTTACAATTTAAGCTTGCATAAGGAAATATAATGCCTTTTGGCCCCACTTCCCGCCCCAGGCGGCTGTGGCACGATCCAGACAAAGTGTCAGGAAATAAGATAACACCGTGGTTTCTTATTAATTAATTTTTTGCCGGTTCGCCCAGGAGTAGCGCCACGGTCTTGCGGAATTCTTCCGGGTCGTAAGGCTTGACCAGGTACGCGTCCGCGCCGTGCGCGAATCCGCGCAGCTGGTCCGCTGGCTTATCCATGCCGGTCAGCATCAGGACCGGCAACACCCAGGGATGGTACAGCTTGCGCAGCTCCTTCGCGACCTCGTAGCCGCTGATGTCCGGCAACTTGAGGTCGAGGATCACGAGATCCAGCGGATTCTCCGCCGCGTAGCTCAGCGCCAAGGCGCCGCGCGTCTCCACGCGCACGTCGAACCCCTCCGAGCGCAGCTCCATTTTCAGCAACTGCGCCAGCGACTCGTCGTCCTCAACCACCAGGATGCGTCTCTGTCTCGTCGTGGCCATCGTCATCCCTCCTCTTGTGTCAGCTCCACAGAGGGTGCCATCTCGGAGGACAGCACTCCCGAATCCGCATCGCGTTCAAGTTTGCGCGTTATTCGCTCCAGGCACGCCAGCACCTCCTCGGTTGCGACTGGCTTGGCCAACACCGTTTGGCCGCGCAGAGCGGAAGCTTGGGGGCTTCGGCTTGAAGCGACCGCCGTCAGGTAGACGATCGACATCCCTTGTAGTTTGGGATCGGCCTGCAGCGCCATCGCGAGCTGCGTGCCGTCGATATCCGGCATCACCACGTCCAGCAGAATGAGGTCAGGCGCAAAGGCGCGCGCAGCAGCCAGTCCGAGCGAGCCCTGATTTTCCACCTGCACGGTGTAGCGGCCCGTAGCCTCGAGATTCGCTTTGAGCAGCTGGGTGAAGATCTCTTCGTCATCGATCAGCAGAATGCGCCGTTTATTGCTCATCGCCCTGCCCCGCTTTGGCTTTCAGCGTCAGCGTGACGCGCACACCGCCCTCAGCGCGATTCTCCACGCCGATCATCCCTTCGTGCAGCTCGATGATCTTCTTCGTCACGGTCAGCCCTAATCCGGTGCCTTTGCCGGTTGGCTTCGTCGTGAAGAACGGATCGAAGACCTTCTCCAAAAATTTCTCTGGGATTCCAGGACCGGTATCCTCGATTTCCGCGACGACCACCGTCTCGCCGACCTTGAACCGGTCTTCTCCGCGCTGGCCGACGTCATGCCCTGCCGCCGTGAGCCGCTTGGTCGAGGTCCGAATCGCCAGCGTGCCGCCCGCAGGCATGGCTTGAATCGCGTTCATGATGAGGTTCACGAAGACCTGCTCCATCTTATGCCGGTCGACGTAGACGCGCGGCAGCCGCTCGCTCCACCGCTTCAGCAGCGTGATGTGCGAGCGGTCCAGCTCATGTTTGACGAGCAGGAGAGCCTGTTCCACGATGTTGTTGAGATCTTCTGCGCTCAACTCCAGCTCCCGCGAAGTGGAAAAGTCGAGCAACCCCCGAATCACCGAATCTGCCCGCCGTACGGCATCGGCGGTGTGGCGCAAAACCAGGGTGGCATCACCATCGCCGTTAATCCGCCGGGACAGGTAATCCACGCCTTGGAGGATCACCGCCAGCGGGTTCTTCACTTCATGAGCCACGCCGGCCGCCAGCCGACCCACCGACTCCATCTTGGCCGCCTGGATCAACTGCAAATGTGCTGACTTCAGTTCTTCGTGCGATTGCGTCAGGTCCCCATGCGCCCGCTGCAATTCCTGCTCGGCGCGCTTGCGCTCGGTCACATCGGTGAGGATGCACACGGTCGCCATCGGCTCCTGCCGCTGGTCGCGCATGACCGAGGCCGAGAGGCTCACGACTCTGGTGCCATGCGGCGTCATCGGCAGCATGAGCTCGTAATCGTGCACGCGGTCTTGCTTCAGCAGCGCGTGCAGGTCGTCCGGCGAAAGAAACGCCGGATGGGCAGCGGCTACCGGATGGCCCACAAGCTCCACTTCGGATTTGCCGAACAATTGGCAGCTCGCCGTGTTCACGATGCGGATCAACCCCTCTCGATCCAACACCATGAGCGGATTGACCATGGTGTTGATGATCTGTTTTGCGGCCAGCTCCGGCGTGATGTCGACGAAGCGGTAGCGCCACAACACCCTCGCCAGCAGCACCACGAACACGCACACCGGGATATAGCCGAAGGGGTAGAACGCCACGCCGTACTTGGCCACATAGTCGAAGGAGCCCAGGTACACGATGCTGAACGCGATGAGGAGGGCGCGGGTCCGGTGCCAATGGGTCGTGCCGGGAATCGTCTGCCGGTGCTCGACCCAGAACAGGCGCAGGCTGAAGATCATCAAACCGAAGAAGTAGATCAGGTACGGCGCGCTGAGCCACCCGTAGCGGGGGTAATACCCCCACCAGTACCGGTACACGCCGGCGACCAGCAGGTCGGTATTCAGGATCGCCGCGGCGCACGCCGCCGACGTGATCCAGGCCAGCCAAATCGCGCGTTGATAGCGCGCGTAGCGTCGCAGCACTGCCACCGTGAAATGAAAGATAGCCACCGGGATGAACGGCACGCCCAGATAGGCCAGCTTGGCCCATTGCAGCGCGACGGGAGGGGTCGTGGCGCAGTACATGAAGGAAAACGCGAACTGCCAGATCCCGATCGCCAGGGTGACGCAGAAAAACACCAGCCCCACCGGCGAGCGCCATTCCTGCGCGAGCACGGCGATGCCCAGCACGAGCACGAGCACCGTCGTCACCGCCGTCGGCAGCGCGTACAAGCTGAGGGCATACTGACCGGGGTCGAACACAAACATTCGCACCTCCTGCGCCCTTGCTTGTAGTTTCCCATATCGGCATGGTATTATTCCAATGAATAATCTTATGCTTGTTCATAAGCTATCCTAATTCAGGAGTGCTCATGATCCGCTCCCTGCAAATCTTTTATGACCTGGTAGACACGCGCAGCTTCACGGAGACGGGCCGCAGGAATTTCATGACCCAGTCGGCCGTCAGCCAGCACCTGAAGGCCCTGGAAGAAAAGCTCGGCCATCCGCTGATCGACCGGCGAAACCGGCAGGTGGGGTTGACGCGGGCTGGCCGCATGGTGTACGTGGCGGCCAGAGAGATTCTGCACCGCTATGCGCAGCTTGAGGCGGCGCTCAAGAAACCCCCGCGCGAAGTGGCCGGGTCGCTGCGCGTCGCGGCAACGCTGACGGTGGGGTTGTACGAGCTGGCTCCGCACGTGACGGCGTTTTTGAAGCAGCATCCGAAAATCGACCTGCAACTCGCCTACCTGCCCCCGGTAGAGCTGTCTGAAGCGCTGCTGACCGGGCGCGCGGATGTGGGCGTCATCGCGTATCCGGACCCTCATCCGCTGCTCAAGGCGGAGCTGTTTAAGAACGACCGGATGGTGATCATCGTCTCCCCCAAGCATCCCTGGGCCGGCCGGCGGCGCGTGAGCCTGACGCGGCTCAAGGCTCAGCCGTTCATCGCCATGCACAGCGGCTTGCAGACGCGGCGGACGCTGGATCAGGTCCTGCGAAAAGCCGGCGTGTCGCTCACCCCCGTCCACGAGTTCGACAACGTCGAGCTCATTAAGCGGGCGGTCGAGGTGGAAATGGGCGTCTCGGTCGTGCCCCGAGACACCGTAGCCAGTGAGGTGCGCTCCGGCACGCTCAGGCAGCTGGAGATCATCGAAGGCCCGATTGAGCATCCCATCAAGATTCTGACGCGCAGGGATGCTGACCTTCCGCTGCCTGCGGAGAAGTTCATCCAGTCGCTGCTGGCGACTCCCCGTCAAGGATAGCCTCTCGGCTGGACCCGGGGGCCGGGGATCTGCTCGATCATAATCGTGCGCGCGAGCAGCCGGCCGTCCTGCGAATCGACCACTGTGATCCTGACTTGGTCGCCCACCTTGAGGCTGTTCAGCGCCAGTCGCTGTTGGCCGTTCATCACGGTCGTCTTTTGGTCGACCATCAGCTTGGCGGGAGACTCCTCGGCCAGCGCCTGCGCGTTGGGCCCGCTCACATCAGGTGCCTGATCGATGGAAAGCACGCCTTCCTGCGCATCGATGGCGGTGATAGTCCCTGCCACCTCCTCGCTCTCTGTAAATTCCTGAGGCTGCGCGGCGCGGGCTTCTTCTTCCCGTTGCGCGTAGCGCTCCCCGATCTGGTCCGCTTGCTCCCTCACCCGCTCAAAGGGCTGTTCTGCCGTCGCTCCCAGGCTGGTCCGCACGCTTGACAGCTGGTCGTTGATCGAGCGCTTGCGCTCCTCGGCTTGCCGCTGGAACTCCGCGCGCCGCTCGCGCAACCGGCTCTCAACGTCCTGTTTCTGTTCTTTGAACTTGCCGTTAAGCACGTCTTCCTGCTGGCGGAATCTCGCTTCGATCGCTTGGCGCTGCTGACCGCCGGCCGCAGCGCTTAGCTCCTGCTGCTTGGATTGTTGGAGCTTTTCCCGTTCGCTTTTCCACTTGGCGTCCAGCTCGGCTTGCTGCCGCGTGGCTTCGCTCTCAGCTTGAGACTGCTGCTGGCGGAATTTGGTCTCAACATCAGCCATGTCCTGGCGCAGCTGGGCTGCGCGGCGCTCCGCGGCGGCTTTCTCCTCCGTCGTCGCTTGACGCTGGGCCTGCTTCTGCTCAGCCTTCTGTTCCGGCTTCGACTCGTACGACTGCCCCATGGCGAATACCAGCGCTTGCGCCGCCACTAAGCTTGCGCCGGCTGCCGCAAGCATAACAACAACCCGTCCTCGATCACCCATCTCCCACCCCCCTGTTAGTAAACGACCGACCGGTCCTCAACCGCATCCTTGCGTCGGCCGAACTCGTCTTCACTGATTTCCCCACGATCCCGCTGGCCCTCCAGCTTCTTGAGCTCGCGCTTGTTATAGGCTTCGTAGCCTGTCGCAGCGCCTGCAGCTCCGGCCCCCGCCCACATGGCAGCGCACCCGGACTGCACCAGCGCTATGCCGAAGAGCATCGCGATCATTGTCGATTTCATGGGACCCTCCTTGCGCTTCAGGTGCTTGGTATCGCGGGTAGGTTAGCAGGAAGACTTAACGCGGGAATGACGCGAACATGACAGGAGTGTCATCAAACAGCAAGGGACGCTTCTCACAGCGAGAAACGTCCCTTGCTTGTCCTACAGTTTAACGACGCAAACGCTTACGACCGATGCTCCTCGATTCGCACGGCAGGATGCTTCAAGCGGATGATCTGCACAACATGCTCAGCCGACACGCCCCATAAACCTGTGGCAATGTTCACGGGAGGCAGCCCGAACGCCTGATTGGAGCGCAGCGTCATGCGCTGCAGCGGTCCGACGCGTGAGTGCAGCGCATCCAGCGACTTCGGCACAATGCCCACCAGGTCTTGGTGATTCATCCGGTAGGGTACCACGGCAGCGATCTCTTCCCAAGGGATCATCCCCATGCCGGCCAGACTGGAACGGTCAAGGATGCCCTGCCGGTTGACGACCAACGCCGGTGTTGGCACGCTGAATCGATACGCCATGTACACGGTGCCGAGCCCAAAGAAGAGCGCGCCGAAGCCTGAAATCCAAACGATGAGCGTTCCCACCCGCATGGCATCGTGAAACATCACGATGAGCACGGACATGACGGTCAATGCCAGCCCCACAGCCACCCAGCCGAGCGTCTTGGCCTTGGGCGGATAGACGATAAAATCCTCATCCGGAGCGTTTGTCATGAGGAAAGACCGGCAAACTTACTCGCCGATCAAGTTCTCCGTGTGCTCCTCGTCTTTGACCTCATCGGCGAGCAGCTCTTCGGCCAGTTCGTGCGTCACGGTGTCCCGGTGGCGGGTCATATTCGACAGCTTCTGATACGTCGTGATCGCCGATCGTTCGGCCTTCAGCACCGCCTTGAGCAGGCCCTTCATGTCCGAGGTGTTCTTGGGCAGCACGAACTTCGGCGTGTTGGACAGCTTGGGGATTTCCGCCCAGTCCTCCGGCAGCGCTCCGCCCAGCTCCTGGATCCGCTCACTCAGCCGCATAGCGTGCATCAGCTCATCCGCAGCCCGCGTGGTCAGCATCGAGGCGACCGGCGGCGCGTTGAGCCCGGTGGCGACCTGCGCCGCATGCAGGTAGTTGTAGTGCGCCAGCCATTCATCCGCGTACGCGGCCTTCAGCTCCTTGATGACCGCTTTGACGTCCACATCCTTAATGATCTCTCGTCCAAGTTGTCCCATTGGAACCTCCTGTGTGTTTCTTCTAGTATAGCGGAACGATATTCGTATTTATCGAACCAAATTATCCACGGGCTGGCGGCCGGCAAACCCGCCCTACAATTCCTCGCGCTGTGGGTTATGCCGGCTGTCCGAGTTCGCGCAGGTTAGCGCCCTGGCGCAGGAGCTCTTTTTGAATGGCCTCCACCGGCACCCGACGCGGCAGGGTGTCGCCTTCCGCTGCGATCGCGGCGCACACCCCGGCCGCCTGGCCGATGGCCATGGAGACTGGCATCACCCGGTACGATGAGTGGGCTTCATGCGTTCCCGAGATGCAGCGGCCGGCCACGAGCAGCCCGTCCACCTCGCGCGGCAGGAGGCAGCGCATCGGGATGTCATACGATTCGCCGGGCGGCAGATGCTTCAAGTACGTGCCCGTGCCCTCCGGATTGTGGATATCGATCGGATAGGCGCTGCGCGCGATGACATCCGGGAACTTGCGGGCGGTCAGGATGTCGTCGGCAGTCAGCTGATAGTCGCCAAGGACCCGCCGCGTTTCGCGCACGCCGACGTTGACGCCGCTTTGCACGCAATACGCGTCCTTGAAGCCGGGCACGTAGCGCCGGAAAAACGCCACGATCTGGCGCATCTGCCGGCGGCTCTGCCACTCCGCATGCGAGAGATCCCACACGTCGGTGCCAAGCACCCGCGTCACGCGCGTGCTGTTCACGCTGACCTCCCGGTCGTGCGGCGTCGCGAAAAATAGCAGGTCTTCACGCGGCAACTCGAGCTCCCCGGCCGCGGCCGCCTGTTTGATGAGGTCCCAAAGCCCGTGCACGCCCCGCCATTGGTCCGGGTGCGCTTTCACGTAGCCTTCAAACGCCGCGCGCTCGAACTCCGCCATGCGGAACATCAGCGTCATGGGTTGCACCAGCCGGTCGTCATGGCGTCCGACCTCGAACGGCGCGCCTGCGTACGAGGCGATGTCGCCGTCGCCCGTGCAATCGACGACGACCCGCGCGCGGATCACGATCGGTCCGGACTTGGTTTCAAAAATGACGCCATCCACGCGGGACCCCTCTTTGAGCACCCCGCTGGCAAACGCATGGAGCAGGAAGTGCACGCCCGCGTCGTCCAGCAGATCCAGCGTCACGGCCTTGAACACCTCCGGGTCGAAGGGGACCGTATAGCCGGTTTTCATGGAAGGGGGGATCGCGCCGCCGGCTTTCACGAGCCGCTCAATCAGCGCGCTCACGACGCCCGCAATCACGGGCTCGCCCCGGCCGTGGTCCGTGCGCAGGAGATCCACCGAGCCTTCTTTTTCAGGCCGTGGCCGCTGCGTGTGGAACGACATGAGCGGCATCACCAACGCGGCGGTCGCGTTGCCGCCCAGGAATCCGTAGCGCTCGACTAGAATCACATCGGCGCCGCCGCCGGCAGCGCCCGTCGCAGCGCCCAGGCCCGCGGGCCCGCCGCCCACCACCAAGACGTCCGTTTCGGCCGCGAGCAGGCCTTGGCGGGGAGGCAGCTCAACCGCGCGCTCGTGGGCGGGGCGGCGCAGCACCGGCATGCGACGGGCTCAGGCGGCGGGGGGTTTCGGGGTGATCGACCGGAGCATCTCGCACAGGATCTGGTTCGTCCGGCGGGACCGCTCCTGTAGGATGGGGATTTTTTCTTCGAGCTTTTTCCGGGTGTTGCTGCGCAGATCCCACGAGCGGTCGATGAACGCGCACAGCTTCCCGATGTTAAGCGCCGCGAGCGGCGGCGAGGACATGTCCAGGTCCGCGAGGAAACCGGACACCTTCGACGCGTACGGCAGCGGCACGAACGGCACCTTCTGAATGCCCGAAAAGATCAGGAAGTGCAGCCGCATCCCGACGGTGAAAGCCATATGCCCCACCAGGCCCAGCACCTGGGCCGAGCTATACTCGCCCTTCAGCACGCTGGCCCGCTGCGCGTTGGCCATCTTGGAAATGACGGCATGCGAATGCTGGGGGTCGCGGTTCTCGCCGCGCTCCATCGGGACGAACAGGATCTGCGCGTCAAACCGCTCCACGACGAAATCGGCGGCGTTGGCGAGGATGGCGTGGTACTGCTCGATGTTCAGCTCGGGCGCCGCCAGGCCGGGTTCGCGCACCGAGAACCCCACCAGCGGCACGTCCGGCTGGATGCCTTCCTTCTTCAGCATCTCCTTCGTGAACGTCTGCGGGCCCAGCAGCAGCGCCGGATCAGTCGTGACCTCGATGTCCTGGTTCACGCCCAGGTCATGCAGGATCCGCTTGGCCTCGGCTTCGCGCACCGTGATCTTGTCGACCTTGTTCATGACCTCCGCGACCAGCTGCTTCGAGGCTGGGGCCTCCAGCGGGCCCGCGCTGACCGCATACACCATCACCGGCACGTGCAGCTCTTTGGCCCAGTTCACATCCCGCAGGAAGCCCTCGACAGCGCCGTCGAATAAAATGCCCCCGCCGCCGAGCACGAACAGATCGAGCCGCTTCAGCTCCTCGAAGACATCGTCCTTGTGCATCTCGCGGATGGGCACCGCGCGCACCTTGTGCCGCTCTTCCGTGTCCTTGGGGTTGCGGGAGAACACGGTGACGTCCACCTCCATGGAGGAGCGGAGTTCTTTCAGGATTCCCTCAAGGATCGCCTCATCACCCAGGTTCATGCCGCCGTAGGACCCCGAAATCGCGATGTGGTGCTTCATGAACAGATATAGCTCCTCTCGTCGAGTCTGCGCAGCCTACGCGGGCGAACAGCCGCCCCCATGATTCTACTCAACCCGTGCGCCGCGGTCTACCGAGAGTCTCCCGAAGAACCTGCGGGGGCCGCGAGCAGGTAGCGGAGTAGCTCCGACTCGGAGGAAAGGATCAGCTGGCCCTCCTTGGACAGCACGGTTTCGTAGGTCTCAAGGCTTCGGGTGAACCGGTAGAACTCCGTATCCTGCCCGAAGGCTTCGGCGGTGATGCGGGCCGCCTCCGCATCGCCGGCTCCTCGAAGCTTCTGGCTTTCCTCGTAGGCTTTGGCCAGGATGATTGTGCGCTGCTTGTCGGTCTCGGCGCGGATCTTCGCCGCTTCCTCTTCCCCTTCGGACCGGTAGCGTTTGGCGATGCGCTCGCGCTCGGCCACCATGCGGGCGAAGACGCTCTGCTGGACCTCCGGCGGCAGGTCCGCCCGCTTGATGCGCACATCGACGATCTCGATGCCGAACTGCTTGGCCTGAACGGCCGCGCTCTTGGCGACCGCCTCCATCACCGGCTCGCGCTTCGAGGAGATGAGATTGACGAATTCCCGCTCGGCGATGGCCCGCCGCAGCTCGGAGAAGACCACGTCATCCAGCCGCGCCCGCGCGCCGTAGAGGTCGCGCACCGTCTTGAAGAACATTAGGGGATCGGTGATCCGCCAGCGGGTGACGTGGTCGACCACCATCCGTTTCTTGTCCAGGGTCAGGTACTCCGCCGGAGTGGCGTCGCTCGAGAGGATCCGACGCTCGAAGCGGTGCACCGCCTGCACGACCGGCTGCTTGAAGTACAGCCCGGGCTGCTGAATCGTCCGCTTGTACTCGCCGAACTGCGTAATGATCACATGGTCGGTTTCGTTGACAATGAAGCACACCTGCGGTGTGAGCAGGATGCCCAGCACCGCCAGGATGGGCAGCAGAGACAGGACCGCTCGCATCATGGACAGTCTCCCGTGGGGTTACTTGATCTCGCCGATCTGCAAGGGGGCGAGCGGCAGGAGCGGCGCAATCCCGCCCGTCGCTCGCGGATCGATGATGATTTTCTTGATGGGCTGCAAGGTCCGCTCCAGCGCCTCGAGGTAGAGGCGCGTGCGCGTGACCTCCTTGGCCTTGCGGTACTCCGTGAGGAGCGCCGTGAAGCGCGCCGCATCTCCCTGGGCCCGCAGGACGCGCTCCTCCTTGAACGCCTCAGCCTCGCGGATCATCTGTTCCGCGCGGCCGCGGGCCTTGGGGATGATGTCCTCCTGGTAGCCCTGCGCCTGGTTGATGAGTCGCTCGCGATCCTCCCGCGCCCGCACCACTTCGTGAAAAGCGTCCTTGACCTGCTCGGGCGGGTCGACTACCTGCAGGCGCACCTCGGTGACCCGCAGCCCGGTGTTGTACGCGTCCAGCAGCCGCTGGAGGAAGTCGCGCGTTTCGATTTGCACTTTCTCCCGCCCGACGGTCAGGAGGTCGTCGATCGTGGCATTGCCCACCATGCTGCGCAGGGCCACTTCGGTGGAGGAACCCAGCACCTCATCCGGATTGTACACGCGGAACAGGTAGAGTGAGGGGTCTTTCACCTGGTACTGGACGATGAGCTGCGCTTCGACGATGTTCTCATCGCCGGTGAGCATGAGCGCTTCCTGGGAGACGCGCCGCACCCCGGATCGGCCGCCGCGGTCATCCGTCCGGAAGCCGATTTCCGCGCGCTGGATGCGCTCGACATTGACGATATTGACCTGCTCGATGGGCACCGGCAGGCGGTAGCGCAGCCCCGGCTCCGTGCGCCGCACCTCCTTGCCGAACTGGCGGACCACCCCGACCTCGCCAGGGCTGACCATATAGAACCCTGTGGCCAGCCACAGACCCGCCGCCGCCAGGACCGCCGGGAGAATCATCTTCGGCAGCCGGCGCATCAGCTGGTTGCCCTGACGGAGAATGTCCTCCGGTGATTCAATATCCATCCCGCACCTCCACGTAAGACCGCTTCACCATGGAACGCACAATCTCCTCATCCCCTAGGGCTCTACCTCGAATTGGATCTCGCACAACGCGCATTCGTACACCAAGACCTCATACCGCATCGAGACAAACCGCGTGTCGGTTTGCCGGCACTGGGGACAGGCCACCGGCGGCCGCCAGGACTCCGGCTCTTCCAGCGGCAGCTCGCTTTCGTCAGAACCGTCCTCGAGGATCACGCCGTGCCACTCCTTCGCCGGCCACAAAAAAACGGACCGCCATCCAGCTGATGCGAGATGGCGGCCCGACCACCAAAAAGACCCTTCGGGCGGCAGGCGCCCGAACCCTTTGGCAAAACGAGTTGTGATCCTAATTCTATCGGAGACGATGCGCCGGATCAAGCGAAACAAACTGGCGGCGGCACGGCGTCACCGGAATTTTCTTCGCTATCGGATCAGTTCATCTACCGGCCGGCGGCCGGTAAACCCGCCCTCGAGCGCGTGCCAAAACCGGATGCGCGGCTCTTCCCCAAGCCGCCAGCACAGCAAGATGAGCTGGCCGTCACGCTCCCCGTAAAAATCCACCAGGCCGCTGTCCATATCCTTGAGCATGGCGCCGAAACTCGTGAGCTGATTGAAAGTCTCCTGGGCTTCGGCCACGAGCTGATCCTGCCGCGCCGTCACGGCAACCCGGGTGTGGCCGTTGCCTTCCTCTCCCTCGATAATCGCCCGCTGCAGTTTCTGCAGCCGCTCCAGGATCGGAATCACCTGCGGCAGCGCCTCGTTGACTTCCTCAAGCGTGAGAACTTCCGGGTTAGAGTCAGTCATTGTATCGAGATAGCTGATTCATGGCGTACAATGGAAGGCATCATGGATGAACCGGTCACATCGAGAATCTGCTTCATGTGCGAGGCGGTTGCTGCACCAGGCGCGAACTACTGCGGCCAGTGCGGAGCCCCACTGAACCGGACGCACGCCATCCCTGCCTCACAGAACCCAAAATGGTACCACAACGTGTGGGTCGTCCTCTTCATGCTGTTCTTCGTCTTAGGCCCCTTCGCACTGCCCCTGGTCTGGAAGAACCCCCGGCTGTCTCGAGGGATCCAAATCGCCCTCACGCTCGTTGCGGTCGTTTACACCGTCCTACTGATTCAACTCACGATGCGCATGCTGCAGGCCGTCGGGGACTCCATGAACGCCTTCAATTCCACTCTCAACTTCTAGTAGCCCGACCCGCCGCAACCTTCTCAGAACCGTCCCCTATTTTGGCATGACTCTAAATGTCAGGCGCTTCCCTGATCCAGTGACGATCTGCAAGACAACCTGCTCGGTTGTTGGTGCCAGATACGCCATCCCGTGGGTGCTGGAATGGGCCGGATACTCCTTGTCAGCGGAATGGTCAATCGCGAACCCTGTCAATTGCTTGTCTAGCGCCGCGCTGGCTAACCTTGAAGCATCATCGGGGTAGATCCAGTCTCCTAATATCGCGAATGGGCTCAAGACCAATGCGATGCCCTTGCCGAATGATGGAGCTGAGCTGTCCGACGGACCTCCGGCGAATAACCATGCGATCCCACCGATGCCGATAAATGGCGCCCCGATAACCTTGCGTGGAATGGCAAGCACGCTCCACAAGCCTCCACCCGCCTTCCTTGGTTGACCTCGAGAAAGCGCGACAGCAACATTCCAAATCGAAGTCTTCCCTTCCACCTCCGCAATTCTGAACGAGTCGTCGCCATCGCTCTGGACGACAATCCAGGCCATCTTGGCAACGCTCCCTTTCAAAGGAGCGCCAAAGAGCTTCTCAACCTCCCCAGAGGTGAGGATCTTCCCAGCTGTTGTGATGCCCTCCTGGGTCATGCGATCCGGGTAGTCGAGAATATTGTGACTGGGCCAGTCGCTCGCTGCCTCCACCCGCCCTAGAAGTAAGACCACGAGGGCAACACACAGCGTTGAGCAAGCTAACGAGAGTCGATACATATCCCCCTCCGTACATGAAATCCTACCACCGTGCGGGCTGGTAGTCTTTCAAGAATTGCCCCCACACATGCTGCCCGGTAAGAAATCCGGAAAAGATCGGGTCGCATATCCGGGCCGCAGCGTCCACATGGTCCAGCGGCGGGTGAAACCCCTGCGTCACCCGTTTGCGCTCCGCTAGCTCAGCCGGGTCTTCATCCGTGATCCATCCGGTATCCACGCTGTTCATGTGAATCCCATCGTTGATATAATCCGCCGCTGAGGTGCGCGTCATCATATTTAGCGCCGCCTTGGCCATGTTCGTATGGGGGTGCTTATCCGTCTTGCGAGTGCGATAAAACTGCCCTTCCATGGCCGAGACATTGACGATGTGCTTATCCTTGGAAGGATACCGCAGCATCAGCGGTTTTAGCCGCGCGTTCAGGATGAACGGCGCAACCGCATTCACCAGATGCACCTCGAGCAGCTCAATAGCCGATACTTCAGCTAGGGGCAACCGCCAGCTGTTATGCTTGCGCAAATCGATCTGCTGCAAATCCGCATCGAGTTGGCCGGCGGGAAACAGTTGATTGCCCCGCTCGCCTTCCCCCTCGAGCAAAGGCAGCTGAGAGAGCGCCGCCGAATGTTGCAACCCTCGGGTCCGCGCCTCAGGTGCCAGGACCCGGCTCTGGCTGCGCAGGATCTCATGGTTGGCCAGCACTCGACGCGCAACGCTTGGCAGTGCTTCCAGCGACTGGGTTTCCCCATCCATGAGATGCTGATAGAAATCCGGCGGGCGGCGCACTGTTTGACAGGCGTTATTGAAGAGGAAGTCCAGGCGGTCATAGACCGTCTTCACATGCGCGGCAAAGACCTCGACACTCGGGGTATGGCGCAAATCAAGCCCATACACCTCAAGGCGATCTCCCCAGACGCCAAAATCCGGCTCCTTGGCATAGCGCGCCACGGCATCTTTGGGAAACCGTGTGAGCGCAATGACCCGCGCTCCGGCCCGCAGCAGCTTAATGGCCGCCTGGTAGCCGATCTTCACACGCGCCCCAGTGATGAGGGCGACGCGGCCGGACAGGTCCGCGGTTTGATGCCGCTTTTGCCAATTGAACTCCGCGCAGGATGGGCAGAGCCAGTCATAGAAAGAATGCGCCTGGCGGTAGGGGTATTTGCAGATGTAGCAGTCCACCGGCTCGCTGAGTTCGATGGGTGGTGTGGGGGCTGGAATTGCCGCTGTGGGGGATGGTGTCGGGAAGACTTGCTGTTGCCGTTGCCGGCGGATCCCTGTCTTGTCGAGCTGGCGCTGAAGGGCCTCGAACTGCGCGCGGCGCTTTACTTGTTTTCTCAGCTGCCGCGCTTTCCACAGTTGCTCTTGCCCTACCCGATCCGGTCTCGCGATTTGCCCGGCGGCGGTGAGGAATCGAATTACCGTCTCCTCTGGCAGCTGCGCCAGCAACCCGCGGTCGGCCTTGATCGCTTCCAGCAGCTCGATACTGGCCGCCACCCGCTCAGCAAAGGTTTTGGATAGCATTTCAGTCATTATTCATCCTCGCTACGCACGTCAATGCGCGCTTGGCCGTCTGCGTCCACGTGAATCCGGAACTGAATCGGCTTGCAGCACACCTGGCAATCTTCGATATAGTCCTGCTGGCGCACTGATGTGTCCACGGTGATCTCAAGCGACTCCCCGCAGTATGGGCAGTCAACGGTCGTCGTCATGACGCGTGCACCAGGATGCGGCGGGCCGCTTTGCGCAAATCATCGTTGCGCACGTATGCGCGATCCTTCGGTAAGGTGACGGCGTCCGCCGGCAAATGCGCAAACCCGTTTGTCTCCTCAGGCCCTGGTCCGGCATGCGAGCCGAATTCCATCGGAAAAGTACCCGGCGTGCGCGCGCGCCAGGCGAAAATGACAAACGTCCCGGCATCCGGATGGTGGCATAGGCTCACCAGGTCATCGGCAACCTCAGTCAAATACGGATGATCCTCGCCCATCACTTTGTGCGCCTCGTTGGGAAGCTCAAAAGTCCCCTCCACGGTCCAGGCACGCGCCCGGCCGGGGGCTGCCGCAGCCATCACGAGGGGGATCTTGGCCTCGCGCACTAGTGCTTCGGCGAGCTGATGCTGAGCCTCGGCAGAGACCTCTTCAGGCGCGTAGATGTGCCCGATCGGTCCCATGGCAGCCACAATGACGCGCGGCGCGACACTTTCTCCCGTTTCGGGTCCCGGCGTCGCCAATTTCGACGTCCACAGCAGGTTCGCCCGCCAGTGCGACGCGCCCTGGGGATGCTCGATGCCCCAACCCCGCTCTTTGAGCTGGCCCTCGAATACCGCGGTCACCGCGGCCTGGATCGAGCGGCCATGCTCTTTCGCATACGGCAGCGTGTTTTCCTGGCCATGGTCGGAATAGATCCACACCTCGTACTCGCGCCGGCTGGCACGGCGGGCCGCCTTCCAGATCCGGCGGATGGTGCCGTCGATTCCCTTCAGTGACCACCGGGCCAGCCCCGAGTGGGGCCCGCGATGGTGGGCCTGCTCATCGTAGCCTGCCAGGTTCACGTGGATGATGCGCAGCCCGCGCGCGATATCCACCTTCACAGCCACCGTCACGACCTCGCGCAGCACGATGCAGATAGCCACACGCAGCGGAATAAAACCCAGCTCCTTCAGCAGGCGCTGGCTGGTCAGCATCCCGCGCGCGCAGTCCACCACCGCCAGCACGAGCTCCAGGACGGCCAGGAGTGCCGCACGAATGACAATGTGCAGGTTCAGCACGATGGCCAGCGATAACGATACGGGATTAAGCGCCTTCAGAAAACCGGTCCAGCCCATCGACGTCGAGCAGAAATGCGCAGCTTTGGCCCCGCCGGAAAAGATGTTGCCATAGGAGCTGCCGGCAGCAAGCAGCGGCTCGCCGGCTTTCTCGAGGCGCGCCTCGACGGCTGCGGCAGCGGCCGGCTCAAACATATGGCAGACGCGGTGGGTGGCGCGGTCCACAAAGCTGAAAGCCGGCACGCACGTTTTGACGCCGTAGAACAGCTCGCCTTGGACGCCCGGGGTATTCGAAGGCAGGCCGGAATAGTGCGGGGCGCTGACATAGCCTTGCTGCTTGTAGCCTAGCCACTTTAAGAACGGCAAGTCACCCTTTTGCAACCCGCGGCGGAACTCGGCAAATCCCAGCCCGTCGATTTGGATAAGCACAAGGCCGCGTTCGGTGCGCGGCTCCTCGGCCCGCGAGAGGTTCAGCAGCCGCACCATCCATTCGCTCTGGCTGAACCATTCGCCTACCACGCGCGGGACCTGCCGAAGCCGCTTGAAGTTGGTCAACATTAGAGGCTATGCAGAAAAATTGGGGACGGTTCTATTTTTCCTTTAACAAATACAGCCGATTATCCTCGACCTTGTAGAGCATCGGCGCGAGGGTGACTTTCGGGTAGCGCCGGCGCAAGCGCTTCACTTCGCTCAAGATGAAGTCGGTCTCGCTGCCGATCTCAAACATCATCGAGAACTTGGCAAAGTGCTCTTTGGCGTCCTTTTTCTTCCAGCCGCCCCGTTTGATCAGGCCTTGAATAAACAGGCTCTTCCTGGACTCCAGATTGACCATCCCGCAATTGGTGTGTCCGATGAGCGCGATGGACGACACGTCGCCCACGGCGATGGCATAGGAAACTTTGAACTCGCTGTAGCGTAAATTGGCGCCTCCCGCACGAAGGATGAAGGCGAAGTTATCCGGGATGCGCAGATGCTTGCGGTTATCCATGCACATGCCGATGAGGAGCTGGGCCTGGGAGTACGTTTCGAACGGTCTGCCGAGGTTGTGATACTCCAGCAGCCGTCCGATGGCATTGCGGCGATAGGCGGCGGGGATATCTTTAGGTTGGTTTATCGCAAGAAGTCGATGCATGGAAGCTGAAAGATGGTGGCAAAAAATTAGAGTCCCTGACCAGACTCAACCTCCAGCAAGCCTCTTTCGTCTGGGACCCCGAGCTGGAGGAGGCCGGTGAGCAGCCTTATTTTGTCCTCATGATAGACAATTACTTCACAATTTACCAGAAATGCCACCATGCAACCTCAGCACTATCTGAGAAACCCGTTGCGGCCCTTACGCATGCGCGCACGCCTCCTCGATCAGGACCTGTGTGGCATGAACGGTCTTCTTCAGAATCAGCATCTCGGTGTGCAAACTGCGCTTGACCCGAGCCCAGTACCGCACATCTTTGATACGCCTCTTGTGGGATCTGGCAATTAGCACCGAGTAGAACTTGAGGGCCCGCTCCGCGCAGAGCGTCATCGACAGTTGTTTTGCGGTGGCATAGACGTTCCGGAGCATCGCGTCCCGCTGCCCGACCGTCAGAGCGCTTATCCCGTGCAGTGCTGCGGCAAACTGGCGGCTGTTCTCTGTTGGCAACAGCCGTCCGTTGTGCCCGTCGATGACGACATCGCGCACCCCAGGCGCGTCCACGGCCACCACGGGCACGCCGGCCGACATCGCCTCAACGAGGACTAAGCCTTGGGTTTCGCTCTGCGAGGCGAACACGAAAACATCCATCAGATGATAGGCATCCGCGAGCCAGTGGCCCTTGAGCTCTCCCAACACACGCAATCGGCCATCCACCCCAGCATCCCGGCAGACCTGGCGAATCATCGCTTCGCCCGGCCCTTGACCGCCGATGATAAACCACCCGCGCGGTTCCTCGCGGAGAAACGAAGCCACTGCCGTGGCCAGAAAGCGCAGATTCTTCTCCAGGGCCAGCCGGCCCAAGTGCCCCACGACGAAGGCATCGGCCGGAAGGTTGGCCGCCTTGCGCAGTTGTGCGCGGTTTCCTCCCCTGAAGCGGGCCAGATCGACACCGGTGGGCACCACGTCAACCGGCGCGGTCACCCCCCTTTTGTGCAACAACTCGGCCACGCTCTGGCTTGGGGCGAAGATCTGATCGCACAGATTCGAGAACCCGGTAGCCAAATCGATTACAAACCGCTGAGCGACGTTTGTGCGCAGAGGGAGCAGACACCGCGTGTACTGTTCGAATAAGACATGGTGCGTAAAGACCAGTGGAACCTGTCTCAGAGAAGCGATTCGCAACGCGGTGTCGCCCATGAGAAACGGATGATGTGCGTGGACGACGTCCGGCTGAAATACTTCCGACACATGCTCCAGCAAGCCCGGGATCGGCAAGCGGGCGGAAAAGGCACTGCCCCCAATGCGCGGAATAGCCGCGACACGAAGCACGCCCTGCTCCCGGCGAGGCATGCGATCAAACGCTGGAGCAACCAGGAGGACCCGGTGGCCGCGCTTGCGGTAGGCCGTCGCAAAGCTCTTGATGGATCGCTCTAAGCCGCCGGCCAGCGGCGTGTAGGTGTTGGACATCATCAGGATATTCATCCCCCCACCTGGAGGGCGTTCCGCTTGATGGTCATTTCGCTCTGATGGCTCCGAGCGGCCATGCACGGGTAGCCGGGCAGGTGCACGTCAATCGCCGGAACGGACGCATGCCATTGACCGCTCCACGACACCACAATGGTCTGGCCGTCCGCGCGTACGGAGACCGACACGGTCCCATGGGACGTCGGAGCCGGTCCGAAGGAGAACGTCGCCGGCTGATCACACCAAGCCGGCGGAAGACCTGAACACAACACCAGGCGATCGCGCCCTTCTTCACGAACGAAGCTATTCCTGACCATCAGCAGCCATTCCGCCGCGGCCCAAACATGCTGGCCATCGCCCATGCAGCCACCCCGCGTTGTGGGATGCACGGCCTCGGGCCATTGGCCGGTCGGACTCGCCAGCTCGGTGATCGCCCGCATTACCTCCTGGTGCCGCAGATCTGCTGAGCGCAGCAGCACCTGGGCGACATGGAGCGTGAGATACGGATTGATGCCGGAGTGGCTGATGCTGTGGAAGAACCCGCCTTTGAAGAAACAGTTCGTCAGCAGGAAATTGACCGTTGTCTGTATCCGGGAGTCATCCGGCGCCCACAGCTGGAGTGGGTAGCTGGCGGCCAATGATCCCACGGCTCCAGCGTCCATCCGCCGATACACGGAGGCGGGGACGGCGAGATGACTCAGGCGGTGCCGGACAAACTCAAGACTGCGATCAATACACGTCAGCAGGTCATCGGCCTCGCGTCGAAACGAGTCGGCCAGCGAAGGCTGGTGATCGGCCTCGGTCAGCGATGCCGCCGCTCGCAGCCCGGCCACCGCCCAGAAATCATCCCAATAGTAGTAGTCATTCGGACCCAGGTGTTCTGCGCTGAAGCCGGCTGGGAGCAACCCGGCGTGTGGATGGGTGAGGCGCGGGGAGAGCCGTTTGCGTTGAATCCACCGTCCGGCCCGGGCGATGGCGTGCGACCATTGCGGCTTCGGCGGACGAGCCGTCATCTCGCAGAAGCGCTGCAAGATCCACAGGGCTTGGCCGTTTGAATCCCATTCCCCCTCTTGCGACCGGAAATAGCCCAGCGGGGTCTGGCGGCTTGGAAACCGGTCCAGGGCGCGTTCGGCGCGGTGCGTCAACCCCGCGCAGAGCATCGCGTGGATAATAAACGCGGCATCGCGAAACCAAAAGCGCTTGTAGGTGTACGGCCCGGCATAGACATCTCCCGGCCCATGAAGAATCAGCGTGCGTACCGCCGTTTCATACAAAAACTGCCAGTGAGCATCCGGCACCTGCAACAGGCAATGCCCGGCCAGCGCGTGGTCCCATGAGGAGAGCGTGCCGATGGGGTGTGCGGTGGTGTGCGCGTGCTTGCGAGACTCCACCAGTGGGACATGGATCGTGACCTCTACCGGGGTCCCGGGCACCAGTGGAAAGAGCGCCGCTGCCGTGGCCAACCCGACAGGACACTCGGTTCGAGGCTCTTCCTTCGTCATCGAAAGCTGGGTGGCAACATCGCCCAATCGGTAATGGGAAGAAACAAAGCGCTGCGGCGGGGCGGCAAATGCGACCGGATGTTGCCCATTCACGATCCAGCCGGTGCGATCCGATACGACGTCAATGCGGTGGATCGGGCTGACGCCCTCCGGGTTATACGGGCGCAGGGCCGCCACAAGCCACCCGGCGGTGTCCGCCCATCCAAGCAGGCGGATCTGGCAGGTGGGCACGCCCCCCACATCGATCACCTCCGCCATCGAGCGCAGGGTGAGGGCTCCCTGACACGTCTCCGTGACCACGGTCAACCTACCTTCGTGGAGCAATCGCTGAGATCCCGTCAGCGTCTGCGAGGGGAAGAGCGCCCGGCGGTCATGCGTCACGATCCATCCATCCAACGACCAGCCGGCAAGCCAGGGGGTCACCAGGCCGCGCGGATCAACGATGGGAAGCTCAGGGACATCCGGCAGACCGACGGCGGTCCAATTCCGATGGGTCAGGTTGATATGCGTTAACGAGAAAGCCCGCGGCACAAACGCGGGGTCCGCGGGATCAAACTGCCGGACCACCCAATAGGGCCACACCCAATCCAGGTTATGCTGAATGGCCTGGGTGTTCATCATGCCCCGGGCATGCATCACCGCACCAGCCCGAAGCAGTTCCCCGGGGGCTAGCACGTCAGCGGGTTGCCCAAATTGTTCCAGCTGCTTCAGCACTGAAACGGGATCGAGGAACCCCTGCGAACGGGCGAGCCACCGCACAGCCCACCATGCGATCCGGCTGCGGAGCATGTCAGCTCGGTCTGCCCAAGAGAAACCCTTGGCTGTATTCCACGGTTCTACGCCTGAGATGCCATGGCGTTGACCCGGGGTACTCTGACCCATTCCAGTATTGGCTCAACGAGCACCTCCAGCTCCCGCTGCGTGGCCCGCACCAAACCTTGCCGGATGAGGACCCCCACCGCCATCATGACCAGATACACTGGCCGGTCCAATTTCCGGATGAGCTGACGCAACGTCGCGGCTCCCGACCACTCAATCTCAATCAACACTTCTCCCGCCGCCAACCCAAGCGGTGTCATTAACGACCCGTCTCTGCGTGCTAATACGACCGTAGTTTCGGTGGGTGCTGAGCCAAACAGGTCATCATCCTGTGCGCCTACGAGCATCTCTAATTCTGCTCTATCCATCTCGCCCTCCCGTTGCTATTCAGGCACGCCGGCGACACGATGTCAGGCCTTCCTGGTGTTCAGGGTCAGCAACGCGATGCCACCGACCAGCGCGATCACTCCGACAACCGGCGAGAAAGGAATATTTTTGGTTGTTTCAGTCGTCACCTGGACGGAGCCAAGGTCGAGAGCCTTTTCTCTGGTGGTATACGTAATACCCTGGTACGCCAATGCCGCAATCCCGACAACGAGCAGTATCATCCCAAATAAGATCTTCGGTCTCATCTCAGACCTCCAGTTCATGTTCCCCCATTCACCGATTCTTACGCCAGTCGTTTCCCTTCGAACTCTGGAGCCATCAGACGCGTCGTAGCTCAATCCTTGAACATCGGGGATGGCGTCACCGGATTCGAGATGACCCGCCTCTTGATGCCGTCGACCCGCATGGCTTGCAATACGTCCAGAATCCCTCGCAAGGTCCTGCGCTGATCAAGCAGCCACTTGGCCTGCAGGAAGGCGCCGACGGCGCCACCGATCGCGAAGAGGACGCCAAAGACGGTCAGGATGGTTTTTATCCAGGGACCCTCCATCAACTGCTCCGCGCATATGTGATGCGGTTTCCGACGTTAGTTATAGAAGACTGAGCCTTTTTGGATCTGGTCTTTCCGAGTTTCATAGTCGTGTTGGTTGATACGTCCGGCTTTATAATCCGCTTCGAGCTGTTGCATTTGCTGCCGCGCTCGAAGCTCATAGCCGGCACCGGTACCGACGACCCCTGCCGCGGCGCCCGCGCCTCCGCCTTTCCAGAACTCACTGGTGCATCCTGCAGCCAGCGCACCCAGCACCACCAGTGCAAGGAATTGTTTGTTCATTTCTATCCTCCGATGTTTCTACGTGGCCATAATCGTTCGTCCAGCTCGACGATTCTTCACGCTTCCGCGCCCACCGGGCGCCTTAGCGGCCCGCCGCTTCGCTGCGGTTATTCGACCCCCTCGGCTTTTCTTTGCCATTGTGCTCACCTCCCTTCCACGGTTTTGTCCTACTCCGTAAACTTCTCAGGAAATTGCCGTACGACGCCCTCCGCCAAAATATCCGCGAGCAGCAGCACATGCTGAAGCCCGGCATCATAGGCGCTGATTTCCGAGGCCCAATCCTGCTTGAGCCGATAGTCAACCTGCATGGTGACGTACTCCAGATGCTTGTAGAATACCTGTTCTAATGAATGCCTGTCCCACAGAGGGTTTTTGGCTCTGCTTAACAAATTCGCAATAGCGTTGGCGTTCTCACGGCCCGTTGCCTGCGCGTTGCGTAGCGCGTCCTGATCGTTCGCCTTGATCGCCCTGACGATTTCGACGGCGATCACGATGTGCTCTCTGAGCAATACGGCCAGCCGGTTACCCGCCAGGCCGCCATAATACGGCTTGATGACATTGCCGATCTGCTCCTGGTTCTTCACGAGCTTGCGTTCTACTGAATCGGCGTCGTCGAGGTTAGACAGCACGCTAACGACATAGCTCCTCGTCCAGGTGACTTGGTACTGCCAGAGCGCTCGTAAGGCAAGCCTGAAATCAATCGCCGATTGAGAAGAAGGGGCCAGCACCGCCGTGCTGTTCTGAGCGTATGACATGCGCCCTAATACCATGACGGACACGACAGCTAAAAGAATTCTCGCGCTTTTCATATTGACCTGCTCGTGAGCGAGTTTCGCGTTCTATAAGAAACTCGAGCGGATGGTTCCTGTGAACCGATTCACACGCGTGGCAACCATCCGCCCACGTTTCTCAGCATAGCCTCTGCACGGATCAGGCTCGTTGGACCAGACCAATGAGGCCTACCAAGACCACCGCGCCGATGAGTGCTGTCACAAAGCCGCCAAGCGCGCTGTAGGAAACGAGCCCCGTCACGCCGGCCAACCACCCGCCCAACATAGCCCCGACCACCCCGACCACGATGTCGCCGAAGATCCCAAACCCGCGGCCCTTCATAATGAGCCCTGCCAACCACCCAACGACCAAACCGATCAAGAGAAACCACACGAGGTTTTCCATTTGTGTCTCCTTCGTTGCTTTCGTTTGCACCCCTGGGCACTCAAGTGCTCATGGTGCGTCAATCACACCCGTCGCCGATTCTCGACTCGCAACCGGTCGTTCCCATGCTTCCTCCCGCTTCATTCCACGACCTCCTTCCATCCGGACTGCCCCGTTGCTGTGGCCATTGACCGCCAAGGCTCGCTCCATGAAGGGAAACAGGTCCGCTTCTTGGGCATCCATCTGATGCTTCAAGCTTATGGGCTCTCAACTGCCTGGCGAGCACGGCGCAGAGTTGCCGCGTCTCCTGTTGAGCTCTTGTCCCGTCTTCGGGTAGGTAGGAAGACCCTCCGTTGAGCGTGGACTTCAACTGTTGAAGCGTTGCCCGTATCATTGCGTGATCTCGCTGCAGCTGCTTGAGTTCCGCCGCGCCCACAGGAAGGTCTAACCTGTAAGACATCGCTCGCCGTCCTCCCGATCCTTGGTCGCTCCGTCATGCGCGGTACCTGAATGTTTCCGCTCACTGCTTCTTGCCGATCAGAAAGTACAGCACCATGCCGATGACGGGCAGCACGAGAATCAGGATGACCCAGAGCGCCTTCTGGTTAGTGGGTGCCGCACTCTTCACGACATCGACGATCGCGATCACGTCCAGCACCAGCACGAGCAACCCCGCAAGACCACCCATCGTTGACCTCCGCTTAATTCACAGCACGTCCGTTTACAGTCCCTTCTGCTTCTTCGTATTACCAATGACCGCTTGGGCATCCGTAGCCAGCTTCGCTTTGGCCTGTCCCAACAGATCCGTGGCCGCTTGGGAGCGGACATCGACGCTTGACAACACGTATTGCGCGGTTTTGATCGCTTCTTGGTAGTCCTTCGAATTCATGAACGCCTGGGCCTGGCTTACTAAATAGTCGGTTTGCTGCTCAGGCGCCTTCAAGGTCTTGGCATGCTGAATCGCCTCTGACGAGGAGGCCGCCTGTTTGGCACACCCAGCCATGACCCCCACGCTGGCAATCGCCACTGCCACCAACAACCCTCTCACGCCCTTGTTCATAGTCCTCTCCAATCGTGTTGCTCACTCACGTTACGGACCTGCACGAGGTTCGCCAGTCGCCCCAAGCATAGCTTGGGGCGACTGGATAAGAACCTTCAGCGATTCTGCTTCAGATCAGCCGCCAGTTCCCCTGCGGTAGGAGTGATACCTTTCCCTTCGCTGCTGATCTCCATATTGGCCACCGGTTTCGCTTCCACCTTTGCGAAAAATCCGGCTGAGGAGACGCTGCAGGCGCCGCTGCTGTTGTCGCTGGCAAGCACGCGCACCTGGTAGATGCCGATTTTCTTGTAGACGTGTTGCCCCTTGGCTCCCTCGGCCGTGGTCCCATCGCCGAAGTCCCAACGGTAGGTCAGTTGGTCACCGTCAGCATCAGTGGACTGGGAGGCATCGAACGCGGTGACGGCATTGAGACAGCACACCGAGTTAGGACCCGCGTGTGCCTTCGGCGGGGTGTTGATACTGGCTTCGCCCTTGGCGACGGCGAGATCGCAAGCCGTTTCCTGGCCGTCATCCACCGTTAGTGCGACCGGGTACTTGCCGCCCTTGGCATAGGTATGTTGCGCTTTGGCCCCTTCGGCGGTCGCGCCGTCTCCGAAGTCCCAACGATAGGTCAGCCGCTGGCCTTCAGGATCACTCGAGTTCGTCGCATCGAAAGACAGGGCCTGATTCACACAGCCCTGCGCCTTGGCGCTCATCACCGCACGTGGCGGGGTATTGGCTCGGGCGATGACATTCGCGCTACTGAGCGCGCAGGCCAGGCCGCTGCCATCATCCACCACGACACTGACGCGGTACGTCCCACCCTTCGCATACCGGTGCGAGACCTTGGCTCCGGTACCGGTTTCGCCGTCTCCGAAGTCCCAGCGGTAGGCGAGAACATCGCCATCGGGATCCGAGGAGCTCCCGGCATCGAACGTGAGCGCCTCTCCTCCGCAGGTCGTCACTTCTTGTTGGTTCACACGCGCAAGAGGCGCGTGGTTGATCGTGACGGGCACGCTGGCAGTCGAGAGGGCGCAACCCGTTCCTGAGCCATCATCGACTGAGAGTTTTGCTGTATAGTGGCCGCCTTTTTTATAGGCATGGTTGACTTTCGCCCCCTCGCCGGTCGCTCCGTCTCCGAAGTCCCACCGGTAGGTGAGCTTGTTGTTGTCCGGGTCGAGAGAACCGGCGGCGCTGAACGTCACCGCCTGCGGCTCTTCGGCACTGCGGGCGCACATCACGATGGCGTCATTCGCCTTGGCGATCGGTGAAGCGTTCACACGAATCGCCCCGACGGCCTGCACTCGCGAACAGGCGGTTCCCTGGCCGTCATCCACCATGAGCTTGATCGGATAGGCGCCGCCGCGGGCATAGGTATGGGTTACCTCCGCGCCTTCTGCCGTCGTTCCGTCACCCAAGTCCCAGGCATACTGCAACGTTT
>PCVX01000002.1 GCA_002796105.1 Candidatus Omnitrophica bacterium CG11_big_fil_rev_8_21_14_0_20_63_9 | reverse complement strand
GCACGTCCTCGGCGCGCGGGTCAGGGCGCAGCGTGCCGGCCTGCACGGCGCGCTGCAGACGCGTCAGGCCTTGCACCAGCTTGCGGCTCTCCGCCGCCGTCACGATCCGGCAGCGGCCGAGCATCTTGGCGTGCGCGATGGACCCTTGAAGATCATAGAGAGCCATGAGCCAGTCATAGTACAAGCTGCCGGTGTACGCTTCGACGAGCGGATCGGTGCGTTTGGAGAACCGCCCGCCCCACAGTTTCTTGGCCATCGTTTTATCCCGAGCCTTCATAGGCGAGTCCATACAGTTTGATGAAATCTCGCGCGGTGCGCTGATCAAAATCGTCCTGGGCCGAGTACGTCGCCAACCGCTCGCGGTACAACCCGTACCGGGAGCGGCGCCCCACGACCTGGCACGACCCCTTGTAGAGCTTCAGCCGAACCTCGCCGGTCGCGCGCTGCTGCGTGGCGTTCACGAACGCATCGAGCGCTTTCTTCAGCGGGGTGAACCACAGCCCCGCGTAGATGAGGTGCGCGTACGTAATCGCGACCTCTTGCTTGAACTTCAGCAGCTCCCGGTCGCACACCAACCGCTCCAGCTCCTGGTGCGCGGTCAGCAAGATCGTCCCGGCCGGCGCTTCATACACCTCCCGGGACTTGATGCCCACGACGCGGCTTTCGATGACATCGCTGCGACCGACCGCATGGGCCGCACCCAGCGCATTGAGCCGCTCGACCAGGGCGATCTCGCCAAGCCGACGGCCGTTGAGGTGCGTTGGCACGCCGCGCGTGAAACCCACCACGACCGTCGCCGCCTTTGCGGCGGCCCGCTGGGGCGCGCGGATCGATCGGAACGTATCCGCCGGCGGCTCGGTCCACGGATTCTCCAACACCCCGGACTCGATGCTCGTGCCCCAGAGGTTCTGGTCGATGCTGTAGGGGCTGCGCTTGCTCACATCGATGGGAATCCGGTGCTTGAGCGCGTACTCGATTTCTTGCTCGCGCGAGCGGAACTCCCATTCGCGCACCGGCGCGAGAATCTCCAGCGAGGGATCCAAAATACGCGAGGTCACCTCAAAGCGCACCTGATCATTGCCCTTGCCGGTGCAGCCGTGCGCAATCGCCCGCGCGCCGGCTCGATGCGCCACGTCCACCAAATGCTTGGCGATGAGCGGCCGTGAGAGCGCGGTGGCGAGCAGATACTGCCCCTCGTAGACCGCGTCGGCCTTCAGCGCCGGCCAGCAGTACTCCGTCAGGAACTCGCGGCGCACGTCCCGCACGGTGACCTGGGCCGCTCCGGCCGCCTTCGCCCGGCGGATCGCCGCCGAGGACGGGTCGCCCTGCCCCACGTTGGCCATGAAGGCGACCACGCGCCAGCCGCGGTCCGCGAGCCACTTCACGCAGACCGACGTATCGAGCCCCCCTGAATATGCCAAGATAACCGTCTTGCTCATCAGCGCTCCTTTAGCGACGGAAGAGAAACTCCAACAGCGCGGCGTGCGCGTGCAGCCGGTTCTCGGCTTGGTCGAAGATCAGCGACCGCCGGTGCTCCATCACGTCGTCGGTGATTTCCTCGCCCCGGTGCGCGGGCAAGCAGTGCATGATTCGCGCGCCGGGTTTCGCCTTTGCCAGCAGGCTGCGGTTGATCTGATAGCCTCGGAATGCCTTCAACCGGACCGCGCGTTCGCGCTCCTGGCCCATGCTCGTCCACACGTCGGTGTACACGACATCGGCTCCACGAACCGCTTGCGCCGGATGGCTGGTCCACGCGATCGTCGCGCCATGCCGCTTGCCGTCCCGCGCGGCGGCCGCCCACAACGCGGCATTCGGCCGGTATCCTGTGGGCGTTGCGGCCGAGAGGCTGAGGCCCAGCATCGCGCAGCCCTGGACGAGCGAATGCAGCACATTATTCCCGTCGCCGACGTACGCGACCGTAAGCGCCTTGAGCCGTCCGAACGCTTCCTGGATCGTCAACAAATCCGCCAGCGCCTGGCAGGGATGCACCGCATCCGAGAGGCCGTTAATCACCGGGCAACGCGCGTAGCGCGCAAACGCCTCCACATCCGCGTGGCCGAAAGTCCGCACCACGATGCCATCGACGTAGCGCGACAGCACCCGGGCCACATCCTGGATGGGCTCCCGCTGCCCCAACTGAATGTCGTCCTGGCCGAGATAAATGGCCGCCCCGCCCAGGCGCAGGACCGCAACTTCAAACGCCACCCGCGTGCGCATGGACGGCTTTTGAAACACCAACGCCACCGTGCGTCCGGCCAGCACCGGTTTCGCCGCTGCCGGGCGCTGCTTCAGCTCGGCCGCCCGATGCAGCAGCGAGCGCAGCTCAGCCACGCTCAGATCGGTCATCGTCAAAAAATGCCGCGTCATGATGCGCTTACCTGTGGACGGCCCTGCGCGGCCTGCTCGATGGCCGGCTCCAGGATGTCCAGCGCCTGGTCCAGCTGCGCGCGGGTGATCGTCATCGCAGGCAGCAGCCGCAGCACCCGCTCCTGCGTGCAGTTAATCAGCAGCCGCTTCGCCCGGCACGCATCCACGATCGGGCGCCCATCGATGCTCAGCTCAATGCCAATCATGAAGCCCAGGCCTCGAATGTCTGTGATGACCGGAGCGCGCGCCTTGAGCGCGGTGAGGCGCTCAAACACCTGGCGGCTGAGCGTATTCACCCGGCCGAGCAGCTCCTGCCGCTCGATCGCCTCGATGACCGCCAGGATACACGCGCAGCCCAGCGGGCTGCCGCCGTACGTGGTCGCGTGCGTCCCGGGCGTCAGCACATCGGCGACCTGGCGCTTGGCGATCACCGCGCCGATGGGAAACCCGCCGCCCAGTGTCTTGGCCAGCAGCAGCACATCCGGGCTCACGCCAAGCGCTTGGTGGGCAAACCAGGTGCCGGTACGCCCCATGCCGGTTTGGATCTCATCCGCGATCAGCAACAGGCCGCGCTCGTCGCACAGCCGCCGCAGCCCCTGCAGAAATTCCTTCGAGGCCACCCGCACGCCGCCCTCGCCCTGAATCGGTTCGACCAGAATAGCGCACGTCTTCGGGGTCAGCGCCCGTTCCACCGCCGCCAGATCGTTGTAGGGCGCGCGGACAAACCCCGGCAGCAGCGGTTCGAACCCTTGCTGGTACTTTGACTGGCCGGTCGCGCTGAGCGCAGCCATGGTGCGCCCGTGGAATGACTGCTCGAAGGTGATGATTTCAAAGCGGCCCTGTCCCCAGCGGCGCACCAGCTTCACCGCGGTATCGACCGCTTCGGCCCCGCTATTGGTGAAGAACACTTTGCCGTCAAAGGACCGTTCAACGAGCTGCTGCGCCGCCTTCGCTTGCAGCGGATGGTAAAAGTTATTCGATACGTGCAGCAGCCGGGTGGACTGGCCCCGGATCGCCTTCGTCACCCACGGGTGATTATGGCCCAACCCGCTCACGCCCCAGCCTGGGAACAGGTCGAGGTACTCATGGCCCTCGATATCCCACACGCGGCTGCCTTTGCCCTTCGTCAGCACCAAGGGCTGGCGCACGTACGTGTTCATCACGTACTGCTCGTAACGTTTGATGACCTGCATGGTGGACTTGCTCATCGGACAATCTCGGTGCCGACCCCCTGCTTCGTAAAAATCTCCAGCAGCATCGCATGCGGGATCGCCGCATCGATGACGTGGGTCTTCTTGACCCCATGCCGCAGCGCTTCGACGCACGCCTTGACCTTCGGAATCATGCCTTCCTGGATGACCCCCCGCTCGATCAGCATCCGCGCTTCCTTCACCGACAGCGTCGAAATCAGCGAATGCGGGTCGCTGGCTTGCCGCAAGATCCCGCGCACGTTCGTCAGCAGCACGAGCTTTTCCGCCCGCAGGTGCGCGGCCACCTGGCTCGCCACATCATCCGCATTGATGTTGTACAACTGGCCCCCATCGGTGCCGACCGGCGAGATCACCGGGATCACCTGGTGCGGCATCAACGCGCGGATCGGCGCGGTGTGCACCGCCTTCACCGACCCGACGAACCCCAGCTCGCTCGCGCGCGGATGCGGCTCAGCCAGGATCACGCGCCGCGACGGGCCGATGCCTTCGGCGCGCCCGTCCAGCGCTTTGACTTGGGTGACCAGCCGCCGGTTGACCGCATCCAGCTCCTGGTTGACCACGCGGATCGTCTCGCCGTCGGTCACGCGCATCCCGTCGATAAACTTGGATTTCTTGCCAGTTTCCGACAGCTTCTTGGTGATCATCGGCCCGCCACCGTGCACGAGGACCGGCCGCAGCCCGACCGCGCTCAGGAACACCAGGTCCTGCAGAATGCCCCGCATCGCCGTGGGGTTGTCGATCGCGCTGCCGCCGTACTTGGCAACGATGATCTTGCCGTGGAACGCCTGGATGTACGGCAGCGCCTCTACGAGAATGTCCGCTTTGCGAATCGAGTCTTCCATTTTCCTCTTAGACAACGGGTCCTGTCGCGGCGCACCCCGCTGCCATGTTACGTTGAGTAGCGGGCGTTGATGCGCACATATTCCTCTGTGAGATCGCACGTTAACATGCGCCCCTCGCTCGAGCCGGCATGCAGCTCAAGGCGGACCACGACCTTCGGCTGGCGCAGCAGCCGGCGCGCGACCGCTTTGCCCAGCGGCAGGGCCGCGCCTCCGGCCACGACGCGGCGCGGACCGATGAACATCTCAAGCCGCTGAGGATCGAACACCGCGCCCGAGGCTCCGGCCGCCGCCGCCACGCGCCCCACATTCGGATCGGCGCCGGCCAGCATCGTTTTCACGAGCGGTGAGAGCGCTACCTGCCGCGCGCAGGCTTGCGCCTGCCGCGAGGTTTTCGCTCCTGTCACGTGCACCTCCATGATCCGCGAGGCTCCCTCGCCATCCGCCACCAACAATTCGGCAAGGCGCTGGAGCAGCATTGTCAGCGCATGAGCGAATTGCCGCTCGCCGAGGCGGCCGGGCCGCACGATCGCTCCGCTGCAGCCGCTGGCCAAGGCGAACACCGTGTCATTGGTGCTCATGTCGCCATCCACGCTGATCGCGTTACATGTCTGTCCGACCGCGTTGCGCAAGAGCCGGCGCAACAGCACCGGAGCGATCGCCACGTCCGTGGTCACGACCGAGAGCATCGTCGCCATCGACGGCGCGATCATGCCCGAGCCCTTGATCATCCCGCCGAGGCGGCAGCGATGGCCGCCGATCACCAGCTCGACCGCGGCTTCCTTCACGTGCAAATCGGTCGTGAGGATCGCCTGCGCGGCTTCCGCATGGTGCGCCCGGCTGCGCTGCGCGACCAGCCGAGGAATGGCTCGCTCAATGCGCTGGACTGGCAACCGCCGGCCGATGATCCCGGTCGAGGCGATGAGCACCTGCGACTCTGGAATCCCCAGGGGCTGAGCCACGACGCGGCTCAGGCGCATCGCATCGCGATAGCCGGCCGCACCCGTCATGCAGTTGGCGCAGCCGCTGTTGATCAGCACCGCTCGGGCGAGACCGGAGCGCACGCGCGCTTTGGAAATCAGCACGGGCGCGGCCTGGACCCGGTTCGAGGTGAAGACCGCCGCCGCCGCCGAAGGCTCCTGCGCGCTGACAAGGGCGAGATCGAGTTTGCGCCCGCGCTTGATCCCCGCGCTCACGCCTGAGGCGATAAATCCCTCTGCCGCCGTCACTCCGCCGCGAATCCAACGCATCAGAGCAGCCCGGTGGTTTCAGGCCACCCGGACATCACGTTCAGGTTCTGGATCGCTTGGCCGGCGGCGCCCTTCGTGAGGTTATCCAGCGCGCTGCCGACGATCAGGTATTCCAGGTCAGGGTCGTACACGAAGCCGATATCGCAGAAGTTCGTTTCCACCACATCGCGCAACTGCGGCAAGACCCCCGGCCGCACGCGCACAAACGGCGCGGCCTGGGCCGGATAGGCGGCCTGGTACGCCCGCTCGATCGCTTCAGTCGATGCCTTCACTTTCACATAGATCGTCGAGATCAGGCCGCGCGTGACCGGAAGGATTTGCGGCACAAACCCCATCTTGGCGTGCTGCCCGGTCAGCCGGCTCACCTCTTGCAACACCTCCGGCATGTGCTGATGCTGGTTGACCTTGTACGCCCGGAGGTTCTCGGTCATTTCCGTGAAGAGCAACGAGGTGTCGGCTTTGCGGCCAGCCCCGCTCAGGCCGGACTTGGCATCGACCAGGAAGCGGCCTTCCGCCACGAGCTTCGCCTGAAAGAGCGGCAGCACCGCCAGCAGGATGCTGGTCGCGTAGCAGCCTGGGTTGGCGATGAGGCGCGCGCTGCGGATGGCATCCCGGTAATACTCGGTGAGCCCGTAGGCGACATCGGCGCCGCTCAGCAATTTCGGCTGGGCGTGCTCGAACTGATACCACCGGGGATACAAGGCAGGGTCCTGGAGCCGGAAGTCGCCGCTGAGATCGATCACCTTGATGCGGTCGCGCAGTGCGGGCATAAGGCCCATCGACGTGCCGTGCGGGAGCGCAAGAAACGCGACGTCGCACGAGGCCGCCAACGTGGCGGGATCGAGCGCTTCAATGGAGAGATCGGTTTGCCGGGCGAACCGGGGATGGACTACCGAGACAGGGGTCGGGCGGTCCCACTTAGCGGAAGCCGCCAAGTAGGTGAGGTGGACATGCGGATGGTGCAGAAGCAACCGGAGAAGCTCTTCACCTGTATAGCCGGTCGCGCCTGCAATTGCGACGCGAAGTTGTGCCATCTGTGGGGTTGATCCGTCATCTTACCAAACTCGTTCTGGCCACGCAAAGGTTAGCGCTTGGTCCACTGGAACCGCTTGCGCGCGCCCTTCTGGCCGTACTTCTTGCGTTCCTTCTCCCGTGGATCCCGTGTGAGCAACCCGGCGCCACGCAGCGTCGTGCGCAGGGTCGGATCGAGTGCGAGCAGTGCCCGCGCAATGCCCAGGCGAATCGCCCCGGCCTGGCCGGAGAGCCCGCCCCCGTCCACGCTCGCCAACACGTTGACCTTGCCCAGGTGATGCGTGAGCAGCAGCGGCGCGCGGATCGCCAGACGCAGCGTTTCGCGAGGAAAGTACTCTTCGTAGGAGCGCTCGTTGACCGTGATGGTGCCCGTGCCCGGCATGAGCCGCACGCGGGCCACCGACTGCTTGCGGCGTCCGGTGGCCGGCTTCTGGCTCGCTGCGAGCGTCATCGGTGTTGTGGTGGTTGTTGTCGTCGGAGTATCACTCATGGGCTTACCGTGTGCTGACCAGCTCCTTCTTGATGGCAAGCGGCTGCTGAGCCGTGTGGGGATGCTCAGCGCCTGGATAGATTTTTAGCTTCTTCAGCTGCTGACGGCTCAAGGGGCCGTCGGGCATCATGCCCTTCACCGCCTGGCGCAGCACCCGGTCCGGATGGTTCTTGAGCATCACATCCAAGGTAAAGGAGCGCTGCCCGCCCGGGTAGCCCGAGTAGCGCTGGTACGTCTTTTGGGCGCGCTTGTTGCCGGTGATGGCCATCTGCTGCACGTTCGTGACGACCACGAAATCACCGGTGTCCAGAAACGGCGTGAAGATCGGCTTGTGCTTGCCGCGCAGGATCATCGCAATGCGGCTGGCCAGCCGGCCAAGGACCTGCCCCTGGGCATCGATCAGAACCCACTGGCGCCCAAGCTGTTTGGCGTTCGGAAGTGTCGTCGTCATGGGAGCGGGGAGTGTAGCACGGGCGGTCGTCGGTGTCAATCGGGAAAAGTGCTCACGTTAGCGGCGCGCGCGTTTGTGGAAGATCTTGCCGAAG
>PCVX01000092.1 GCA_002796105.1 Candidatus Omnitrophica bacterium CG11_big_fil_rev_8_21_14_0_20_63_9 | reverse complement strand
CACTGGCGAGGATCATCGGCTGCGCTTGGAAGCGGTCGATCGTCAGCGCCACGTACAGCTCGCGCGCCAGCGTGCTGCGCTCATCGATGAGCACCGAGGAGACGGGCAGGCCGTCCGGGCCGGTCTGCTTGGTGACCAGCCGGCGGCCGAGCAATCCCGCGGCGGCCTTGGCCGTTTCGGCTGCGCTGCGGACCGCCACCACGCCGCCGACCTTGCCGCGGCCGCCCGCATGGAGCTGAGCTTTCACATTGCAGATGAACCCCTCGCCCCCGCGGCACTGTTGCTTGACCGTGTCGTAGCACCGGGCGGCTTCTTCCGGGGTGCGCGCGACCACGCCGAAGGGCACGGGGATGCCGGCCTGGTCGAAGAGTTGCTTGGCTTGGTATTCGTGGAGTTTCACGTGCGTTCGCTGATGGGGACAAACTTGAGGTCGCGCGGCCCGGTGTACTGGGACAGCGGTCGGATGAGGCGGTTGTCCGCCCACTGCTCGAGCACGTGGGCGGACCAGCCGGCCATGCGGGCGCACGCGAACATGGCGGTGAAGAGTTCGGTCGGGATCCCAAGATAGTGCAGCAGCGAGGCGGAATAGAAATCCACGTTGATATAGAGCTGCTTGGCCTTCCACACCGACTCCTGCAGCCGCTCAGAGATCACGAACCACTTCGTATCCTTGGTCGTGCCTAGAGACTTCGCGATCTCCTTCAGGTGCTTGGCGCGTGGATCCGCCCCTTTATACACCCGGTGGCCGAACCCCATGAACCGCTTGTGGTCGGCCAGCGTGCGCTGCACGTACGGCTCGACCTGCTCCGGCGTGCCGATTTCCTCCAGCATTTCCATGGCTTTGCGGTTGGCCGCGCCATGCAACGGGCCTTTGAGCGAGCCGATGGCGGCCGTGACCGCGGAATAATAATCCGCCTTGGTTCCGGTCACCGTACGGGCCGTAAAGGTGGAGGCGTTAAATCCGTGGTCGGCGAGCAGCACGAAGTAGGCATCGAGTGCTTTGGCCAGCGCCAGCGCAGGCTCCTGCCCATGGAGCATGTACAGGAAGTTGGCGGCGTGGCTGAGGCCCGGTTTTGGAGACAGCGGGGTTTTATTTTCCCGCAGCCGCCCGATGGCCGCCACGAGGGTGACCGTCTGGGCGGTGAGGCGGATGGCTTTGACGCGGATCGACTCGAGCGCGTCGTCCTCGGCCTGCGGATCGTCGCAGCCGATCACCGACACCATGGTGCGCAACAGCGCCATCGACGGTGCATGGATAGGGAGCTGTTTGAGGACGTCGAGTACGTGCGGATCCACGGTGCGTCCGCCATCGAGTTGGCGGGTCCACTCGGCCAGCTGGCTGCGGGTGGGGAGCTTGCCGAAAAATAGCAGGTAGCTGACTTCTTCGTAGGACGCCTTGCTGACCAGCTCGTCGATGTTGTAGCCCTGGTAAATGAGCTGGCATCGCTGCCCGTCGACGTCTGAGATCGCCGTCGTTCCGGCGACGACGCCTTCCAGCCCCTTTGAGATCCCGGAGGAGGTCGCGGGACTTGACGCACCGCTCATGCACGCGCCCCTGCAGGTTGGATGTTCGCCAATGACTTGATGCCGGCCTTGACTTGCTCGGCCGCCGCGTGGAGTGCGGAGCGCTCTTCAGCCGCGAGCGGCATCTCGACGACGCGCTCGATGCCCTGGGCGCTCAGCTGCGCGGGCACGCCGATGCACACGTCGCGCAGCCCGTACTCGCCCTCGAGCCAGGCGCACACTGGCAGCACCACATGGCGGTCGTTCAGGATGGCATCGACCATCTGCACCGCGCTGCTGGCCGGCGCGTAAAACGCGCTGCCGGTTTTCAAGAGGCTGACGATTTCTGCGCCGCCGTTCTTGGCGCGGTCGATGAGCTGGGTAATCTCCGCCGCCGGCAACAGCCCGGTCAGCGGCTTGCCATTCACCGTGATGGAGCTGCGCAGTGCTACCATCATATCGCCGTGCGAGCCCAGGATCATGGCCTGCACGGCGCTGGGTGCTGTGTCGAGCCGCTGGGCGATGACCGTGCGCAGCCGGGCGCTGTCAAGGATACCCGCCATGCCGATGACGCGCGGCTTTGGGAATTTGCTGCGCCGCAGGGCGAGCGCAACCATGACGTCGAGCGGATTCGTGACCACGACGATGATGGCCTTCGGGCTGCCAGCGGCGATCCGCTCGGCGATTGGGCCGACGATATTGGCGTTGGCCGCCAGCAGGTCATCGCGGGACATGCCTGGTTTGCGGGCCAGCCCTGCCGTCACGACGACGACGCGGCTATCCGCCAGTGCGGCCCAGTCGGTCGTGCCGGTAAGCCGGCCGACAAACCCCTCCACCGGGGCTGACTGCATCATGTCCAGCGCCTTCCCTTGGGCCAACCCGTCGACAACGTCGATGAGCACCACATCCGCCAGCCCTTTGAGAGCTAGCAGATGCGCCGTGGTGGCGCCGACTTGCCCTGCCCCAATGACGGTCACGCGTGGTAGCGACATATTCTGAGAGCCTTACAGTAGTGTCAGAAACCGAATGCCCAACACGATCAACGCCGCCCCGGCGGCCGTCCACAGCAGCCAGATCGAGACCGCGCAGATGGCGCGCAGCCCGGTGGTGACGCTGGAAAAGCCGCCGACGAACCACCCGCTCCAATCTTCCATAATCACCGTCGAGCGGGCCGCGGTGCGCGCGTGGATCCGGTGCGCCGTGCGGACATTCTGGCGGGCCATGGCCAAACCCACCCCGGCAGCGACAATACCAGTAAGCATCAACAGGCCGCTGAGGATGACTTGGGGCATGGCGCGATCGACTGGTGCTGCGTCGTAAGACGCTCAGTCTAGCAGAGCCTCCGAATATCGTCAAATCCGCGGCTTAGACCCGCAGTCGCCGGCGGAAGGACGCGGGATGTTTCCGAGAGGGAGGCCCGGAGGCGCCCTGCGTCCCGTCAGCGCCGCGAGGGAGGGTTCCCCGAGGGAACAGCCCGCGGCCCAAGCCGCCGGCGAGACCCATGCCGACGGCAACCCGGCTCGCTCACGTGCGGCGCGGCGAGGACGGACGGGGTGGCGCCGCGGGCCAAACACCTGCGGTGTTCGGCACTTCCTTCGCCCACCCCCGCCGTTGGCGGGGGTACCCGGGCTCGGTCGCAGGACCCGCCAAGCGTGATCACCATCCTCAGGCATCTTGACGATCGCGGCGAGGATCAGGCAGACTTGAGCTAGCACAGGGTGGACAGCCTGTGCGGATCTGACGAAATGCCACACCTAGCGTAAGCTAGGGCCGGAAAGCTACGGGCCCCGCATCCATGAAGGGGTCGCCGAGTTGCCGAATCGGATGCGAGGCCGCCGAGCCGCCGAACCAGATTGGTTCGACGGCATTTTTGTTGTCCTAGGAGGCGGTAATGGCCCAGTGGCGCGCCAACGAACGCGGAATCCTCGTCCTGGCGGCATCCTACTGGATGCTCGTCGTCCTACTGCTCCTCTCGAGCATTTCGACGGTCCGCAGCTTCGGTGAAGTGCGCGCTGCCACCTCCGCAGTCTCTGCGATGCAAGCTCTCCACACCGCCGAGGCCGGCGTGGACCAATCGCTCCGGCAGCTCACCGGCAACCCGAACTTTGCAGGAACAGACAACGGCGACGGGATTGCGCAAGCCGGCGAATGGCAGGCCATGCCGGATGGCAGCAGCTTTTGGATCCGCGTGACGAACAGTGGGGCGAACGGCCGACGTATCCACACCCGTGGGATGTCCGACGGCGTTCAGCGGCAGCTCGAGGTACTGGTGGCGATGCAATCCGGGTTGCCCGAAGGCGCGATTCTCAGCGATGGGCCGGTCAACATCATCGGCGAAACCGGCGCCGGGGACTTCATCGAGGTGCACGGCAACATCGTAGCGAATTACACCGGGCCGCGGAGCATCTTCATCCAGGACACGCGCGTCATGCAGGCCACCGATGCGACAAGCGGGAATCCGATCTCAGGCTCCGGATCGGTGACGCTGATGAACGTGCCGGCCGCCACTACGCCCACGCTCTATCGCGACCCCGGCCGCAGCATCACCCCAGGGCTGCGGGACCAGTCCACCGTCGCCGGCAACATCGACGCGGGCTTTTCGGTGAACGCGGGCATTACGTCCAACCCGACCACGGTGATCGCGGAAACCGAGGGCGCACAGCGGCACATCGGGCTGGTCAGCCGCGGCGGTTCAAGCAGCAACACGCCGCCCAACGGCCAGCCCACCACGGTGGCGGGGGATGTCCGATCCGTCGCGAAGCGCTTGACGATGCCGCCGGTCATCATTCCTCCGCCGAGCCCCATTACCGTCGGCGGCCGGACGTTCGCCAATGACTGCACGCACGATTTCGTCTTCCACGAGAACAACAACACCCTGACCGAGCCCGGGGCGCCATTCAATAATCTTTACGGCGGGGGCATCGCCAACCGCAAACTGCCCGGCGGCACCCCTGGCAACCCCAGAGTGTACTGTTTCCGGTCCTTCAAGGGGCACGGCGCCGGGGCGGCGGATACGCCGAAGCTGCTTTTCGACGGCCCGGTCATCGTCTATATCGACAGCAGCGGCGCCGGGAAAGATGTCGAATTGGGCCGGCCGTCCATGGCCGGCGAGCAGGAATGGAACGCGTACGTCAACTGGCGGGTGGATGCCGGAAACGGCCCGGAAACCCGGGATGCGAATGATCTCTGGCTGATGGTCAAAGGCGCGACCGACGTCGAACAGTTTCGCGGGCATTTCGCCGGGTCCATCTACGCCCCGGAATCCGAGGTGACGATCACCGGAGGCAGCAACGCCGACAGCGTCACGGGCATGGTCGCGGGGACATCAGTGACGCTCGTCAATCAAGCCAGGATCCGCACGCGGCTGCCCGCCGGTGGTGGGCCGCCTGGCGTCGGCGGAGCGACTGTGCTGTTGTCCTGGCGCGAGCTGTAACCCGCTGCGCGCATTGCTTCCCCTCAGTTGACAGTCTCGCCCTGGTTTGGTCTAATACCGGCTGAATCCATATAAGGGAGGTTTGCATGCGGCGAGTGCTGTCTGGGGTGTTGGCGATAGGGGCTGTCGTGCTGAACGCCGTGGTCGGGGCGATGCCTTCAGCCGCGGCCGAAGAGCTGACAATTGAGGGGGAGATTATCGATCCGGCCGGCTACCTGAAAAGCGGAGCGCGCGGCCCGGACCTTGTGGATCAAACTTACCTGGCGTTGGATGGCGGCCAATCATTGGCGCTGCTTGATCCCGCAACGCAAACTTTGTATTTCCTCCTGGCCGAAGAGCCCGGCGAAGATCCGAACGAGCTGGTCTACGACTATGTCAGCCAGAAGGTGCGCGCCACGGGCACGGTGTATGAGCGCGATGGGGTTCGTGGGATCGTGCTGACATCCGCCGAGCCGCTTGAGAATGCGGGCGCGGCCCCATCGACAGAGCTTGCCCCGCCGGAAGATTAGGACAGTCTCCGCGCTACCACCCGAGGCAATACCCGCACCACGTCCCGCCGATGGCACAGCTCGGTGCCGGGCGTCATCGCGGTGGCGGTCCCGCAGGCCACCCCTAATCGAAACGCCTCGACGAGGTCGCCCGTCCGGCTCCAGCCATGCAAGAACCCGCCCACGAGCGAGTCGCCCGCTCCCACCGCGGAACTGGTTTTGATCTTGGGAGGTTTCGCCACCCAGATCCCGATGGGCGCTGGAGCCGCCAAGAGCGCGCCCTCCGCTCCGATGGAGAGGATGACCACCTCCGGCCCGCGCTGCAGCAGTGCTTGCGCCCCCTGAATGATTGACCGCCGATTGGGCAGCCGGCGGCCCAGCAACTCCTCGGCTTCAGCGCGGTTCGGCTTGATGAGCCACGGACGGGCCAGCAATCCCTGGCGAAGCGCCTGGCCGGAACTGTCAAGAACGGTCGGAATCCCCCGTCGGCCGAACTCCCTGATCCAGGCACGATAGATGCCCGCCGGAGCTCCGGGCGGCAGGCTCCCGCTGAGCGCCACGGCGCGCACCCGCCCTGAGCGGTGCAGCACGCAACGAAAGACGCGCGCCAGCGACGTGCGCATGACGCGCGGGCCTTCGGTGTTCACTTCGGTCACGGCGCGCGGCGTGCGCGTGCGGATCTTATAGTTGTTCCGCGTCAGGCCGGAGATCGGAACGAGCTCGTGAGGAATCGCCAGGCGCCGCAGGAGGTCTTGCAGGATGGCGCCGTCAGCGCCGCCCATGACGCCGAACGCGACCGTGCGGCCGCCCAGCTCATGGACCACGCGCGAGACATTGATGCCCTTGCCTCCGGGATACCGCAGGAAGCGGCGGGCGCGATGCAGGGCGCCGACCTGTAGACGGTCGACCTCGATCCATTCATCGAGCGAAGGATTCAGCGTAACGGTGGCGATCATGAGATGGCTGGAGGCTCTAGGCTGAAGGCTCAAGGGGGTTCCCCTCGAGCCTAGAGCCTCGAGCCTTGAGCGGTCTTGGTCCGGGCGCGCTCGTAGAGCTCGACATAGGCGCGGGCGGAGCGGGTCCAAGAGAGATCCTGCCGCATGCCGGTGTGCATGAGCTGGGTCCACAGGGCGCGCTCGCCATACGCGGTGAGGGCGCGCTTGATGGTCTCGATGAGCGCACGGGCGGTGTGGTCTTGAAACACAAACCCGTTCGCCGATTTTGCAGCCAGCGTCGATGGCGTCAGGTCCGTCACGGTATCCGCCAGCCCCCCGACTCGTTTGACGATCGGGACGGTGCCGAACCGCATGCTGTACATCTGGTTCAATCCGCACGGTTCGAACTTAGACGGCATCAGGAACGCATCCGCGCCCGCCTCGATTTGATGCGCCAGGGCGTTGTCAAACGCCAGGTGGACCGCCAACCGGTCCGGAAAGCGCTTCACCAGCTGCTCAAGCAATTGGTGGTACTTCGGGTCGCCAGTGCCCAACAAGACGACCTGCAGCGGCAGCCCCATGAGCGTCTCCAGCGCCTCGGCGAAAATATCGATGCCCTTTTGATCCGCGAGCCGCTGGATCATGCCAATCAAGAAGTCCTGCCGCTCGGCCAGCTTGCTCCGGCGCTGCAGGGCCAGCTTACAGGCCCCCTTGCCGGAAGGATTCTCTGCGCTGTAGTGCGCCTCGATGTGCGGATCGGTCTGCGGATTCCATTCGTCCGGATCGATGCCGTTGAGGATGCCCAAGAGATCGCTGCTGCGCGCGTGCAACACGCCCTCGAGCCCGCAACCGAACTCCTGCGTTTGGATTTCTTTCGCGTACGTCGGACTGACGGTCGTGAGCACCGCAGAGGACACCAAACCGCCCTTCAGGCAGTTGATCTGGCCGTAAAATTCCAGCCCGTCGATCGTGAAGGCGGACGGCGGGAGCTCGGTGATCGGCCACTGGTCGGCGGGAAAGAGCCCTTGGTAGGCCAGGTTGTGCACGGTAAACGCCGTGGCCATCCCGGTGAAAAACTCCTCCCGGCCGATCGACCCCAGCGTCAGCTGGGCCGATGCCAGCGCCGCCTGCCAGTCATGGCAGTGCACGACGTCCGGCCGCCAATTGAGCGCGGGCAGCATGCGCAGCGCCGCCTGCGAGAACAGGCTGAAGCGCTCCAGATTGTCCGGATGGTCCTTCCCCTGCACCTGGTACAACCCCTCGCGGTCGAAGCTCTCGGGAGATTCCACGAAATACACCGGCACGCGGGTTTTGGGCAGCACCGCTTCCCAGATCTTGACCGCCCGCGTGCGCGCGCCCACGCGGATCTCGAGGCCGACCGGCGTGGATTTCAGCCCGAACTTCTTCCGGTCGATCTGGCGGTAGAGCGGCAGCACGATGCGGATGTCGTGCCCGAGCGCGGCCAGCGCCTTGGGGAGCGCGGCGGCCACATCGGCGAGCCCGCCGGTCTTCGCAAACGGATCGACTTCGGATGCCATGCACAAGATGTTCATTAAGAACCCTCAGCGTACACGCGATAGTCGAGGAACGGAAACAGGTTGTCCTTGGACTCAAGCTCTGAGAGCCAGCCCTCGTCGATCCGCCGCTGGCGCAACGAGTCGTCCAAGCGCGTAAACCGGGCCATGTGGTCGTGGAGCCGTCGGTACGCATAGCCGGTGTGGGTCTGCGTTTTGAGAATAAACGCCCAGTCCGAGGACTGCGCCAGGCACAGCTCGCGGCCCATCTGGTTGAGCGCGCGGCGTGTGAGCGGGTCCGGCTGGGCATGCGCCTTGGCGGCTTGCGTCATCTGCTCGGCCATATGGTGCAGGTGGCGGTAGATCCAGTCGTTCGCCCCGTTGAGCCACACGTCGTTATAGCCGCCGTTGCCCCAGCTCGACATCGACGGCTCCAGCACCTGGTTCGTCGGATAGCGCTGGAAGTACTCCGACGGGGTGATCAGCGAGAACTGCTGCTGATCGAAGTGGACTTTGCGGATCAGCAGCTCCAGCCACTCCGGCCCCTCGAACCACCAGTGGCCGAAAAGCTCTGAGTCGTAGGGGCTGATGATGATGGGCGCGCGATTCATCGCCGCGCGGAGGAACTCGATCTGCCGCTGGCGGTTGAACATGAAGTTCCCCGCATGCTCCGAGGCTTTTTCCAGCGCCCGGTCAGGATCGTAGGGTTGTTTATCGTTCGTCTTGCCGGTGATGCGGTAGTACTTGATGCCGGTGTTCAGCCGCGTGCCGTCGCCGTTAAGGTACGGCCGGACGTAGTCATACTCCAGGTCGAAACCAATGTCGCGGTAGAACTCGCGATACTCGCTATCCCCCGGGTACCCTTCCTCCGCGCTCCACACGCTCTTGGAGGATTCCAGGTCGCGCCCGAACGCGGCCACGCCGCTGGGACAGATGGCCGGGGCGTACACCCCGTATTTGGGGCGGGGTGAACCGAACAGCACGCCGTGCGCATCGGTGAGGAAATACCGCACGCCCATCTCCTTGAGATAGCGGTCATGTCCCGGGTGGTAGCCACACTCGGGGAGCCAGAAGCCGATCGGCCGGCGGCCGAAGGCGTGCTCGAAGGCTTCCACGCCGATGCGGATCTGCGCGCGCGCCGCCGAGGGCACAACGTCCATGAGCGGGAGAAATCCGTGCGTGGCGCACGACGCGATCGGTTCCAAGCACCCCCGCTCGGCGAGTTGCCGGAACGGCCGGATCAGATCCTGCCGGTAGGTGTCGACGTACCGCTGCCGCGCGGCGGTGAACCGGTGGTGGTAGAACAGCGCCAGCCGGTGGAACGGCGGCAGCCAGCGGGTGCGGTCGATCTCCTTGGCGGAGAGCTCAATGAGCTTGTCGAGATGGCGAATGTAGCGCGCCTGGAGCACCGGGTCGGCCAGCATCGCCAGCAGCGTCGGCGTGAAGGACATCGTGATGCGAAACGGCACGCCGTCGTTCGCCAGCCGCTCAAAACGCTCCACGAGCGGCAGGTACGTTTCGGTGATCGCCTCAAAGAGCCACCGCTCCTCGAGAAAATCCGCGTGCTCGGGATGGCGCACAAACGGCAGGTGCGTGTGCAGCACGAGCGCAAGAAATCCCTGCGGCTCGCTCATGGAAGACTCCCCGGGGTGAGGTCCTGCGGCCGCGGCATATCGGAGCGCTGCGGATTGGGTTTTGCGCCGTCAGGGCTGAGTGCGCCGGTCCAGGCCAGCGTAATGACCGGCGTGACGGTGCGGCTGGACCTCCCGTCGGGCGATGTGACATCGATCGTCACCGCCTGCGTGCCCTCCGGCAGCGCGAGGCGTAAGCTGAAGCTGCCGTCTTTGCGGACGGCGACCGACTGGCCTTGCACGACGACGGTCGAGCGGGGCTCGGTCGCTCCGTGGATGATCAAGTCGGTGTTCACGCGGCACCAAAACCCTTTGATCGCCGCCGGGCGATTCGGCGCCCAGAGGCTGCCCGAGCTCCACCCCGGAGAAAACAGGTGCTGCGGAGCCAGCTTCGCCCATGCGCTGGGACTGGACCCCACACCGATACCCGCCGCCGGGCCGAACAGCTTCCAGTAGTCCTCATCCGTCGTGAGCCAGTTCTCGTCGATGATGTCCGAGGGGCCGAACCAGGGCGCCATCACGCGATTGGAACGCACGAGCAGGAGGAACCGCCCGCCGGCGGTGAGCAAGCCGAGCTCGACGATGAATTCCCGTCCCGGCGCGTTGGTTTGGATGTACCAGTTCGTCGCCAGGCCCGACAGACCGATATCGAAGGAGCGGTGCGCGGGCTGGGCTGGAAAATCGATGCCGGTGACGTCGTAGATGCGCAAAACCGATTGCAGGCCGGGGATGTCTTGCGGCAGGAGCTGGCCGCGCGCCGCCCGCTCCGTGCTGGGCTGCACTTCCCAATAGGCGTAGAGCCACCAGGGGTCTTTGACCAATAGGACGATGCGATCTTCGCCGTACCCGGCCGGGATCGAGAACTGCGACTCGTTCCACGCCTGGTCGCCTGGGCCGGGGGATGCGGCGCTCCACGACGACACGCTTGGCGCACCTGGTCCGATCGCGATGCCGGGAGCGACGGCGCTGGGCGCGGTCACAGACGCTGGAGATTTCGGCAACCGGGTGGGCCGGGTGGCGGCGTGGCGCGAGGACGCTTTGCGCGCCCGTACCGTGGGGCCGCGCGCCGGTTTGCGGACGACTGAGCGGGACGGTGCCGATCCCCGCCCTTTGCCGGCCAACGGTTTGGACGGCTCAGCGCGTGCGCCCTTGGCGTGTGAGGCCCGCACGCTTGGGCCGCGCGCCGGTTTGCGGACGACTGAGCGGCGCTGAACCGGTGGCATGGGAGTTTTCGAGAGCCCGGATGGAGCGGGCGGCGCGGCGTGCGACGCCGCCGTCGGCCGTGACCGTCGGCGCCCCCGGGCGGCGGAAAGCGCACGCGAGGCCAAGTCGGAGATCAGCTTTCGAGGGGATCGTTTGCGCGCCATGACGAAAACATTATAGCGCCGCGCGTGAGCGGCAGTAAATGGCAATGGTGCGCGACGGTCCGTCGCGGTCCGTCGGGCTATACTGGACGCTGCGGGCGGGCCAGGCCGGAGCGGAAGAGCTCGAAGACCGACTGGCGAAACGCGCGGTTTGCCAGATATCCCAACGCAATGACGAGGTATCCGTACCCCAGCCACATGCGCACTTCGGGGGATGGGAATGCGAACTGCAGCAAGAACAGCCCCAACAGGAGAATCGCCTCCCACAATCCAAAGCTGAGGTTCGCGAGGATGACTAGCGCGAGCAGTGACTGCGCAGCGGTGAGGAAGATCTCTTCCGCCTGACGCGCATCCAGGTGCATCGGCTCGGCGTGGCCGGCGGAGATGCTGTACACCAGCGGCAGCATGCCGATCAGCAGCGTCCACTGGTTCACCTTGGAGGACACCAGCGTGCCCAGTCCCGCGGTGGGGTTATTCCGAATCGCGAAGATCAGCGCGATGATGAACTCCGGAGATTCCGAGGCCAGCGGAGCCAGCCATTGAATCAAGATGAACTCTTCGATGCCCAGGTGCCGCGCATGATGCAGCAGGCCGTCGGCAAACGGCTCCGCCGACAGGAAAATCGCGGTTGCCGGAATCAAAAACAGCAGCACGGTGACCAATCGCCTCCAGCTGCGAGGCAGCAGTGCGAGGCGCTCGGGGGGGCCGGCCAGCCCAGGCTCTTCGACATGCCCAGCGCTGGCGCGACGCACATAGAGCGCAAAGATGACCAGGAAAAAAGCGGTATCGACCAAGGAGAGCGTGCGCTTCAGCGGCAGGATGAACGCGTAGCAAGTCGCGATGAATAACGTGACCAGCTCAAGCCGCTGCTGCGGGCGCAGCTGGATGGTCGACTTGCGCCGCACGAGCCAATACGCCAGCAGCACGGTGGACCAGCCCATGCCGATCAGCAGCCGGTTCGCCCCGGTCATGTTGGCGGCGGCGTATGAGATATAGACCGGGTCTTTCGCCGCCTTCCACGCCAGGTACATATCGACGGCGTACTCAGGCAGGACCGCGACCAGTGCTAGAAAGGCGAGCGCGAGCGCCTGGGCGATTTCCAGCTGCGCAAGCTCCGCGCCCCAGGAGAGGAGCGCGGCCGCGCCGAAGATCGCCAACCCCGGCAGGAGCGTTTCCCAGAAAGGATCCAGCGGCAGGCGCAGCAGGCCATGCACAACAATCCACTGCCCGGCCAGCGTGAGCGCAATCGCGAGGATTACGTAGTCGCGGACCAGGGCCGCGAAGGAGCTGCGGACGGCGGGTGGAGCGCTAGGATACGACGGCGTGCTCAGCTGACAACGTCGCCGACAACCGGCTCGACTTTGATGCCCTTCTTCTCAAGGAACGCGACCGCCTTCTTCAGGCCGTCATCCGAACCCTCGAGCTCCAGGGTCACCTCGCCGACGTTTTCGGTCACTTTCGCCCGGCGGATGTTCGGGATCACGTCGTATTCCTTCGCCATCATGTAAATGACGGGCTCCTTGATGAGATGTTGCGGGAAGATCAGGGTCACTTGTTTCCTGGCCATGGGGCCTCCTGTCCGGTGGTGCACACAATACTCTCCAATGAGACGACTTCGCGAATCGTGGGGTTGTCCCCGCAGACGGCGCATTCCGGATTGCGGCGCACGGAGACTTCGCGGAAGTGCCCTGCCAACCCTTCGAACACCAGCAGCCGGTTGACCAGCGGCCGGCCAAGCGCCAAAAGTACTTTGATGACTTCGTTCGCCATGAGCGTGCCGATCACGCCGGCGGCGGCGCCGAACACCCCGGCTTCCTGGCAGTTCGGGACCGCGCCGGCCTCGGGAGGTTCCGGGAAGACGCAGCGATAGCACGCGCCTTCCCGCGGGACCACCGTGAGGACCTGGCCGCCGAAGTGGACCACGCCGCCGTGGATGAGCGGCTTGCCCGAGAGCACGCATGCGTCATTGGCCAGGTAGCGCGTGGGGAAATTATCCGAGCCGTCCACGATGACGTCGTAGTTGGAAAACAGCGCCAGCGCGTTGGCTGCGGTGACGCGCTCTTGGAGCGGCGTGACGATAATCTCCGGGTTCAACGCCTCCAACCGGGCTTTTGCCGAGCGGCTTTTCGGTTCCCCGACCGCGCCGGTCGTATGCAGGACTTGGCGGTGGAGGTTGCTCAGCGAGACGGCATCCGCATCGATGATGCCGATCGTCCCCACCCCGGCCGCAGCCAGGTACAGCGCGACCGGAGAGCCCAGCCCGCCGGCGCCGATGACGAGCGCCGAGGACGCCAGCAGCTGCTGCTGGCCCTGCACGCCGATTTCAGGCAGGATCAGCTGTCGGCTATATCTGGCGACTTGCTCTTTCGAGAGTCCCATCGCCCCTTACCCGCCGGCAATGGCAGGAATAATCGAGACGTCATCGCCGTCTTTGACAGCCGTTTGGTCGCCCTGCAAGAAGCGGATATCCTCTTCATTCACGAACACGTTCACAAACCGCCGCAACTTGCCGTCCTGATCGCAAATGCGCTCTTTGATGCCGGGGTGGCGCCGCTCAAGGTCGGCGAGCAGCTCGGTGACGGTCTTGCCCTCGCATTGCACTTCCCCCTGCCCATTGGTCAGCCGCTGAAGCGGCGTCGGAATCCGAACGGTCACTGCCATACCTTCCTCCCTGTTCGCTCGGCGCGCAGGTGCGCTTAGCGCGCGGGCCCGCCGGAAAGCTTATCGCCCAAATTGGATTCAAACGATGCGAGCGTCGGCTTGATGCGCGTTGGCTGGCCCAACCGGTTCAGCAAGGGCTCCTGCGTTTTCAAGCCGTTGCCGGTGATGCACACGACGATCGACTCGTCTTTGGGCAGCTTACCCTGCTCGATCAGTTTCTTCGCCACCGCCAGCGTCACCCCGCCGGCGGTCTCTGTGAAGACCCCTTCGGTGGCGGCTAGCAGCTTCATCGCGTCGATGATCTCGTCATCCGACGCGGAGTCGGCCCACCCGCCGGAACCCAGTACCGCCTTGGTGGCGTAGTACCCGTCCGCCGGGTTGCCGATCGCCAGCGACTTGGCGATCGTGTTGGGTTTGACCGGCTTGACGATGTCGGCGCGCTCCTTGATCGTGTTCGCGATCGGCGCGCACCCCATCGCCTGCGCGCAATACAGCTTCGGGCTCTTGCCCTCCACGAACCCCAGCAGCGCGAGCTCCTTGAACGCTTTGGCGATCTTGGTGATCAACGAGCCACCCGCCGCCGGGATCACGATGTGCTGCGGGATGCGCCATCCCAGCTGCTCGGCGATTTCGTAGCCGTACGTCTTGGAGCCTTCGGCGTAGTACGGGCGGATGTTGATGTTGACGAACGCCCAGGGGTACTTGGCGCCGATTTCGGCGCACAGCCGGTTCACTTCATCATAGGTGCCGTCCACCGCCACCAGCGTCGGCTGATAAATGAGCGAGGCGACCACCTTGCCCATTTCAAGATCCGAGGGGGTAAAGATGTAGCGCTTGAGCCCGGCCTTGGCGGCATGCGCCGAGACGGAGTTGGCCAGGTTGCCGGTCGAGGCGCACGCAACCGTGTCGAAGCCGAGCTCTTTGGCGCGCGTGAGCGCGACCGACACCACGCGGTCTTTGAACGAGAGGGTTGGGTGGCTGACCGAGTCATCCTTGATGTAGAGCTCTTTGACCCCGAGCGCTTGCGCCAGCCGGTCGGCCCGGAAGAAGGGCGTGAAGCCGGACGTCAACCCGACCGTCGGCTCGCCTTCGATGGGCAGCAGCTCGCGATAGCGCCACAGCGACTTCGGGCGGGCGGCGAGCGACGCCTTCGTGAAGCTGCGGCGAATCGCGTCGTAGTCGTAATCGACCTCGACGCTGCCGAAGCAGTATTCGCAGACGAAGACGACCTCTTTGGGATAGCGGCGGCCGCATTCGCGGCATTTCAGGCCCAGCATGTAGCTCATCGGGTTGGGGCGCGCGTGCGGTTGTGCGTGCGGCGTACGGGTAACGGCGTTGGCCATGGCACGCAATGCCTGCTGTGAGGTGTCAGGTTAACAGCGCCCGCTTGCGGACAAGCAGCCGGACCCCGGTCGTCGCGGGTTCGCTGATGAGGATCTCATGCCCTTCGGCGCGCAATCCATAGGGAATCGTGTTCAACGCTTCGCCTTCATCGAGATGGAGCTCTAAGACCTCATTCTCTTCCATCGCTTGCAATTGAGCCACCGCCTTGCGGTAGCTCTCCGGACGCGCCACGCCTCGGACATCCAGCGAATGATCCACGCGCAGCTTGGGTATGATCGGCATTATCCCTCGAAGTATGGTTGGATGCTGATGTACCGTTCCCCGGTGTCCGGAAAGACTGTCACGATCGTTTTGCCTCCGCCAAGTTCCCGCGCCACTTTCAGCGCGGCCCAGCACGCCGCCCCGGCGGAGATCCCGACAAACAAGCCTTCCTCCTTGGCCAGCCGCCGGGAGGTCTCGTAGGCTTGCTCATCGGCGACAGTCATGATCTCATCAATCACCCCGCGATTCAAGACCTCCGGCACAAAACCCGCCCCGATACCCTGGATCATGTGCGGGCCGGCGGTGCCCTTGGAGAGCACCGGGGATTGTTTGGGCTCTACCGCGACGATACGGATCTTCGGATGGCGCTTCTTGAGCACCTCGCCCACGCCGGTGATCGTTCCGCCCGTCCCCACGCCGGCGACGAACGCGTCGATCTCACCGTCGGTGGCTCGCAGGATCTCCTGCGCGGTGGTGCGCCGGTGCGCCTCCGGGTTGGCCGGGTTCTTGAACTGCTGGGGCACAAACGCCTTGGCGGTCGTCCGGGCGATCTCCTCGGCGCGCTTCACCGCGCCGATCATCCCCTCCTTCGCCGGGGTCAGCACAACGTCCGCACCGTAGCTCTTGAGGATCTGGATGCGCTCAGCACTCATGGTTTCCGGCATGGTCAGGATGACCCGGTAGCCCTTGACCGCGCCGATCATCGCCAGACCGATACCGGTGTTGCCGCTGGTGGGCTCGACGATGACGGCCCCCGGCTTGAGCAGCCCGCGCGCTTCCGCATCCTCGATCATCGACAGACAAATGCGGTCTTTCACGCTGCCGCCCGGGTTGAAAAACTCCAGCTTCGCCAGCACCGTGGCCATGCGCGGCTCCACCACCCGGCACAACCGGACCAGCGGTGTGTTGCCGATGAGCTCCAGCACGTTGCTCGCGACCTTCTGGTTTACCGCCTTGGTCATGCGCATCTCGTCAGTTGCAAACGCTCCGCCCCGGACACTTCGATCTGATCGCCGCGGTCCGCAGCCCACGCCGCAAGATCGCGCCGGACATCGTCGGCGTTGTAGCGGATCTCCAAGCGTCCGCCGATGGGCAGCGCGGCGCGCGCCTTCGCGACCACCGCCAGCGCTTGGGCGCAAAGCATGTCCTGCACGTCCACGCTCACGATAGGCGGCTGCGTCATCAGGCCCGCCCTCATTAGAGGATCGACACCGCTTCCGGTGTGATCGCCTGCCCGTCGATGCGGTAGCTCTTGAAATCCGGCGCGGCCTGATCCTGCAAGGACACCAGCACGTACGACACGTCCGGCGAAATCGCCAGGCGCACATCCACCGAGGACGGATACGCCGCCGAGGCGGTGTGGGAATGGAAAATCCCCACGAGCCGCTGGCCCTGCTGGCGCATCTGCTTTTCCACCTTCAGCTGCTCGCGCGGATCCATCGCATAGCCGATCGGGCTATCCTCCACGTTCGTCATGGGGTACACCTGGGTCACCACATCGCGCTCTCCGGCCAACAATCCGCAGGCCTCCTTCGGGTATCGGCTGCGGCAGTGCGCGATCACCTCGTCATGGAGCGCGCGGGGGATCTGCAACATCGCTCAGGACGCCAGCCCCCACCGGACGCGCACCGCGTGCTCCAGCCGCTTAAAAATCAGCGCATCGACGCCGATGCCGACGGCGGCGATCAACAGCATGATGGCTAATAACTGATCCAACTGCTGCGCTTTCGCGACCTGGTTCAGGAGCTGCCCGAGTCCGCTCACCGAGGTGAGCAGCTCGCCGGCCATCAGCGCCCGCCAGCCAAACGCCCAGGCCAGCCGCAGGCCATCGACGATCTTCGGAATCGCGGCCGGTACGACGACAAACCAGAAATACCGCAGACCGAACGCCCCCATGGTGCGCGCGGCCCGCGTGATGAGCGGCGGCACCTCCCGAATCCCGGTATCGGTGCTGACCATGACGATGCCCGCCGCGCCCAGGAGGATCGTAAAGATCACCGCCTGTTCGGTCATGCCAAACCAGATGATCGAGAGCGGCACCCACGCCGCCCCGGGAATGGCATGGAGGGCAACCGCTACGCTGCCGAGCACTTGGTCGATGAGCGGAAGACGCCCAAGCAGCATGCCGCCGCCGATCCCGATCGCCATCACCAGGGTATAGCCGATGGCCATGCGCCTGGCGCTCCCCAGGAGCGCGTGTTGAAAGCCCGGATCGCGCAGATCCGCGCCCAGCACCCGGAACACATCATGCGCCGAGGGCCAGGCAGGCACGCACCATGCGGTCAATTGCCATAACCCGTACAGCAGCGCGAGCGCTTGCAAGGGCTTCAGGAACGTTGACCTGCGAAGCAACTCGCGCATCAGCTGTGCATCTCGCGCAGCCGGTTCGGCCCGGCTTGGTCATGAGCGATATGGATGGACTCGCCAAGCTCATCCCGCATCACCTTCTCGATTTCTTCTTCCAGAACCCCCAAGATCTTCCGCTGGCATTCCACCAATGAGGGGTTCTCCGCATGCCGCGGGCGCGGGGTGCTGATCGGTTCCACATGCCGGATGCGTCCCGGGCGCGAGGAGATCACATAGACGCGGTCCGCCAGTCCGGTCGCTTCGCGTATATTGTGCGTGACAAAGAGAATCGAACATCCGGTCCGCCGCCAGATCTCCAGCAGCTCTTCTTGCAGGACGGCGCGCGTTTGCGCATCCAACGCCCCGAAGGGCTCATCCATGAGCAGAATGTCGGGTTGCATGACCAGCGCCCGCGCAATGGCCGCGCGCTGGCGCATGCCTCCGGAGAGCTGGTGCGGATACGCATGCGCGAACTTCGACAGATGCACGAGCTTGATGTACGCCATCGCCGCGGTGTGTCGTTCTGTCTTGGGCACGCGAGCCATGCGCAACCCGAACTCCACATTGCCCAGCACCGTCAGCCATGGAAAGAGCGCGGCGTCTTGAAAAACCACCACGCGCCGGGGCCCTGGACCGGCGATCGGGCGGCCATCCACCAGGATCGTCCCGGCGTTCGGCGTCTCAAGGCCGGCGACGAGATTGACGATCGTGCTCTTGCCGCATCCGGTCGGCCCCAGTAGACACACGAACTCGCCTGGGGCCACGGTGAGGTTGATGTCATGCAGGACCTCGACCGTCTGCCCGTTGTGGCGAAACGATTTTGAGACATGCTGGAGCTCAACGCGCATGAGATGTAGGTGAGCGGGTTACCTTAGCGCGCCGCGGCGGCGGCTTGGCCTCGCATGGCTTCGATCAGCACCGCGGCGACTTCGGGACGCGAGATTTCAAGCGGCGGTGGGGTGCCGGCTTGCAGCAGCTCGCGGACCTTGGTGCCGCTGAGACTGACATGCTTCTCCGCCGGATGCGGGCAGGTCTTGCTTGAGACCATGCCGCCGCAGACGGTGCAGAAGGCGGTGTTCTCGAAATTGAGCGGGGTGATGCCGATCTCCTCAGCGGTAAAATCTTCAAAGATCTTCTGCGCGTCGTAGGTGCCGTAGTATTTGCCGACGCCAGCGTGGTCGCGCCCGACGATGAAGTGCGTGCAGCCGTAGTTCTTGCGGATGAGCGCGTGGAAGACCGCCTCGCGCGGACCGCCGTAGCGCATCGAGGCCGGGTTGACCGCCAGCACGACCCGGTCCTTCGGGTAGTAGTTCGCCAGCAGCACCTCGTAGCACTTCATACGGACCGCCGCCGGCACGTCATCGCCCTTCGTTTCCCCGACGATCGGATGGAGCAGCATGCCGTCGCAGATCTCCAGGGCGCATTTCTGAATGTACTCATGCGCCCGGTGGATCGGGTTCCGGGTCTGGAACGCGACGATCCGCCGCCAGCCCCGCTGCTCGAACAGCGCCCGGGTATCCTTCGGGTCCAGCCGGTACGGCGCAAAGGTCGGGGCCTTCGGGCGATTCAACACGCTCAGCCGGCCGCCAAGATACGTATCGCCGATCGCCTGCAACCGCGCCACGCCAGGATGCGCGCTTTCGGTCGTGCGGAACACCTGCTCCGCCTCTTTGGTCTTGTCAGGCGCGTACGCTTCCGCCTGGTGCAGGACGGCGATGATCGTGCCGCCTGAGGTGAGCGCGACGTCGCCCTTGAGCGCTTGCGCCTGCGCTGCAGGGACCGCCAGCGTCACCGGAATCGTCCACACGAGGCCATTGGCCAGCCGGCGCTTGGTCACGACGCTCTCATAGTCCGCCTTGCCCAAAAATCCCGTGAGCGGGCTGAAGCCGCCGATCGCGATCATTTCCACGTCGGAGAGGCCCCACGCATCCAGCTCAAGCTTCGGGAGCCGCTGGGCGCTCTTGAGCAGCGCGTCGCGTTCGCCGCCTTCGATGATCCGGTTGACCAAGGTGCCGCCATGCGGTGCGATCATAGCTGTATCCTTTCGTCAGTTGTGTGGCGCGCGGGAGTGAACACCTCGCCTAAGCCGCAGGCGAGGCACGGAAAGTCTGTCATATATGACAAAATCTGTCAATGAAATTTCACTGATATTCATATATTTATTACTATTTTAGTACGATTATTCCGGCGGGGCGCGTCAGGCGGCGGGACGGGATTTCGGCTGTTTCAATTTGGCCAGACGCTCCTTGATGGTGCGCTCAAACCCCACCTCGGTGGGTTCGTAGTAGCTCGGGGCTTGCCCTTCAGGCAGGTAGGCCTGTTCCACGTAGTGGCCGGGGTGGTCGTGCGCGTACTGGTACCCTTCGCCCCGCCCAAGCTGCTTGGCGCCCTTGTAAGACGCGTCCTTCAGGTGCTGCGGCACCTCAAGCGTGCGCCCCTGCTCGACATCCTTCAGGGCTTTCTCGATGCCCAGGTACGCCGCGTTCGATTTGGGCGCGCACGCCACGTACACCGCAGCTTGCGCGAGCGGGATGCGCGCCTCCGGCAACCCGACGAACTCCGACGCCTGCATCGCCGCGATGGCGACCACCAGCGCCTGCGGGTCGGCGTTGCCCACGTCTTCGGCCGCGCAGATCATGATCCGCCGCGCGATGAACCGGGGGTCTTCGCCGGCGTACAGCATCTTCGCCAGCCAATACAGCGACGCGTTCGGATCCGAGCCCCGCATCGATTTGATAAACGCCGAGATCGTGTCGTAATGCGCATCGTCCTGCCGGTCATACACGACCGCTTTTTTCTGGATCGACTCTTCGACAATAGGGAGCGTCAGGTGGATGCGGCCATCCTTCCCTGGCGGCGTAGTCAGCCCGGCCACTTCCAACGCGTTGAGCGCCCGGCGCGCGTCGCCATCGCTGACGGTGGCGAGGTGGCCCAGCGCGGCCTCGTCAATCGCGACCGAGAGCTTGCCCAGCCCGCGCTCCTCATCCGAAAGCGCCCGGCGCAGCAGCGCGACGAGATCTTCTCTCGCCAGCGGCTTGAACTCGCACACCAGCGAGCGCGACAACAGCGCGGGCACGATCGAGAAAAATGGGTTCTGCGTGGTCGCGCCGATCAAAATCGGGTTGCCCTGCTCCACGTCCGGCATGAGCACGTCTTGCTGGGCTTTGTTGAAGCGGTGGATCTCGTCGAGAAACAGGATGGTGCGCTTACCGGAGGTTTTTGCGCGCTGCCGGGTCTGGGTCAGCGCTTTGCGCACGTCATCCACGCCGGCGGCGGTGGCGTTGAGCGGCTCGAAATGCGACCGCGTGGCCGCCGCGACGATGTGGGCCAGCGCGGTCTTGCCGGTTCCGGGAGGCCCATAGAGGATGAGCGAGGTGATGCGGTCGGCGGTGATCGCCCGGTGCAGGAGCTTGCCCGGCCCCACCAGGTGCTGCTGGCCGACGAATTCCTCCAGCGTGCGCGGCCGCATGCGGGCGGCCAGCGGCTGCGGTGTAGCCGGTGGTGCGGATTGGGAGGTCTCGAAGAGGTCCATCGTGTAGGATCGAACTGGGGAGAAGAAAACGCCCCACCTCTGCCGTGGGTCCCGTCCACGCTGAACCCTACCTCAACAGGTGGGTATCCTCTCCGGTGAGGGGCAGCGTCCCATCATGCTGCTGGGCAAGCCGGCCTCAGCGGAAGTCAGATTCCCAGTCGCGTGGTGTTGGCTCAGTCGACTGGAACCGCACGCGCAGCGCAGGGCGTAATCGTAGGCTAGCACTCGCCCCGGGCGAATTCAATAGGTTTTCGTTTGCGGGGCCTGCCGCAAACGGTGAGAGTACAGAGTTACGTTGGCGGGGGCTTGCCGATATCGTGGATGCCGCACTCGGTCTTGCCCTGCCCGGCCCACCGCCCGGAGCGTGGGTCGTTGGGATCGACCGGCTTTTGCGTGTGCAGGGCGCAGCCGATGGAGGTGTAGCCTTGTGCCCACAGCGGGTGATATGGCAGCTGGTGTTGCTGCATATAGTCGTAGATCTGCTTAGGGGTCCAGGCCGCGATCGGCGCGACTTTCACCATGCCGTTGGCGAGCAGCTCGACGATCGGCGTGTCGCGACGGGTGACCGCCTCCGCGCGCATGAGTCCGGCGATCCAGCAGCGCACGCCGGCCAGCGCGCGCTCGGTTGCTTCGCGCTTATACTCGCCGCAGCAGTAGCGCTCATCGATGGGCTTGCGCGGATGCTCGCGTTTGAGGCGCGCGATGTCGTCGTCGGAGAGTTTCGTGCGGATCACGGTGAGGTTGAGATGCCATCGGCGGCGCAGCTCATCGATGAACTGGAGGGTTTCCGGGAACAGGAACCCGGTATCGACGGTGCGGATCGGGATCTTCGGGTCGGCTTGCAGCGCCATGTGGATGATCGCGGCACTGTCCCCGCCGAACGAGGAGGTCAGCACCGCATCAGGGCGGAACGTCTCCACCGCCCAGCGGATGATCTCCGTCGGGTGCGCGGTCTCAAGCGTGGCGTTGAGCTGCTTGAGTTCTTGAGGATTGAGCGTGGGGGATCCAGCCATGCTCTTCGAGATAGCCCAGAATGGTCCGCAGGCTTTCCTCTTCCTTCTGCCGCTCCGAGTCCACGGTAATTTCCGGCTTCAGCGGCGGCTCGTACGGGTCGGATACGCCGGTGAAATTCTTGATCTCGCCGGCGAGCGCCTTTTTATAGAGGCCCTTCACGTCGCGCTGGGTGAGCGCTTCGATGGAGCACTGCACGTACACTTCGATGAAGCTGCCGATCTGCTCCCGGTTGTAGTCGCGCACTTCGCGGTAGGGCGAGATCGCCGCGCTGATCGCGATGACCCCGTTGCGCGAGAGCAGCTTGCAGACGTAGCCGATGCGCTTGATGTTCGTGTCGCGGTCTTCCTTGCTGAAGCCCAGCCCTTTGCTGAGGTTGGTGCGCACCTCATCGCCATCGAGGATCTCGACGTTAAGGCCCCGGTGGCGCAGCTCCTTCGCCAGATGGTTGGCCAGCGTGGACTTGCCGGCGCCTGAGAGCCCGGTGAACCACAAGGTGAAACCTTTTTGCATCGTTAGCTCCTCATCGCTATGGGATGGACACAACAGCCGGAGCAGAGGCATTGCTCCGGCGCTCAAGAACCCTTATTTTAGCACAACTTAGCGCAGGACCGCTCCGAACTGACTCGCCAGTACTTGGCTGATGCGCTGGTGCAGCACGTCGACTTCGGCTGCGGTCAGCGTACGCGACGCGTCGCGGTACTCGATCCCGAACGTCAGGCTGTGCTTGCCTTCCGGCACCTGGCGCCCGACGTAGCGGTCGATGAGCTCGACCCGGCCGGCGAGCGCGCCCCCCACCTCGCGCACGGCGCGGGCGATGCGCTCAAATGCCACAGCCTGGTCCACGACGACCGATAAATCCCGCTTCACCGGAGGGAAGGCGCTTGGGGCTCGTGCCGTTGTTGAGGCGCGGCGCAACTCCAGCAGCGCCTCAACCGAGAGTTCTGCGAGCCACACCGGCTCTTCCACGTCCCAGGCGGTGGCGATGGCGCGCGCCAGCTGGCCCGCGACCCCAATGGGCCGCCCATCGATCCGCAGCTCCACGCCATACCCCGGCTCAGCCCAGGGAAGCGAGATCGTTTCCACGTGCAGGGCTGCTTGGCACAACCGCTCCACAAGCGATGCCACCAAACCCTTGAGCCGGAAAAAATCCGCGCGGATCTGGCCTTGCCAGTCGCGGTTCCATGCGCCGGCGAGCGCGATCCCAAGATGGAGTTGTTCCGTATGTTTGCCTGACGGCTCTGAGGCGCGGAACACCGCGCCAAGCTCGAACAGCCGCACGCCGCCGGCTCCCTGCGTCAGGTTGCGCCGCACCGCTTGGACCAGGCCAACGGTCAGCGAGGGGCGCAACACCGCGTGATCTTGGCTGAGCGGGTTGGAGAGCCGCAATCCGTGCTGTGCCGATTCGCCGCAGCGCGCCAACTCCTCCGGCGACACCAGCGACCAGGTGATCGCCTCGGTCAACCCGAGGCTGGCGCAGAAACAGCGCAGCGATTGAAGGCGCGCGTAACGAGAGCCGGCCTCCGACGTTCCGGCGGACATCGTTCTCGACGGCAGCCTCGCATTGATCCGGTCGTAGCCCGAGAGCCGCGCGAGCTCTTCGGCCAAATCGACCGGATGGACCAAATCGCGGCGAAACGATGGCGGCTCGACACGCAGCGTCCGTCCGCTGCTGTCGCTCGCCACGCGGCAAGAGAGCTTCGCCAGCGTCGTGCGCATGAGCGTTGGCGACATCGAACTACCAAGTAACCGCTGGATGTGCTCGGTGTGCAGCGAAATGGCGCTGCGCCGGGGGGCCTTGGCGCCGACATCGAGCGCGTAGGTTTCGGCACCGCCGGCCAGCTCTTGGATGAGCGCTGCGGCTCGGCGCGATGCGGCCTCCACCCCTGCCGGATCCACGCCGCGCTCGAAGCGGTACGACGACTCGCTGGCCAATCCCAGCGCCCTGGCGGTGCGCCGGACAAGAATCGGATCAAAGAGCGCGCTTTCCAGCAGCACGCGCGTGGTCTGCGGGGTCACTTCGCTGCCCGCCCCACCCATGACGCCGGCGACCGCTACGGGCGCTTTCGCATCCGCAATCACCAGCATGTCCGTGGTGAGCGTGCGCGTCACGCCATCGAGCGTCGTGATCCGCTCGTTTGGCTGGGCGCGGCGCACGAGAATCGTCCCGGAGGCCAGGCGCTCGAAATCAAACGCGTGCAGCGGCTGGCCGTACTCAAAGAGCACATAGTTCGTGATATCGACGAGGTTGTTGATCGGGCGCACCCCGCACGCCGCCAAACGGCGCTGCATCCAGTCAGGCGACGGACCGATGCGCACGCCGTCGATGAGGCGCCCGACGTAGCGCGCGCAGCCCTTACGATCCTCAATGTGGATGCGGGGGCGAGGGGCGAGGGGCGAGGGGCGAGGGTGCCGCTTTTCCCGCGCCCCCTGGCTCCCGCCCCCTGCCCCCGAGGAGAGCTTTAGACGCTGACCGGTAAGGGCCGCGACTTCTCGCGCCACGCCAAGGATCGACAGACAATCCGCCCGGTTGGGCGTGATCTCGATATCGAAGACCGGTCCGTCGGTGGAGTCATGGATCCCCACAACCTCCAGCCCGCCGAGTGTCAGCCGCTCAGCCAGCGCCTTGGGCGCGACCTTGACCGCCACATGCTCTTTCAACCACTCCAGCGGCACGCGCATCAGAACTGCCCCAGGAAGCGGAGGTCGTTTTCGAAAAAGAGCCGGATGTCGGTGACCCCGTGCTTGAGCATGGCGATACGCTCCACCCCCATGCCGAAGGCGAAGCCCTGCACGCGCTCCGGATCGTAGCCGACCGCGCGGAACACGTTCGGGTGCACCATGCCGCAGCCCATGATTTCCAGCCAGCCCTTGCGGCCGCACGTCGAGCACCCCACCCCGCTGCAAGACGTGCAAGCGATGTCGACCTCGGCCGAGGGCTCGGTGAATGGAAAGAAGTGCGGGCGAAAGCGCGTCTTGGTGTTCGCGCCAAAGAGCGCGCGCAAGAATTCATCGAGCACGCCCTTCAAATCCGCAAACGACGTGCGGTCATCGACCATGAGCCCTTCGACCTGGTGGAACATGAAGCTGTGGCTGGGGTCGAGCGGATCCGGCCGGTAAACTTTTCCCGGCACGACGATGCGCAGCGGCGGCTTGCGCTGCTCCATGACGCGCACCTGCACCGGCGAGGTGTGGCTGCGCAACAGCAGCCGGCCTTTTTTCGGCTCAGGCGAGGGTGTGTCGACGAAAAAGGTATCGAACGATTCGCGCGAGGGGTGGTCGCGGGGGATGTTGAGCGCATCGAAGTTATACCGCTCGTACTCCAGCTCGGGCCCTTCGATGGTCTCAAACCCCATCGCGGTCAGCAGGCCAAGAATGGAGCCCAGCGTGGACGTGATGGGGTGCAGCCGCCCTTGCGGGGTTGTGATGCCGGGCAGCGTCACATCGATGCCCGGCCCGGTCGGCCGCTGGGCGAGTGCTACGGTGCGCTCGCGCAGCTGCGACTCGACCGCGGCCTTGAATTGGTTGGCGCGCTTGCCGATCTCGCCACGCTCTTCAGGCGAGGCGCGTGGAATCAGCTTCATGATCTCGGCAAGACGGCTTTTGCGCCCTAGGAACTTCACGCGCAGCGGCTCGAGCTGCCCGGCGGATTGCGCTTGCGCGATCGCACCGGTCGCGTCGGCGAGCAGCTGCTCCAGTTCTTGAAGCGGCGCGGCTGGTTCACTCATCGGTCATTACTGCTGAAGATCCACACGCGCCCGGGGGCGTTGCGCATCACGTAATCCACCGTCGTTCCCAGCGCCGAGCGGCCCGGGGTGGCCGGCCGGGGTTTGGCGCCGAGAATGATGAGGTCATGCGCGCCTTCCCTGGCCAGCTCGACGATCGTTTCGCCAGCAAACCGGGCCTGCTTCACCTGCGCGTCAATGGGCACTTCGTATTCGCGGGCGATGGCTTGCGACTTTTCCATAATCGAGTCCGCCACCGCCAGCTTCTCCGGGAAAAACGTGTCCAGCGGAAGCGAGGGGGGAATTTCGATCACGTGCAGCGCGGTCAGATCCGCTCCATACGCTTTGGCCAGCCGGGCGGCGAATTGGATGATATCCGTCGAGTGCGCGCCGGTCGTCGGCACGAGGATCCGTTTCACCGCGACGGGCTGATAATCTGGCATCTGTAGCTTTTCGATTTCGACCCGGGCCGCCGCCGGCAGCCGCTGCTGGCGCCGGTACCAGAAATAGCTGACGAGTCCAACCCCCATCCAAAGAAAGCCGAAGTTGCGGCCCGCCGGCTTGGTAAGGATCACGTCGACCCAGACCGCGGCGGTACCCAGCAACCCGAGCAGCGCGGTCAGCGGCAGCTCAAAACGCCCAACGCGCACATTCCAGCCGATCTTAAACGGCCGCGGCAGCTCGGGCTGGCGCACCCGCAAACCCAGCAAGGACAAATGGGCGAGCGCGAACGAGAGCATGGCGCCGAAGTTATACAGCTCCGCGATGTGCGTCAGGCGCTGCGCCCAGAGCACGACGAACCCGGCCAGCGCCGTGAAGACGATGAGCGAGACGTACGGCGTTTTGAAGCGCGGGTGCAGCCGGTAGAACATCCGTGGCAGCGTGAAATGCTCGCTCATGGCGAAGGTCAGCCGCGAGGCGCCAATGAGCCCGGCGTTGGCCGCGACGAACAGGATCGTCGCCCCCAGCAACCCCACCCACGGGGCGAGGTACTGCCGGCCAAACGGCATGGAGGCGGCGATGCCGGCAATCGGGTCTTCAAGGTAGTACTTGGTCAATTCTTGCGGGGTGAGCGCGGTGAGTGCGATCGTGGAGATGCCGAAGTAGAGCACGAACAGCGTCACCATGGTGGCGATCATCGCCCGCGGCAGCGTCCGGCTCGGCCGCCGGGCTTCCCCGGCCAGCTGCGAGATCGACTCGATCCCGATGTAGGCGACCATGGCCATGCCCACGCCCTTGAAGAACTGTTCCCACGTCGGCGACCAGGGCGCATCCAACCCGATGTGCATGCGGATCCATAGCTGTTGCAGGTGGTAGAGAAACTGTTCCGGCTGGAAGATCTGCAACAGCAGCACCAGTCCGAACGTGATGATCACCAGCTGGGTCGCGATATCAAATATACAGAGCAGCAAGGAAATCCGGGTCGATTCCTTGATCCCGAGCACATTGAGACCCAAGAGCGCGCTGAGAATAATGAGCGTGAAGGGCACGTTGCCGATGGACATTTTCAGCGCCGGCCAGAAGTTGGCAAGATACGGCCCGATCGAATACGCGGAAATGGCGATCGTCACGATGTAATCGAGGAGCAGCGCCCAGCCTGCGATGAACGACGTCAGGTCGTTGAATGCGTGGCGCGCGAAACTGCACGACCCGCCGGACTCCGGCATCGCCGTGGAGAGCTCGGTGTAGGTGAGCACCGTGCAGAAGAACACGATGCCGGCCAGGGCGAGGGCGAGGGGGGTTGCGCCCAGCGCGTAGAGCGTCGTGACGCCCAGCGCGTAGTAAATGGAGGAGCCGACGTCGCCGTAGCCGATCGAAAAGAGCTGCGGCGTGCCCAGGACCCGGTGGAGATTGCCCCGGTCGAGCACGGTGACGCGCGACTCTTCTTGTGGAGAGAAATCGATGCTGCGTCCGTCAGCCATGGAAACCCATCATGGAAAGCGAAAAGTGGAAAGTAGACCGCGGGGACGGCGTGCGCCGCCGCCGCGCGACACTTTCCACTTTTACGGTTGTCTAGTTCGCCCGGACTTGAGACACCAGCTGGTCAAATGCCGGCTGATCATTGACCGCCAGCTCAGCCAACTGCTTGCGGTTCAGCTTCACGTTGGCCTTGCGGCAGGCGGACATGAACTGCCCGTAGGTCAGGCCGCGCGCCCGGGCCGCAGCGTTGAGCCGGATAACCCATAGATTGCGGAACTCCCGCTTTTTCACCTTGCGGTCGCGGGTGCTGTAGGCCTTGGCCCGCATGACCGTTTCTTTGGCCTTGAGCAGATGCAGCCGTCGTGCGCCGCGGTAGCCCTTCGCCCGCGCCAACAATCGCTTGCGCCGGCGACGCGCTGCCACCGCCCACTTGACTTTCGCCATGGAAGACTCCTCTCCTTAGTGGTGACTCGTTAAACGTACGGCATCAGAGCCTTGACCTTCCGCTCATCCGCGGGCGACAAGACGCGGACTCGCCGCATCTGCCGCTTGGTCTTGGCTCGCTTGCTGCCGAGCAGGTGCCGCCGGCCCGCTTTCCGGGCGATCAGCCGTCCTGTCCCGGTAACTTTGAACCGCCATTTCACGCCTTTCACCGTTTTGATTTTAGGCATCTTGCGTCATTCCTTCTGTTGGGGGCGCGGCGGGCGCCGAGCTGGCGCTCGAAGCCGTGGCCTTCGACTGCCCTCCCTTTTGCTGCCGGGCGAGCTCCCGCTCCACGCGCTTGATCTTGTCTTTGTCGGGCCCGAACACCATCGTCATGAAACGCCCATCGAGTTGCGGGGTGCGCTCCACTTTGCTGATGAACTTCAAGTCCTCAACGAGCCGGTCCAGGATGCGCCGCCCGACCTCGGTGTGCGCCAACTCGCGGCCGCGGTATACCATCGTAACTTTGGCCTGGTCGCCCCGCATCAAGAAGCGCTTGAGCATCCCCAGCTTGACGTTGTAGTCGTGCTCCTCGATGTGCGGCTTCAATTTAATTTCCTTCAGCTTCGCCACGTGGTGCTTTTTCTTCGCTTCCCGCTCGCGCCGCTGCTCGTCGTAGCGGAATTTGTTGAAGCCCATGATGCGGCAGACCGGTGGAGCGGTTTGAGGAGCGACTTCGACCAGGTCTAATCCCTGCTCGCGCGCCATGCGCGTCGCGTCCACCGGGGACATGATCCCCAGCTGGGCGCCGTCGGCGCCGATCACGCGAACCTGACTGATGCGAATTCGCTCGTTCACGCGAAGCTGTCTCAAGGCTGTGCCTCCTTTTTCACGCGTTCCGCAAAGTCTCCCAGGGCCATCGGCCCCAGATCTCCGGCGCTGCGATGCCGCACCGCGACCGCGCCGGCCTGCATTTCCCGCTCGCCGACGACCGCCATATAGGGGACTTTCTGCAGCTGCGCATCCCGGATTTTTGCCTGCATCTTTTCATTGCGCGCATCCACGTGCGTCCGCACACCCTGCGCGGTCAGCTGCTGAATCACGCGCTCGGCGTACGGCAGGAATTTATCCCCGATCGGGATCACCACGACCTGCACGGGGGCCAACCACACCGGCAGCGCCCCGGCATAATGTTCGATGAGCATGCCCAGGAAGCGCTCGAGGCTGCCCAGCAGCGCGCGGTGGACCATGATCGGCCGGTGCACCTGGCCGTCTTGTCCCGCGTACGTCAGGTCAAACCGCTCGGGCAAATTGAAATCGCACTGGATCGTGCCGCACTGCCAGCTGCGGCCGATCGCGTCTTTGATTTTGATGTCGATCTTCGGGCCGTAAAACGCGCCTTCGCCCTCGTGGACGGCGTACGCGAGCTTGCGGGCATTCAGCGCCTCGCGCAGCGCTGCCTCGGCATGGGCCCAAGCCTCCGGGCTGCCGATGTATTTCTCCGGGCGCGTCGAGAGTTCGATCTCCCACTCGGTAAAGCCGTAGGCGCGCACGACCTCGAACTCGAAGTCGATGATCCGCGCGATCTCCTCGACGAGCTGGTCCTCCCGCAGGAAGATGTGCGCATCATCCTGGGTGAAGCCGCGCACGCGCAACAACCCATGCAGGACACCCGATTTCTCGTTGCGGTAGACCGTGCCCAGCTCGAAGAACCGCAGCGGAAACTCGCGGTAGCTGCGGGTCTTGCTCGCGTAAATCAAGATGTGGCCAGGGCAGTTCATCGGCTTGAGGCCGAACTGCTGCTGATCCTCCGACTCGAAGAGGAACATGTAATCCTTGTAGTACTCCAGATGCCCGGAGCGCTGCCACATGTCCGTGCGGAACATGTGGGGCGTGGCGACCAGGTCATAGCCGCGCTCCAGGTGCCGGCGCTTCAAATCCTCCTCGATGAGATGGCGCACCAATGCGCCCTTCGGATGGTAGAACACCACGCCCGGCCCGGCCAGCTCCTGGAAACTGAATAGCTCCAGTTCCGTGCCCAGCCGCCGGTGGTCGCGCCGCTTGGCCTCTTCGATGCGCTTGAGATACGCGTCGAGCTCGGCCTTCGTCGGAAACGCGGTGCCGTAAATCCGCTGCAGCTGCGCGTTGTGCTCATCGCCGCGCCAGTACGCGCCGGCCACGCTCAAGAGCTTGAAGGCGCCGACCGCTCCGGTCGAGCCGACATGCGGCCCTTCGCACAGATCCACAAAATCCCCGTCGGTGAAGAAGGAGACCTTGCCGTCATCGATGCCTTCGATGATCTCGGCCTTGTAGCGCTCGCCTTGCTGGCGCAGTCGCTTGAGCGCTTCCTCGCGCGGCACAAACGACTGCGCGAACGCGTGGTTTTCTTTGACGACCTTGGCCATTTCCGCTTCGATTTTCGGCAGATCCTCGTCGGTGAGCTTCACCGGCACATCCATGTCATAGTAGAACCCGCCCTCGATCGGCGGGCCGATGGCCAGCTTGACCTGCGGGCCGTAGAGCCGCCGCACCGCCTGCGCCATGACGTGCGCGGCGCTATGCCGCAAGGCGTAGAGCGGGTCTTTGCTTTTGAGCTCTTCGGATTTGCCTGCGTGTCCCATCAATCATGGCGTTCGATAACTGGGCGATAGAGGACTCGAACCTCTGACCTCTTCCATGTCAAGGAAGCGCTCTAACCAACTGAGCTAATCGCCCGCGCTCGGTTCCCTAGCCGACAAACGGTGGGCGAGGAGGGATTCGAACCCCCAAGCCCTTTCGGGCGACGGATTTTAAGTCCGTCGTGTATACCGTTCCACCACTCGCCCCCGGCCCGATGCGACGCGGAAGAAAGGCGCGGATCGGAATCGAACCGATGTATAAGGGTTTTGCAGACCCTCGCCTTACCACTTGGCTACCGCGCCGAGCATTGCACAGGCCAGCGATCATGTCAGATCAGAGGGAGCAACGGCATGGGGGTGGGCGGGCATACCGGCGAAACCCTTAAAACTCGCCGTCGGGCTGGAATGTGACCTGGCCGCCGACGCGCAGGACATTGACGCCGTCGGTGTGGTTGCCGTCTTTGTCCTCGACGATGGCCTCGGTCGACTTGCTGTTCGGCGACAGGCCGGCGCGGTATTCATAATCGCCGGCGGCTGGGTTGGCGGGGGTGGGGTGCCCCGAGGAGGGGCACTTAAACACCTCAACGTCATCGATGTACCGGTCATACAACGCATCCAGCGACGGCGGGTATTGCTCGTTGTGGTCCTCCAGATACGAAGAGATTGCCAACGTGATTTGCTTCAAGTTGTTTTGACACTTGGTGCGGCGCGCTTTCTCGCGGACCTTCATCGCCCCGGGCGCCAACAAGCCGATGAGAATGCCGATGACCGCGATGACCACCAGCAGCTCAATCAGGGTAAATCCGAACAGGGACCGGCGCGTCGGCTTGCTCATGAGGTCGATGGGTGTTGGGGCGTGAGTTGACCGTACCAAAGCCCCTCCACTTTGTCAAGGAGCGCTCGGGCGATCCGCTGCTTCGAGCACACGCCAAGCGGAGTGGTCCCGCGGCGCGTCAGCAGCCACATCAGGAATCCGATAGCCAGCGTCCAAACCATCGCCAGCAGGAAATCCAGCAGCATGGCGCCGTCTTCATAAATCAGCGCGGTGGCGACGGGGAGGGCGTAGGCGGCGCTGAACACCACCAGCAGCAAGCCCAGCGCGTGGATAACGGTCAGCGCACGTCCCATCAGAAGAACCCGATGCTAACCTGGAACAGCTTTTCGACCTTCTTCACCGTGGCCTTGTTGATAACGAACACCATGACATGATCTTCCGCTTCGATGACCACGTCGTGGTGC
>PCVX01000007.1 GCA_002796105.1 Candidatus Omnitrophica bacterium CG11_big_fil_rev_8_21_14_0_20_63_9 | reverse complement strand
CCCTTCAGGGGTGAAGATCAGCAGCGCGGCGCCGAACCCGACCGGGCCGCACGTGATGACCGTCAGGCCGCGCGCCCTGGCGTGCGCAAACAGCAGCCGGCGGGCCTCGATCGCGAAGAAGTCGAGCCCGTCAAGGACCAGGTCGCAGTCGGCGAGGAAGGGGTCGATGTTGCGCGGATGGATGCCCTCAGGGCTCACGCGGATCGAGACGCTGGGATTGATGGCCCGGGCCATCTCCGCCATGGCCTCGGTCTTCGCGCGCCCCACCGTCTGCAGCGACGCGCCGACCTGGCGGTTGAAGTTCCGGAGCTCAAACGTGTCGCCATCCGCGATGGCGAAACGCTCAATGCCAAGGCGCGTGAGCGTCAGCAGGTAGGCGCCGCCGACGCCGCCCATGCCGGGGATGGCAATCGTGGCGCGCCGCAGGCGGGCTTGTTCGTCTGCGCTGAGGAGACCGAGATTGGCGGCGAAGGCCTGGTCGTAGTCGAAAGGAGCCACCGCGCCCATGTCGACGGCATTATAGCATAGACAACGCGGACTTCAGGATAGGTGAGGGGAAGGGGATGGGTCGTGGGGCTGCAGGATCTGGTTGAAGCGGTACGTCGGATAGCAGCTGGCAAGGTAGTTCAGCTCCGTCGGGCTGGCGGCCGTCAAGACGGGTGCCGTGACGACAAACAGCGCGCGGAGGTCTTCGGGCGTCAACGCGCACTTGCCTTCAAAGGGCTTTGGCGAGGGCTTCGCGCCGTAAAAGAGCCGGTACGCGGCGTGCGCTTTGGCTTGGCGCTCCGTCTCGCGGATATTCAGATGCCGGGCGATCGACGGATTGCTGTTGGCCGACGTGTACGTCTTGAGCCCGCCGAGCGGTTTGAGCTGCAGGAAATCATACAGCACCTGATGCTTGGGATTGAAGCACGCCACGAGCTCGTCCACCTTCGTGCACGCGCGCAGGTAGTCGAACATCACCTTAAACAGCCGGAGGGTGAGCAGCAGCTTCTTGGCATGGAAGAGCGTGAAGACCCGTTCGCCGAAGAGCTGGCTGTTGAGCGCGAGCATCGTGACCTCCGCGACGCGCAGATTCTGCCGCCGGAGCATATCGACCTCGTTCTTGTACGCCTCATCCATCGGCAGGCCCAGCGGAGAGTCCTCGACCATGGAGATCGTGCCGATGATGCCGTCGCGGCGATGGGTGGCGATGAAGGTGGCCGTTGTGGGCAGCGCTTGGTAGAGCGACAGCTTGAGCCCCACTGCATTGGCTTTGCAGTAATTGCGCTTCAAGTACTCTTGATAGACGAGGTGGTTGGCGGTTTTTAGCTCCGCCACGGTGCGCACGATGCGGAATTCCACAGGCCGCAGGAATGATGGCACCGTCTCATACAAGCGTCCAAGCATCGTCAACGGTGAGGGCATGAGGGTGAAGTTATCCGAGATACCGCTTCAGCAGTTCGGTGGCAATGAAGTGACAGTAGCGCGCGAAGCGCTCATCGTCAGAGTTGGTGGGGCTGAGAAACGTGATCCCGACTTCAAAGCGGCGGCGCTGGCGCGGGCTCTGGCGGCACCAGCTGATCTGGCCTTCCAGCGCCAATGGCTCGCGGCCATCGGACAGATGCAGCACGACCTGACAGGCGCTCGGCGGAGACATCATTTCCGCGCAGATCAGCTCCACTCCGCCACCGCTGATATTGGTCGTTTTTGTCCGGCCGGACAGTTCGCCGCCGGGCAGCTTGACCACGTAGTTCATGGGTACCGCCAGCGGCAAACGCTCCGCGGTCCGCTGGTCTACCAAGGTGACTCGAACCGACGGTTCGTTGCGAATAACGACTTGTCGGATTGGTTCGGTATGGTGCTTTGGCATCGTGGTTGAACTATACCATACTAACCATAAAACCATCAAGATTTCATATAGATAAATAATTACTATACTAATGTGTTATTGTTTTATCAGTATCATCATTGAATTCAACAAGATGCGTTAAAGCGATGTTGTTGACATCGGACATAGTGTCTGAAACAATAGACAGTGGTGTTTCCGAGGCCTCTGGTGGCTTTTTCTAATGCTTTAGCTGCCATTTTTTTAAATTTATTTTATGTAACTTATTGATATACAATAAGATAAAGCTAGAAATGAAATGAGCCTTAAATCATCTTCTGGTATAGAAGCTGCTTTATAATAGGGCAAGGACTATTGTACCTACTGTGTGGGCCTGTACAGTCTATACAGCTATACAGCAATCTGGAGGAAATGGGGCATGAAGAACGTCGCGAGAATCTGTATGGCCACTACCGGGATCGCGCTGAACCTCCTGGTCGCTGGCTGTGGGAGTGGCGGAGGGCTTGCCGGCCTGTTCGGCGGCGGCGGCGATCTTGCTTCCCAGTTCTTTAGCTTCTTCGGCGGCGGCGATGGCGGCGGATCCGATGGGCTCGCAGGCCTAGCCGGTCTTGGGGACGGTCTCGGCGATGGTCTGGGGGACAGCCTCGGGGATACCGTGGGGTCACTCGCTGACACGATCGACTCCTCTACCGGCGGTGATAGCGGATCTTCCGGTGGAAGTAGCGTGGTCCAGCAGGTGGCGAAGCTCCACAATCCCGAACCGGCGACCATGGCGTTGTTTGGCAGCGGCTTAGCCGGTGTCGTGCTCAAGGGCCGGCGACGGTCCAAGCGAAAACCGTCGTAAGTTCGGCGTTCAACACGGCTCTAGGTGAGGGGGACTCGGCAGCCGCATGAAGGCTTGGTGGTCGGCATGGCAACACACCGCGAAGTTATTTGGCGCGCATCGCAAACTCTGGGTGCCGTTTCTCGTCGTCTTGGTCGTCGAAGTCCTGCTGCTTGGTCTTGTCTGGTTGGCTCCGCATCCTCCGTTCGCTGATCTCCTCGCTCCGCCCATTCGATTCTTCTTCGGTGACCGCGTCCTCCATTATCCGGCCCATCTCTGGTTCCTCTATCACGTGATGAAGCACACGCACCTGGTCGCCTCGCTGCTGGTCGGGGCGTTCATGACCGGGGTGGCGTGCGCGATGGTGAGACAGCTCCATCAAGGGCGCGCGCTGGTGCTGCGCGATGTGCTCATCGGCAAGCAAGTCCGCTACGGCCGAGTGCTCCTCATTTGGGTGGTGACGTGGGCCCTGGCAACCGGCCTGGTGACGCTGGCCTTGCGCGCGCTGCCCCCGGGCCCTGTGGGGCTGGCCGCGGCGGTCGGATGCAGCCTCCTGCTGCAGGCGCTGTTTGCCTACGCGATTCCCGCGGCGGTGTTTGAAACACGGTCATGGTGGCGGGCGCTGTGGCAGGCGATTCGCGAAGCCACTCGGTACCCCTTCAGCACGCTGGGCATCATCGCCATCCCCTCGCTTCTGATCGTGGGAATTTCTATTTTCGCGGCTCCAGCCCGCGTGGCGCAGTGGATGGGGCAAAGCGTCCCCGAAATTGCCATCCTGTGCGTGGCGGTGCGGCTGGTGCTCTGGACGCTGGCCGATGTGGCGATGAGCGTGGCCATCGCGCACTTGTGGTGGATTCACCGCGTTCCTGCGCGGGCCACTGCGAAAGCTGCGAAAGCCCGCGCACGGACCACCGGCGTGCGCGCTCCGTCTCTGGCCTGCGCGCTGACCATGCTGCTGACGATGTCGGTGGCGTCCTCGGGGTGCAGCGTCAATTACAACGGCGAGCGGCTCTTTTGGAAAGCGCAGCAGCTGAGCGGCAAGATCGTGGCGGATGTCGCGGCGGCGACGCCGGAACAGTTTGCCAAGGCGACCCAGGCATATGAGCAGGTTATCGCCAAAGCGCCGGGCACCATGTGGGCCGGCCGCGCGCAGCTCTCCATCGGCTCGCTGTTCGCGATGCAGAAACAGTATGACAAGGCGCGGGAAGCCTACCGGCTCGTGCTGCAGAATTACAATCAGTATAAGGAGTACGGCCTCGCCTCGCGCCTGGCGATTGCGCGCAGCTACGAAGTCGAGGAAAAGTGGGATGAGGCGATTACCGTCTACCAGGAGATCGCGGAGTACTATCCCTGGAGCGCGATGGGCTTAGAAGCCCCGCTCTACATTGCGCGCATCTACGAGCTGCGCAAACAGACGGATGAGGCCAAGCGGTCCTACGGCCGCGCGATGCGCATGTACACGCGGATGCTGCCCGACGCTCCTACGCCGGAGGCGGCCACGCAGCTGAAGGGGTACTTGGCGCTGGCCCACCAGCGGCTCGGCCAATGGGATGATGCGATCGGCTTGCTCCAGGAGTTGGCGGCGATGGAAAAAGGGGTCAATCGCCCGCTCGTCCTCATCACGCTCGCTTCAATTTATCAAACGAAGAAGAGCGATCACGAGCACGCCGGAGAGCTGTACACCAAGCTCCTCGAAGAATTTCCTGAGCACCCATTCGGCAAAGTGGCCCGCGCGCAGCTGGAGCAGCTCGGCTTGCCGGTGCCTGCAGCGGTTGCGCCGCCGGCCCCGGTCGCTCCGGTGACGACACCTCAGCCGGCGAATCCCTGATGTCAAAAGCGATCACGTTCCCCACGCTGTCACCTCGGACCATCGCGGCTTGGGCGCCCTGGGTCGCGATCTTCCTGCTGGTTTTCTGGCCGGCGCTGACGTGGATGGCGGCGCGGTTTGAGGCGGCGGACTCCTTTTACTCGCACGGCTGGCTGATCCCATTGGCGACCGGCTGGCTTATCTGGCAGCGGCGTGGGACCTTGGCCGCTGCGCGCCCGGCGGCGAGTTTCTCCGGTTTCTGGCTCTTGGTTCCCGCGCTTCTCATCCATGTCGTGGCCACGTCGATCGATCTCCACTTTGTTTCAGGGTTCGCTATGATCGTGGCCGTGTGGGGGCTGGCGTGGGTGCTCTGGGGCTGGCGGGTGCTCTGGACGCTGCGCTTCCCGATGTTCTTCCTGCTCTTCATGGTGCCGCTGCCCGGCGTGCTGCTCATCTACATCAGCTTTCAAATGAAACTCATGGCCGCAACGCTCGCCACGTATTTCCTCCATTGGATCAATATCCCCGCGGTGCAGGCCGGCTCAACCATCCAGCTGCCCGGCGTGTCGATCATCGTGGATGACACCTGCAGCGGGCTGCGCTCGCTCATCAGCCTCATCGCGCTCTCGACCCTGTGGACGTCGCTCATGCCGCTCTCCTCGCCGAAGTGGCAGCGAGTGACGGTGGTGGCGTCGTCCATTCCGATTGCGCTGGCCGCGAACATGGTGCGCATTATCACGCTGGTCTTGATCACGGTGATCTACGGCCCCAAAGCGGCCGAAGGATTCATCCACTACGGTTCGGGCATCGTCGTCTTTGGCATCGCGCTCATCGCACTGGCCTGGCTGACCCGGGGCTTAGCCGGACTGCGGCCATCGGTCGCTGGAAGGGCAGGATAATGGCTGCGCGCGCCTCAACCCGTCCGCGCATCGCCGCGTTCGTGCTGCTTGTGGCGTGCGCGACGCTCTTGTGGGCGGGACAGTTGCGGGCAAAACCATCAGTGAGCGTGTCCGAGCCGGTGCCCACGCAGTTGGGCGCATGGCACGGTGAGCCGGTTCCGGTGGATTCCCGGGCGATCGAGATCCTTGAGACGAGCGATGTGACCCTGATGGAGTATCGGACGCAGCCGGAGGAGACGCCGATCTGGTTTGCGCGGGTGTCGGGTTTCGGCAACCGCGCGGCGTTTCACCCGCCGGAGCTGTGCTATGTCGGCAGCCATTTTGAGGTGTTGGAGCGCGGCCCGTTGACTGTTTCGGTTGGCGGTGTGCCCAAGCAGCTCATGCGGCTGGTCATTACCCAGAAGGATGAACAGTTTGAAGCGTGGTATTGGTTCACCGCCAACGGGCGGGTGACCCCCAGCTACTACCAGCAGCAGGCATGGCTCCTCTGGGATGCCATCCGAGGCAAACCGATGTCCGGGACGCTGGTGCGGATTTCGACCGCATCGGATGGCTCAAAGAAGTCGGCAGACCGTTTGTTAGCCTTTGTGAACGCGTGGGATACAGCACAATAAACCGCCTCGTGAGATGATTAGCCGCCAGACCCCTTCTGCGCTACCCCGCAAGCTTGACGCCGCTAGGCCGGCATGGTACCCTTCTAAGCCCCAGTCCGTCTACCCAGGTAAGGCAGCCAGGAGTCGCATGGATTCATCAACGCCACGACATAGTGGCGAGTGGGAACAACTGCTCCAGGTCGCACCGTGTGGCATGGTGTTGCTTGATAGCCACGCGGTGATTCAGTTTATCAACCCTGCCGCCCTGCGGCTGATGGGTCTGGAGCAGCAAGAGGTTATCGGCCAGCCGCTGGCCAACGTGCTGCCGAATTGGAAGGACACCCCGCTCTACGCCAGTCTCCCCGCGTTTCTCGGCGCGCAGTCCACCTTTGAAGCGGTCGACTTTGATGTGCCGGGCCCTGAGGGCAGCCGGCTGCGCGTCTATGCCGCGTACGTGCCCAATGGGGCGGAGAAGGCGCGCGGCGTGCTGTTGACGATTATCGAAGCCACCGAGGTGGCGACGCTCGAGCAGCGGTTGCACCGGGCCGAGTATCAGGCCTCGATCGGCAAGCTGGCCCGCGGCATCGCCCATGAGCTCAACAGCCCACTCGACGGCGTGTTGCGCTACACCCACCTAGCACTTGAACAACTCACCGCCGATTCGCCGGTGCGCGAGTACCTCATCCATGTCAAGGAAGGGCTGGACCGCATGGTCCGGGCGGTCCGCGCGTTCCTGGAGTTCTCCCGCCAGGTGACGACTCCGGTCAACCGGTTGGCGAATCTCAACCAACTGGTCGACGACGCGCTCCTGCTCGTGCAACACCGCGCGAAGTTCCAGCAAATCCGCGTCGTCAAGCACCTCGACCCCTCGCTGCCGACCGTGCTGGACGGCGGGTTGCAGCATGCGGTCGTGAACCTGGTCAAGAACGCGTTCGATGCGATGCCGCGCGGCGGCACCATGACGATCACGACCCGCGTTGCGGCGAGCGGCCACGTCGATGTCGACGTGGAAGACACCGGCACTGGCATTCCCGAGGATATCCGCATGCGCATCTTCGAGCCCTTTTTCTCCACCAAGCCGATCCATCAAGGCAGCGGCTTGGGGCTGATCATCGCCAAGGAAGTCGTGGAGCGCTCCGGCGGCAGCATCGAATTCACGAGCCGCGCGGGCGTGGGGACGACCTTCCGCATTCATGTGCCGGTGGCACCGGTGGAGGCGAACGGCCATGGAACGTAACCGCATCCTCGTGGTGGACGACGATCCGTTGATCCGCGGCTCGTTGTACGAAATACTCCGGGGCCAGCGCTTCGACGTCGAAATGGCGTCGGACGGAGCCGAGGCGCTGGATCATCTCAAGCGGCGGCCGTTCCAACTGGTGATCACCGACTGGAAAATGCCTCAGGTGGACGGGTTGAGCCTGCTGAATTACATCAAGACCCAGTACCCCGACGTGAATGTCGTATTGATCACCGGCTTCGGCAACATCAGTTCCGCCGTCGAGGCCATCCGCCAGGGCGCGTTCGACTATCTGACCAAGCCAATCCAGCCGGAGGAGCTTGAGGCGACGATCCAGCGCGCGCTCACCCAGGCCACGTCCACGCCGGATACGCTGGAGGATCCGTTCGCCGGCGTCATCGGCACCGACCCGGCGATGCAGAAACTCTTCACCATGATCCGCGCGGTCGCTGCCAGCCCGGCGACGGTGCTGCTGGAAGGGGAGAGCGGCACCGGCAAGCGCGTGATCGCGCAAGCGATCCACCGGGCCGATGTGAAGCGTCGCGCGCATCCCTTCGTCGAGATCAGCTGTGGGGCGCTGCCGGAGACGCTGCTGGAGAGCGAGCTCTTCGGCCACGTGCGCGGGGCGTTCACCGGCGCGATCCGCGATAAGGAAGGGCGCTTT
>PCVX01000065.1 GCA_002796105.1 Candidatus Omnitrophica bacterium CG11_big_fil_rev_8_21_14_0_20_63_9 | reverse complement strand
TCAGCGCGCGCTCATCCGGCGGCAGCGCCACCGTCATGGAAGCGGCGTGAGGTACGGCAACCCCCTGCGAGACCTGCGGCGCGGCGGCATCCGCTGCGTCGCCCCCCTCAATCCGGCTGATCTCATCGCGCCAGTAGGTGACCGGCACGCCGAACCAGTCCACCGTCACCGTCTTCTCGTCCTGCTTGAGGATGGTCGCGGTGATCGTACGCCCATCTTCCATGGTGATCGTTTCAGCCCACGCCGGCCCTGCGGCGCCCAAGAAGACAGCCGCCAACGTGCCGCTCACCCAATGTGTCCGCATCAGCTTCATCCTACACCACAATGTTGACCAACCGCTTCGGCACCACGATGCATTGCTTGATCGCCTGGCCATCGACGAATTTCTTGACGTGCTCGTTCGAGAGCGCGACCTGTCGGATCTGCTCGGTCGTGGCATCGGCCGCAACGGTGATCCGGGCGCGCACTTTGCCGTTCACCTGCACGATGAGCAGCAGCTCGGTGTCATGCAGCGCCTCGGCGTCAAACGCCGGCCAGGGAGCGCGCGCCACACTCTCACCATGCCCCAGGCGCTGCCACAACTCTTCGCAGATGTGGGGAGCAAACGGGGCGAGCAACAGCACGAGCGTCTCAACAGCGCTCGTGGGAAGCGGACGCACATCTTCGAGCGCATTGAGGAACACCATCATCGCTGAAATGGCGGTATTCAACCGAAGCGCTTCGAGATCGTCAGTCACTTTCTTGATGGCCGCATGGAGCTGGCGCTTCAGCTCGCCCTCGACCGGCACGTCCTGCAGCGCCGGAGACACGCCGGCGTCGGTGACGACCAGCCGCCACAAGCGGTTAAGAAACCGGTCCACGCCCTCGATGCTGCGCGTGCTCCATGGCTTCACCGCCTCCAGCGGCCCCATGAACATCTCATAGAGCCGGAAGGCGTCGGCGCCGTGCGCGCCGATCACGTCGTCCGGATTGACCACGTTGCCGCGCGACTTGGACATTTTCTCGCCGTCTTCGCCCAAGATCAACCCCTGATTGATCAGCATCTGAAACGGCTCGGGCGTCGAGACGAGTTTCGCATCATACAACACTTTGTGCCAGAAGCGCGCGTAGAGCAAATGCAGCACCGCATGCTCCGCCCCGCCGATGTACAGGTCCACCGGCATCCAGTAGCGCTCCTTGGCCGGATCCCAGGCGCGGCTCGCATTGCGCGCATCCAGGTAGCGCAGATAGTACCAGCAGGAGCCGGCCCATTGCGGCATCGTGTTCGTCTCGCGCTGCGCCGGCCCATGGCATTTCGGACAGGTCGTGTTGACCCAGTCTTTCGCCTTCGCCAGGGGTGGCTCCCCGGTGCCGGTTGGCTTGAAGTCGGTCATCTCCGGCAACGTGACCGGCAAGGCGGCCTCCGGCAGCGGGACGACGCCGCACTGTCGGCAATGCACGATGGGGATGGGCTCGCCCCAGTAGCGCTGGCGCGAGAAGAGCCAGTCGCGCAGCTTGTAGTTCACCGCCGCCTGCCCTGCGCCGTGCGCGGCGAGCCATTCGACGATCTTGGCCTGCGCCTCTTCGCTGCGCAGCCCGGTGAACGGCCCGGAATCGTGCATGCGGCCCGGCTCGGCGTAGGCCTCCGTCAGGCCTGCCAGCTCCAGCGGTTGGCCTTCCGGCATGATCACGATACGGACGTCCAATCCGAACTTCAGCGCGAACTCCAGGTCGCGCTCATCATGCGCCGGCACCGCCATGATCGCCCCGGTGCCATAGCTGGCCAGCACGTAGTCGGCGATCCACACCGGGATTTTCTCTTGGTTGACGGGATTGAGCGCGTACGCCCCGGTAAACACGCCGGTCTTGTCTTTGGCGAGCTCGGTGCGCTCCAGCTCGCTTTTGCGGCCGGCGTCAGCGCGGTACTGCTCCACCGGCGCCCGGCGCGAGTCGCTGGTAATGTGCGGGACGAGCGGATGCTCCGGCGAGAGCACGACGTACGTGGCGCCGAAGAGCGTATCAGGCCGGGTCGTGTACACCTTGAATTCCGTCCGTCCGTCGCGCCGGCGGATGCGCGCGCCGTCGAGCACGGGCTCAGGCACCGCCGCCTTGCTCTCCACACCAAACCACACATCCGCCCCTTCGCTCTTGCCGATCCAGTGGCGCTGCATGTCCTTGATGTGCTCCGGCCAATTCAGGGACGACAGATCCGCGAGCAGCCGGTCGGCGTACTGCGTGATCTTCAACATCCACTGCCGCATCGGGCGCCGCTCCACCGGATGGCCCTTGCGCTCGCACTTGCCGTCGATGACCTCCTCATTCGCCAGCACGGTGCCGCACGAGGGGCACCACCACACCGGGGCTTCGGCCATGTACGCCAAGTTGCGCTCGTAGAGCTTCAGGAAAATCCACTGCGTCCATTTCACATAGGCGGGATCGGTCGTGTCGATCTCGCGGTCCCAGTCGTACGAAAAGCCGAGCCGCGTGATCTGCCGCTTGAAGGTGTCGATGTTCTTGCGGGTGGTGATGGCGGGATGCGTGCCGGTCTCGATGGCGTACTGCTCCGCGGGCAGCCCGAAGGCGTCCCAGCCCATCGGGTGGAGCACGTTCAAGCCCCGCATGCGCTTGTAGCGCGCGACGATATCGGTAGCGGTGTAGCCTTCCGGATGGCCGACGTGCAATCCCGCGCCCGACGGGTACGGGAACATGTCGAGCACGTAGTATTTCGGCTTGGCGCTACCGTCCTCGGCCCGGAACACCTTGTGCTCCTGCCAGTACCGCTGCCACTTCGGCTCGATCTCTTGAAACGGATATCGCTCTGCCATGATCCTCAAGAATGCCTGGCCGTTACGGCGCGCTCGCGGTTGAGGCCAGCGGCTCATGCACATACGTGAGCACCGCAGGCGACTCGGCGAGCTCTTGAACCATGGATCGCGCCAGATGGTTCCCCACGCGCTCTAAGTTACTGGTCTTCAAACCGGTGATGGGTGCGGTGACCAGCGACTTGTATCCTGTCGGTCCTTTGAGCAACCCGGCTTGCCGGGTATTCTTGTGCTGTTGCGACCAGACGACCTCTCCGGTCTCCGCATCGATGAGCTCCAACAACAGCTCGACCTTCACCTGCGAGGCAAGGACCCAGTAACTTCTGCCCCACGTCGTCACGGTGCCGCGCAGCAGCGTATCCGCGCCCAGCCGTTCGGCGGCCGCGGCAAGCGGCGCCCCTTCGGGCAGCGGCTGGCCTTCGGTCCAGCCGACGTCGCGCATGGCGGCATCCACCCGATTGATTTCCAGGATGGTAAATGGGGTTCCCTGCAAGCTGGCCGCCAAGTAGGTGCGTAGCTTGTTCGACGCCTTTTGCCACTGCGGCCGCTTCGTGGCCAGCGGCAGCACCGCGAGCCGCCGGCCGCTCATCGCCGAGCGCACCGGAGCGGCGCCGAGCTCCATCGGAGGGTTCGGCATCCCTTTGAGCCCCCGCTCGGCCGCCATGTCGGAAATGCGCAGAAACTTCACGGATGGATTCAAGCTGCGCACCTGATCTTTCACGAAATCGACCACCTGCCCTTTTTTCAGCAACGCGCCGCCGCGCTCGGCCGCTTTCACCGACTGTTTCCAGAGCACGTCGCCGGTGGCCGCATCGACCATCCGCAGCGAGGCCTGCAGGCTGGTCTCCGTGTAGAGCGGGGTTGAGAAATGCATCAGCCGGCTGATGTCGCCGTAGATGAGCGCATCGGCGCCCAGTGCTTGCCCCAGCGCCTGCGGACTTGCCGAGGACCAGCCGTTTGAATCGACCGGACCCCAGCCCGATGCCAGCGCTGCATCGACGTCGGCCAGCGGCACATCATCGTATCCGTACGGGGTGAACGCATAATAGAACGTCTTGCGCAGGACATCCCGCCCGATCGTATGGGATTCCGGCCGGACGACACCGGCATCCTGGTCATACGGATAGGTGATCACAAACGGCAGCACCGCGACGCGCTTCGGCGGATGCTCGGAGAACCCCTCGCGCACGTACGCTTTCGGCCCCCCGCACCCGGCCAGCAGCACGGCCATGGCGACGCTCCCAAGACGGATGGTCATGACACCTCCCTCAGGTGACGTGACGAGCCCAGCGCCGTCCGATGACGAACGGCGCGTAGTACACATAGAATGACGCCAGCGCGAGCACCTCAACGGCGAGAATGTACCATGGCCACGGCCCGAAATAATCGAGCAAGCTTGGCTGCATCGGTTTGCGGGCCAGGTACCCGTAATTCGTGCCGAAGCTCCAGTTGAGCAGGGCGGCGGCCGCCACATACACGTTGCTCCAGGCCCACACGCGCCAGATGGACCGATGCGTCGCCTCCACGCGGCCGGTAGCCGCCAAATACACGGCGCTCAGCACCACCCCCACGTGGCCCGCAAAGAATTTCATCCACCAATAATCCGGAAATCCATACGCCAGGTCCGGCGTCATGATCGCCTGCACGCTGCCGGCCATCGCCCAAAAGTAGGCCAGTTCACAGCGCCATGCGCGAGGGGACCACAGCGACCATATCGCGAAGAACAGCGCAAGGTCGCACAACTGCAGCGGGATGAGAATTTCGCCGGCGGCCGTCGCCAGGAACCACGAGAGCCCCTCGTTGATCCCCAGCGCCATCGCCGTGGCGCGTCGCCACGTGTCATCGGCGTGCGGCGGCAGCCGGCGTCCGACGGTGAGCGCCAGCACGACCCCAGCAGCCAGCACGCCCAAGACGATGAGATGGTCGGCCCCCCAGAGCACGAAGGGCCGATGCCTCAGCATCACCCGTCACGGTGCGCCAGCTCGGTGAACCGTTTCGCCCACAACCGGGCTTCGCGTCCCACCGCCTGGCGGAACTCCGGCTGCTCGCCCAGCCTCGGCCACACCTGCTGCCACGTCTGCAAAGCCGTCCCCACATTCACCAGATACGCTTTCGTCTCACCGACCGCCTGTTCCGCGGCGCGCTGGCAGGTGTCTTGCGCCTGTTGCAGCAGCGTGCCGACCGCGCCGTCGTCGTGGCGATCGATCGCGCCGCCGATGGCGGTGAAGGCTTCAGCGACGCGCAGCAGCATGGGTCCGGCGTTTCATGGTGCGAGGGCGTGGCGCGCTCGAACCGGCGGCGAGCCGCCGCACAGCAGCGAGGTTGCGCTGGTCATCGGCTTCGGTGCTCTTGGGTGTCTCGAGGATAAACGGCAGGTGCGACAGCGAGGCATGAGTCACGATGCGCCCGAACGCCTCTGAGCCGATATGGCCCTGGCCGATGTGCCAGTGGCGGTCGACCCGGGCCTCGAAGGGGACTTTGGAGTCGTTGAGATGCACGAGCTTCAGGTGGGCCAGCCCCACGGTCCGGTCAAACTCCTCGAGGGTGCGCTGCAGGCCCTGCGCGGTATGGATCGCATAGCCTGCGGCGAAGCTGTGCGCGGTATCCAGGCACACGCCCACACGCCGCTGATCCCGGACCTGGGCCCGGATGCCCGCCAACTGCTCGAAGCGGCACCCCAGCCCCTGCCCTGAGCCGGCGGTGTTCTCCAGGAGGATCATGACGTCTGAGTCGCAGCTTTCCAGGGTTTGCGACACCGCCTCAGCGACGCGGGCGATGGCCGGCGCTTCCGCGTCGCCGCGCGGGCTGCCCACATGGGTGACAAGGTACTGGGCCTTCAGGGCTGTGCAGCGGGCGTACTCCTCGCGGTAGAGGCGCAGCGATTGCTGCCACATGGCTGGTTCCGGGGAGGCGAGATTAATAATGTAGGGACCGTGGACGGCAAGCGGTTCCAGACCAGCACTGCGCCGGGCGCGATCGAACTGGCCGGCCATCTCGCAGGAGAGCGCAGGGGCAGGACCGCCGCGAGGGCTGCGGCTGAAAATCTGCATCGTCGTGCAGGAAAGCCGCTGAGCCCGCGCAACCGCTTCCAGCAGCCCGCCGGCGATGGGAACGTGCACACCTAACCGCATGGAAGGATGTATCTTATCACGCGTCACACCGACGAGCAATGCGCGCAACTTCCTTGACGCTCCGTGAAGAGTTCGGTAACATCAGGTGCCATGCCCACCGCGATCGCATCGACGACCGCCAGCCTCCGCGAGCAGGCACGTGCGCAGTGCAGTACTGCAGTACGGTGATACGGCTATTCAGTACGAATTACAAGGGTTGGGTCAATTGATGGCACAGGGAGGTAAAAGTGGTGGAGCAGAGGGGGATCGAACCCCTGACCTCATGCATGCCATGCATGCGCTCTCCCAGCTGAGCTACTGCCCCACGATGAGTCGGCGTGATGATGTGACGGAAGGGATTCAACAATAACATGCGGGTTTTAACGTGTCAACGGTTCCATCGACGGTGGAACTGGCATGTCATGATCTCAGGGATCGCGGCGACCTTGACGATTGTAGCTGCAGGTTGGGCTTCCGCTGAAGCCGCGCACGTCAACGTCATCGAGCTCGACAACCAGATCATCAGCCCGGTCACGCAGCAGTACATCCTCGACGCCGTCGACCGCTCTGAGCAGGACGGCGCGGTGTGCCTGGTGCTCATGCTGGACACCCCCGGCGGGCTGCTGGAATCCACCCGCGCCATCGTGAAGCGGCTCATGAACGCCAAGGTACCGGTGGCGGTCTACGTCGCACCATCCGGATCCCGGGCGGGGTCGGCCGGCGTCTTCATCACGCTGGCGGCGCACGTGGCCGCGATGGCCCCCTCGACGAACATCGGGGCGGCCCATCCGGTGGTCGTCGGCGAAGGCGGCGGACCCGTGAAAAAGCTGGTGCGGCGCATCACGCGGTCAGCCGATGAGGACAAGACGAAATCCCGGGACCGGAAAGACAGCGAGAACGTCGAGGAGATCACGGAGGAAGAGTCGCGCGATCCCATGTCGGAGAAGATCATCAACGACACCGTGGCCTGGGTAACGACAATCGCCAAGGCGCGCGGCCGCAACGAAGCGTGGGCGGCGAAAGCGGTGACCGAGAGCTTTTCGGTCACGGAAACGGAAGCGGTGGCCGAGCACATCGTCGATGTCGTCGCCTCCGACCTACCCGATCTCCTGGCAAACATCCAGGGCCGGACGGTCGAGGTGGCCGGCGTGCGCGTCGAGCTGCAGACCGCGGGTGCCCAGATCGTGCGGCTGCCGATGTCGAAGCGGCAGGAGTTCCTATCCATCATCACCAACCCGAACATCGCGTACCTGCTGATGATGCTGGGCACGCTGGGGCTCATCTTCGAGTTCACCCACCCTGGCATCGGCTTTCCCGGCATCGCCGGACTCATCTGCCTGCTGCTAGCACTCTACGCGTTCCAGACGCTGCCGGTCAGCTACGCCGCGCTAGCACTCATCGTGCTGGGTTTGCTCCTGCTCATCGCGGAGATCAAAGTGATCAGTTACGGGCTGCTGACGCTGGGCGGCGTCGTGTGCCTGACGCTGGGCAGCCTCATGCTCTTTGAGTCGCCGGATGCGAACCTGCAAGTGTCGCTGCGCGTCATCGTCCCCGGGGTGGCCACGATCGCGGCGATCATTCTGCTGGTCGTGCAGCGAGCGCTCAAAGCCCAAGTCCAGCCCGTCACCACCGGCGCACAGGGGCTCGTGGGCAACGTCGGCATTGCGTCGACCGACCTTAACCCCAGCGGCCAGGTGTTCGTGCACGGCGAGCTCTGGGAGGCGTCGAGTGCGCGGCCCATTCAACAGGGCGAGAAGGTGCGGGTCATCCGCGTAGACGGGTTGCAACTGCTGGTCGAGAAACTCTAGGAGGGCGTGATGTCGTTTTTCTTCGGTTCGCTGGCGTTTCCGATCCTGCTGGGCGTCATGTGGCTTGTGAATTGCATCAAAATCTTGAACGAGTATGAACGGGGTGTCGTGTTCCGGCTGGGCCGGATGGTCGCCCAGCCGCT
>PCVX01000099.1 GCA_002796105.1 Candidatus Omnitrophica bacterium CG11_big_fil_rev_8_21_14_0_20_63_9 | reverse complement strand
CACGGTATCGGCCGGAGTCAAATTGGAACGCGTCGATGGATCTGAGTTTCTTCTTGCCTTGCGGGGGAAGCGTGCCGAAGCCGAGGCGTTTCACATCTTCCCAGATGCGGGAAAATTCTTGTCGGTTCTTTCGCAGGATGCGAGTGAGATCGTTCGAAGCGGAAGGTAAGAGAACAACGTTGTTCGGGAGAGCGCTAGGCAAGGCCATGCCGCTTGGCAAACGTCTTCATCGAAACCGTTTTGCCAGCGCGCAACTCTTCAGCGGCCACCTGCAACCGTCGCTGCACCTCTGGGGAGTACTCCCACAGCAGGTCGGCCAGCGTCTCATCGGAGACGGGCACCAGCGCAGCGCAGGGGCGTCCTCGGCGGGTGATGAGCACGACTTGGTGACTCGAATATACCCGCTTGAGCAGGCGATTGGTGTGGTTCTTGAGTTCGAGCGTGTTCACGGTTTTCATGGCTATTTTTAGGACTATGTCAATCATAAGTATGCCCTTGATTGGAGTGCGTGTCAAGCTGCTCCAGCAGCGGCTGCGGCGGTGGCTCACCGTGCCGCCGGCGCTGGTCCGCCGCTATGGCCCCGGGTTGGATGAGCGGGTGTGGACCGCGGTGGTCGCGCTTGGCGCGTTCATGCTGCTGATGCTCAAAGAGGTCCAGTTCTCCACCACCGAGGTGCTGGTGATCGGCGGCCTCATCGTCGCCGCGCTGCGCGTGATGCGCGAGGACGATCCGGTCGTGCCGTTTTATTGGCTGATTGCGTATTTGCCGTTCAGCCGGTCGCTCGGGGCGACGGCAGGGGAGCAGGTCGCGGCGTTCAACATCCCCAATCTGTTCGCGCTGATCATCTTCGCGCTGCATGTGCTGCGTCAACGACGGGCCAGGCAGCCGATCGTGGAGTCATCGCTGCTCGGCTCGGTGGTGCTGATCTTTCTGGGCGCGGTCACGGTGCTGATGCTGCGCGCGACATGGCTGTATGGCGCAGGATACGCCCAGGAGTTTCTGCTGCCATTTCTGCGCTGGATCAAAGTCTTTGGGTTCCTGTTCCTGACGTATTGGGTCCTGCGGGACCAGCGCGCGCTCAAAACCAGCGCGGTGCTGATCATGCTTGGCGTGTTTGCGGTCACGCTGCTTGGCTTGTGGGAATATCTGGATAAAGCCGGCGAAAGCTTTGAGCGGTCGCGCATCCGCGCCATCGCGCAGGAGCCGAACGTGCTCGGCGCGTTCTACGTCTCGTACATCTTCCTCTACGCGGCGGCGTTCCTGACCGCGCCGCGCCATGGGTACGGGTGGCTGGGCCTCGGGGCGCTCGGGCTGACCGCGCGCGCGATGCTGGCGACATTCTCGCGCGGGGCGTGCGTGGCGTTCGTCGTCGGAGGGCTGGTGCTGTGCTGGTTCCGCCACCGCATCCTCTTTGCGATCGCCATGATCGGGACGGTCTTCGTGATGGCCAACCCCCAATGGCTGCCCGAGGGCGTGCGCTACCGCTTCGGCATGACGCTGCGCAATCAGCCGGTGCACAGCGCCGCCCAGCGGGATGACATCGCGCAGCATCTGGAATCCAGCGCAGGCAACCGCGTGTACATCTGGCGGGGCGCGGTCAAGATGATCAAGGAGCATCCGTGGTGGGGCGTCGGCTACGGCGTCTTCCATCGCTTCCTGCCGCATTACGCCAATGAAACCGGCTATCGCGATGCGCACAACCAGCTGCTGCTCTATGCCGCGGAGTTCGGGGTGCCCACCGCCATCCTCTTCCTGACGGTCCTCCTCGTCGCGGGCGCTGAAGGGCGGTGGTTGTACCGCCATACCACCGATCCCATTTTGAAGACGACCGCCCTGGGCTTTCTGGCCGGGTTAGCCGGCATGGTGACCGCCAATTTGTTCACCTCCTCCATGGGGCCTGAAGAAGTGGCGGGATACTTTTGGATCCTGACCGGGTTGATCATGCGCGCCGGTGTGATAGAGAAACGCATATTGTCCGGGGCGGAAGGCGCGTCATGATGTCGAGGCGCATCCTCCGTCTCGGAGCCATCGGAGTGCTTGGTGCGGGCCTCGCGCTCGCGGCGGTGATCCACGCTCGTTACCCATGGATCTGGGCTTGCGCCGCGGACCAGTTCCTGCCAAGCGCCGAGGCCACCCATCAGGGCCCGACGCACGTGATGTTCACGTTCGTGGACCATTTCGAGCCGCATGACCAGCCCACGATGGACCGTTGGGTGGACAGCTATCCGGCCATGGCGCGCAAGCATCGCGACGCCGACGGCCGGATGCCGCAGCACTCGTGGTTCTGGTTTTTCGCGGAGTCAGACGGCGAGGAATCGCTGCGGTTTCTCCAGCAGCTCGCGAAGCTCTCCTATGACGGCTTCGGCGAAGTCGAATTGCACTTGCACCACGACAATGATACGGAACCGACGTTTCTAGAGAAGATCACCCGCATGATCCGGCTCTCGAACTGGACCGGCGCGCTGGTGACGGCGGAGCCAACACCGCGCACGACCTTCGGCTTCATCCACGGGCTGTGGGCGCTGGATAATTCTCGCCACGGAGTCGCGTGCGGCATCAACAACGAGTTGATCCTGTTGCGCCGGCTCGGCTGCTACGCCGACTTCACGCACCCCTCCTGGGGCCCGATGCACCCGCGGCAGATCAACCAGCTGTACTACGCGACGGACGACCCCCAACAACCCAAGTCCTACGACACCGGCGAGCGGATGCGCGTCGGCGGCAACGCGGTGGGCGACTTGCTGATCTTCGAGGGGCCCAGCCTGCTGCGTTTCCGCAAGCCGCCGCTGTGGTACGACCACGGCGACATCACCGCCATCGAACCGCCGACGACGCAGCGCATCGATTCGTGGGTGCGCGCCGGCATCCACGTCGAGGGAAAGCCGGAGTGGGTCTTCGTGAAGGTGTACACCCACGGCGCCACCCCGCGCGACCACGAAGCGGTATTGGGTGGCTTGGCCGATGAGATGCATACGTATCTTGAGCGACGCTACAACGACGGCAAGCGGTACGCGCTGCACTACGTGACCGCGCGCGAGGCGTACAACATCGCCAAAGCGGCCGAGGCGGGCCAGACGGGCGACCCGAACGACTATCGGGATTTCGCCATTCCGCCGTATGCCAACCGGTCTGTGCTGGCCTCGGTGCCGTATGACTTGATCCGGGCGGATCGCCAGCGGATCGTGGCACGGCTACTGGCTCCTGCGGGAAGCACCGTCGATGTGACGCTGCGCTCGCGCGATGTGCGGGTCAGCGGTGACGTCTCGGTCGGTTCCCGGCGCATCACGGCGCAGGGCACGACGCTTGCGCTGACGGTCAGCGGCGAGGGGCTCGTGGAGTTCGACCTGCGACCAACCGCACTTGCCACAGAACCGGGAGCGCCTCAATGAGCCGCATCCGGCTCGTGCACATTATCGACAACCTCGGCCGCGGGGGCGCGCAGCGGCAGCTCGTCGAGCTGCTCAAAGGTCTTCCCAGGGACCGCTACGAGCTGCACGTGATCAGCATGTCCACGGAGAAGCTGGACTATGCCCAGACGATCCGGAAGCTGGGCGTGCCGCTCACATGCATCCCCCAATCCGGCTTGTGGTCCTGGCGCACGTTCGGCGAGGTCGTCGGCACGCTGCGGGCGCTGCGTCCGACCATCGTGCAGACATGGCTGTTTACCTCCGACTTGTATGGCCGGCTGGCCGCTCGCCGGGTGGATGCGCCGGTGATCATTAGCACGGTGCGCAGCGTCGAGCCGGACAAGCCCCGCCGCCGGGTGTGGGCGGACCGATGGCTCAAGCGCTGGACGGACGCATTTATCGTCAATGCCCAAGCGGTCGGCGAGGTGCTGCGCCGGCGCGAGCGAGTCAGCGCCGAGTGCATCCACACGATTTATAACGGCCTGGACCTTGAGGTGTTCAATCCGGCCCGGGTCGATGGCGCCGCGCGCCGCGCGCTGAGCCTTGGGCCTTCCACGCCCGCCATCGGCATCGTAGGCCGCTTCGCGCCGGTGAAGGACCATGCCACATTTTTGCGCGCCGCCGCGATCGTGCAGCGCCAGGCGCCATCGGCCCAGTTCATGCTGATCGGGAACGGTCCGCTCAGTGACTCGTTGAAGCAGCTCTGCCAGACGCTGCGCCTTGAGCGCCACGTCCGCTTCGTGAACAACCAGGATGATGTGGCGGAGTACATCGCCGCGCTCGATGCCGTCGTCGTGACATCGCTGTATGAAGGCTGCTGCAACGTGATCCTGGAAGGCATGGCGATGGGCAAGCCGGTGATCGCCACCGCGGTGGGCGGCAACCCGGAGCTTGTGACCGCCGGCCGCACCGGATGGCTTGTGCCGCCCCGCTCACCGGAACACTTAGCTGAAGCGATCTTGCAAATGATCCGCCAGCCGCAGCAAGCCCGCACCATGGGCCAGGCCGGCCGCGCGCGCATCGAAGCCGAATTCACCCTTTCCCGGATGGTGGAACAGACCGAGGGGTTGTACCGCGCGCTGCTTGAGCGCAAGGCGGTAAGCCAATGAACGGCTCTACCGCATCCGCAGCATCGCTGATCCCCACGGCCAAGCGCGCGGTACGTCGGTGGCTTGCCCGTATCCTTCTGTTCACGCTGCTGGCCGGTACAGGGTACGTCTATGTGCGCTATATCGAGCCGAACTGGATCACCGTCAGCCATCTGCGAATCAAGCACGACGGGCTGGCGCAGGCACTGGGGCCTTCCCGGATCGTGCACATCACCGATCTGCACATCGCGCGGGTCGGGTGGAGAGAGCGCAGCCTGATCCGCACCGTCAACCGCCAGCGGGCGGATTGGATCGTGATCACCGGCGATCTGATCAACACCCGCGAGGGATGGCCGGCGGCGCTTGAGGTCATCAAGGGCTTGCAGGCGCATGAGGGCATTTGGGTCGTCCCCGGCAATACCGACAACGCGTGGATCACACCGGAGAAATTTCAGGCGGACTTGGAAGCGATTCGCGTGCGGGTGCTGCGCAACGCGAACGCACCGCTCGGCAAAACCGGAGCGCAGATTGTCGGCGTCGATGATCCGGTCAACGGCCGCGCCAATCTTGTGGAAGCGCTCATCGGCCTGCATCCAAATGCCATGCCGCCCACGATTCTACTGGCGCACTCCCCGGATATCTTTGCCGCAGCGCAGCACGAGCAGCTGCCGCTGGTGCTCGTGGGCCATATGCACGGGGGCCAGATCGGCATCGAATGGGTCCGCCGGCTCTCCGAGTATGCCGATCGAGGCCCGTACATGGCCGGTCGGTTCGAGGAAAACGGTACGGTGATGTACGTCAACCGCGGCATCGGCTGGAAGGCGCGACCCTACCGCTTCTTGGCCGCGCCTGAAGTAGGCGTCGTGGAGTTTCGCACTACGACGGGCGCCATTGGCTTCAAGCATCCTGTCGCCCCGGCGCCGGCCGCCGACCAGGTCCCGGCCGCTGCCGCGCCGCCAGCACGGGCTACCTCGACGCTGTGGCTGAGCGATTTCGAGCGCGAGGGCGAGTACGCGCTGTACTGGAACGTGCGGCGGGCGCACGCGTCCCAGACTCCCGAGCACGCCACCCATGGCCGCTTGGCGGCCAAGGTGACCTTCTTGCCCGGCGAGGAATCGAAATTCACCATGGAGCACCGCCTGGCGCGCGAGAAAAAGCTGCGCAACTGGAGCGGCTACCACGCGCTGCATTTCGACGTGTACAACGGCGAGCCGGTTCAAACGCGGCTCATCCTGCAGCTGCGCGACGGGCGCGGCCAGCTCTATAAGGAAGACCTCTATATTGAAGGCTCAAGCGCGCAGCACGTTTCGGTGCGGCTGGCCGATCTCCAAGAGTATCTGGACCTCAGCCGCATCACGCAGCTGAACCTGTTCCGCTGGGAGGCGCGCGAACCTGCAACGGTGTTCCTCGATGCGGTGCGGCTGGAGCCTGATCCGGTGCCAACAGCCGGCGCCCCGGCCGCCGTTCCGCTGCCGGCCCGTGGTGCGCCCGTGGCGCCAGCCGCGCAGTGGCAGCTCCGTTGGGCCACAAGCCTGACGAAGCTGTTGCGCGATCCTGAGGCGGCCGAGGGGCTCAATGCCGGGCCGCTGTACGTCAGCCTTGCGCGGGGCGAATATGAGAGCGTTCAGCTTGTCGTCATCGGCGGAGCGCAGAAGCGCCACATCAAAGTCAGCCTTAGCCTGCTCACGCACAGCGATGGCCGCACGATTCTGCCGCCCAAGGTCGTGGAAGTCCGCCGGGTGGACTACGTCAAGACGAAGCGGCCCTACTATCCGGTATCGCACGTCGGCGACTGGCCCGACCCCTTGCCGCTGGCCATCGAGGCCGATGTGCCAGCCGAGCAGCTCCAGCCCATGTGGATCACCATCGGCGCCCCGGCCGCGCAGCGCCCAGGGGTTTATACCGGGACGGTCACCGTGACCGACGACCAGCAGCGCACCGAGTCATTGCCGCTCACCGTGACCGTGTGGGACTTCGTGCTGCCGCGCGCGGGGCAGCTGAAAACCGCGTTCGATTTCTACCCCTCACGGCTGCAGAAGACGTATCAGGAGTCGGTGCCCAACGGGAAAGCTTTGCTCGCGCAGCCAGGGGAGTTGGAGCAGCGCTTCTACTACAACATGCTGAAGCACCGCATCTCTCCGATCTGGAATGTGGACCCGACGACGCCACGCTTTGCCTGGGACATCAAGCAAATGCTGGAGCACGGGCTGACCGCGTTCGGCGTCGGCGGACGCGGTGGGAGCTTCGACAACAACTGGCCGCGCGATCCCGTCGAGCTGGACCAGGCGATGGTGTGGTACCGGCAGGCCGCGATCGAGCTGTCGTTCTTAAAGCTGCTCGACCACGCGTATATCTACGCGTACGACGAGCCGGCTCCAGGCGATCCGCACGTGGCCCAAGTGCTGGCCGCCATCCACCGCGATGCGCCGGGCCTGAAAACACTGCTCGTGATGCATGAGCCGCCGGACCCGGTCCAACATGCGCAGTGGCTGAAGGACGTCGATATCCTTTGCTTGCGGGTGACGGCGCTTGATCCGGCCCTAGTCCGCCAGCTGCAGCACATGGGCAAGGAGGTCTGGTTGTATGTCTCCTCGCCGAGCCATCCGTACCCGAGCCTTGTGATCGACGCCCCCGGCCTCACCCACCGGATCATCCCGTGGATCGCCTGGAAATACGGCATCAAGGGCGCGCTGTACTGGTGCGTGAACTTCTGGGAAGGCGACCCGTGGAAGAACCCGGCGGCATTCCGACCGGATCAAAACGGCAATGGCTTCCTCTATTACCCGTCGGCGGATGGCCCGGTGCCCTCAATCCGCTTGGAGATCCTGCGGGACGGCGTCGAAGACTACGAGTATCTCGCGCTCCTGAACCAACTGGTTCAACGGATCAAGGCATCAGGCCGCGCCGACTCCCAGCTCTTGGCGAGCATCGAGCAGGTGCTGACGATCCACGAATCCATCATGGCCTCCCCGCGCGAGTACACCAAGGATCCTGGCGCGCTGCTGAAGATGCGCATGGGGATCGCAGAGATGATTCTGAAGTTGCAGCAAGCATTCGGTCCTGTGGCAAAAACCCAACCCTGAGAGCCGCTCATGCGTATTGTGGCATTGACGTTTCATGATGTGGTCGAGACGCGCGGCGCCCCGTCGCCGGGCGATACGTTCTATCAAATCACCTCCGGAGAGCTGGACACGCTGCTCTCTCAGCTGCGCAAACTGGGATATCAAACGGTCAGCTCACGCGCATTTCGCGCCTGGCAGCAAGGGACGGGCACATTGCCTGAGCGCACGCTGGTGCTGACGTTCGATGACGGCTATGCCAGCCACTTTGACGTCGTCGCTCCGCTGCTGCTGCGCTACCGCTTCAGCGGGACGTTCTTTGTGACGACCAGTCTGGTCGGCAAACCCGGGTACATGGCGTGGGAGCAACTGCGCAAGCTGGTGTTTCTCGGTATGGAAATCGGCTCGCATGGCGCGACGCACCGGCCGCTCACGCAGCTGTCGTCGGACGACGTCTTGCACGAGCTGCGCTCATCCAAGAGCGTCCTAGAACAGCGGCTGGGCGTGCCGATCAAGGCCATGGCGGCTCCCGGAGGCTTTTGGAACCGTCGCGTGGCCGAGGCCTCCAAGCAGGCGGGCTATGAAGCGGTCTGGGTGTCGATGATCGGCACCAACGGCAAGGAAACAAGTCCGCTTGCGCTGCGCCGTGTCGGCGTGCGCCAGCCGTTTTCCGCGGAGCGGCTCGTTGCGATGGTGGAAGGCTGGCAGCCGG
>PCVX01000044.1:7988-11557 GCA_002796105.1 Candidatus Omnitrophica bacterium CG11_big_fil_rev_8_21_14_0_20_63_9 | reverse complement strand
GGTCACCGTCACCGCGTCATACCGCTCCCGGACCATCGATGCGGCGCGCTCCCGCAGCGCCGGAGGCACCGTGGTTTGATAGATCGGGACCTTAGCCACCTGCATCCCGCGGCGGCGCAAGCCGCGCTCCAGCACATCGCGGCTTTCCTGCGCGCTGAAAATCAGCGCGCGTTTGCCGGCCAACATGCGGCGAGGCAGCTCATCGAGCAGGCCTTCCTGGCTGAAGCGCTTGGGGATGAAATCCACGTGCAGCCCAAGCGATTCGATCGCCGCTGCGGTCTTGGAGCCGATCGCCCCGATGTGGCAACCGGAGAGCGCGCGCAAGTCGCGCCGGTGCGGCTTGAGCATCTTGGCGAGCCAGCCGATCCCCTCCGGGCTGGTGAAGAACACCCAATCCGCCTGCGGCAGCGCGTGCACCGCCTCGCGAAACACGCCGTTGGAGGCGACCGGAGCGAGCGCAATCGCCGGCAACTCCTCCACGGCCGCTCCCAAAGCTTCGAGCTGGTCGCTCAGTGCTTCGGCTTTGTCGGAGGCGCGGGTCACCAGGATGCGCCGGCCGAACAAGGGCTTGCGCTCAAACCATCGCAGGCGCCGGCGCAGGCGCACCACATCGCCCACGACGAACACCGCCGGCGGCGCAATCCGCTCGCGGCGCACCGCGCTGACGATCGTCGAGAGCATGCCGGTCACCGTGCGCTGGCGCGGCAGCGTGCCCCATTCGATCACCGCGCAGGGCGTGGCAGCGCCGCGGCCGTGGCGGCGCAACCGCGCCACGATTCCCGGCAGCGTGCTCACGCCCATGAGAAACACCAGCGTGTCGCACGCCGTGGCGAGCTGGGCCCATCGCAGCGTGCTGTGAGGTTTTTGGGGATCTTCGTGTCCGGTGGCGATCGCCAGAGAAGACGCGTAGCGCCGGTCGGTTACCGGGATGCCGGCGTACGCCGGCACCGCCAGCGCGCTGGTCACGCCTGGGACGATTTCAAACGGCACACGGGCGCGCTGCAGCTCCAGCGCCTCTTCGCCTCCGCGGCCGAAGAGCAGCGGATCGCCTCCCTTGAGCCGCACGACCGTCTTGCCGGATTTCGCGGCGCGGATGAGCAGGCGGTTGATCGTGGATTGGCTGGCGGTGTGCCGGTCGGCTTCTTTGCCGACGTAGAGGCGCTTCGCGTGCGGGGCACACCAGCGCAAGACGCGCGGCGACACGAGGTGGTCGTAGGCCACCACGTCGGCGCGCTGGAGCAGCTCCCGACCGCGGACGGTCATCAGCTTTGGATCGCCGGGGCCTGCCCCGACCAAATACACGGTGCCTGTGCGCATATCTGAGGAGGAAAGACTCCTTGCTGGTTTCACAATTGCGCTGAGCGCAGCTCCCGCGCCCGCGCTTCGAACACCTGCGCCTCGTCTTGCTTGCCGACTTGCCGCAGCAAGGTGGCGTAATTCTCCAGCGTCATCACGAGTTCTGGCTGGTCCCACGCGTCGGTCAGCATCGACAGCGCCCGCCGGAAATGCTCTTCGGCGCGGCCGAAATCTCCTTGGGCCTGATAGAGCAGCGCCAAATTGTTCAGCGGTCCTGCCACGAGCTGACGCTTGTTTTCGCTGTGCTGCTCGGCGATGGTCAACACGCGCTGATAGAGCTGCTCAGCCTCTTGGAAGCGGCCCATTTCATGATAGAGGCCGGCCAGCCCGTCGAGCGGCTTCGCGATCAGCGGGTGGTCGGAGCCGACCGCCTCATCCGCGATATGCACCGCGCGCAGGAAGAGCGTTTCCGCGTCCCGGTAATTGCCTTGGGCTTGCTCGAGTTCGCCGAGCGTCTCAAGGAAGAAGAGCAGCTCGATGCTGTCGTTTCCCACGTGCTTGGAAAGCGCCGTCAAGGCGCGCCGCAGGAGCGCTTCGGCCATCAGGTATTTCCCCTGCGCGTGGTACACCGCCGCGAGGTTGCTCAGGTCGGTCGTCAGGTCCGGATGGGTCGGTCCAAGCGCTTTTTCGTCGATCGCGAGCGCGCGCAGGAACAGCGTCTCCGCCTCTTGAAACCGCCCCTGCCGCGCCGACAGGCCGGCGACCTGGCTAAGGGCTAGCGCTACCCGCGGATCGCTGGGGGCGAAGGACCGCTCTGCCACGTCGAGCGCCTGTTGGGCGACATGCGCCGCATCGTCGAGCTGGCCTTGTTGGTAGAGCGATTCCGTCAGGCGGCTGAGATCTTCCCAGGATGATGTCGGCGCGGCATCAGCAGGTTGCGGGCTGGCCTGCGCGCTGCATGCTCCAAGGAACAAACCGCCAACGATGATCCAACGCATATACATGGGCTGTGTCATGACTCCTCGAAATGGTTCAATGAGAGAGAAAAAACGCGCCCGACGGGGGTCGAACCCATAACCTCTAGCTCCGGAGGCTAGCGCTCTATCCAATTGAGCTACGGGCGCGTGAGAACTGACGCTTACGATACCTCGTTCAAGAGGTCCAGAGCCCCTTGGCGAATCAAGATCTGTCCCAGTCGTTCCCCGACTGCTCGAGCCTCCTGGAGGGGACCATCAAGGCGGCTGCGAACCTGGCGCCGCCCATCAACGGCAATCACCGCTCCTTCTAGCGTCAGCGTGTCTGTTCCACATGATGCAAGCCCGGCAATCGGCAAGTGGCATCCGCCGCCCAGCGCGCCAAGCAGCGCGCGCTCCGCCTCCACGCATGCGCGGCTGCGCGCATCATCGAGCCCTGCGACCAAGCCGCGCACGTCCGCGTCGTCCTCGCGCACCTCGATAGCCAGCGCGCCCTGCCCCGGCTCCGGCAGCATGCGCTCCGTCGGGAGGTATTCGGTGATGCGCTCTTCAAGCCCCAACCGGATCAGCCCGCAGGCCGCGACGACGACCGCATCGTACCGCCCCTCATCCAGCTTGCGCAGCCGCGTATCCACGTTGCCCCGGATATCGGCCAGCTCCACATCCTGGCGCCAGGCGCGCAGCTGGCTTTGCCGGCGTCGGCTGGACGTGCCAACGCGCGCCCCGGCCGGCAGCCCATCGAAGGGCGTATCAGACTTCGACACGAGCGCATCGCGCGGCTCCTCCCGTGCCAGGATCGCCCCGAGGCACAGCGTCTTGGGCCCCTGCAGCGGTAGATCTTTCAGACTGTGCACCGCCAGATCGATCTCATGATCCTGCAGCGCAGCTTCCAGCTCTTTGACGAACACGCCTTCTCCGCTCATCGACGCCAGCGGCTGCTCGGGCGCACGGTCGGCGCGCGCGTGAATCGTCTTCACCTGGAACGCCGTACCGGGGTGCTGCGCTTCGAGCAGCGTCTGCACGATCTGCGCCTGGCACATCGCTAGCGAGCTGCCACGGGTCCCGAGGATATAGCGGGAACGCATGGGACGACCTCCTCCTGCCACCAGGAGAGAAAGCCGGTGACCTTCTGCTCGAGGATCTGCTGCGACTGCTCCAGCGCCTGGCGCCGTACCGCATGGTGATGCTCGACGACGCCTTGCAGGTCGTCGATGTTGAACAAATAGACGTTCTCCAGCGCGCCGACCTCAGCCTCTACGTTCCTGGGCACGCCCAGGTCCACGATGCACAGCGGCCGCT
>PCVX01000044.1:0-7927 GCA_002796105.1 Candidatus Omnitrophica bacterium CG11_big_fil_rev_8_21_14_0_20_63_9 | reverse complement strand
GGTTCAAGACCCGCAAATTCCGCACGCCGCGCTCCGCGAGCCGCTTGAGCGTCAGCTCGCCGATGGCCCCCGCGCCGACTAGCACAACGACCGCGCGGGAAACGTCACCGAAGATTTTTTCCGACAGTTCCACCGCCACCGTTCCGATCGAAGTGGCCCCGTACCCGATGGCGGTGTCCGCACGCACCGCCTTGGCGGCGTTGAGCGCGCGCTGGAACAAGACGTTGAGCACCTTGCCGGTCGCGCCGGAGTCCTTGGCCCATTCGTACGCGTGCTTCACTTGGCACAAGATCTCCGCTTCCCCGAGCACCATGGAGTCCAAGCCGCTGGCGACCGCGAACAAATGACGAACACTCTGCGGCTCCGCGAAGTTGTACAGGTGGCCGCTCAGCTGCGGCAGCTCGACGCGCGCATGATCGCTCAAAAAACGCTGCAGCCGTCCGACCGCGCCGTCCACTTCCGGAACGCGGGCATAGATCTCGACGCGGTTGCACGTGGACAGCACCGCGCTTTCCGTGACACCCAGATCGTCGCGCAGCCGCGCGAACACCGAGGGCAGATGCTCGCGGCGGAAGGCCAGCCGCTCCCGTAGCTCGATGGGCGCTGACCGATGATTGAGGCCGACCACAACGATGTGCATTACGGGCTCAATTGGGAGACGTCCCGCCCCAGATACGGATGCGCGGAGGGCAGCAGATGGCTGAGGCCGACGAACGTGAACAGCACCAAGCTGAATCCCAGCACCGAGAGCAACGCGAGCCGTCGTCCGCGCAGCGTCGAGCGCAAGCGGACCAGCCACAGCGCGCAATACGCCCCCCACAGCGCCACCGTCAGGTATTCTTTCGGATCCCCCAGCCACCAGCGTCCGAACGTGGCGCGCACGCTGGCCAGCCCGCAGAGCATGCCCAGCGTCAGCAGCCCGAAGCCCGCGCCGATCGCCAGGAAATTGGCGCGATCCAGCGCGCCCAGCGACGGCAGCCCGTGGAAGAGCGCGCCGAGCGTCTTGCGCTTCAATTGCCGCTCCTGCACGAGAAACAACACCGCGGCGACGCACGCCACCAGAAACGCGCCGTAGCTGAGCAATGAGCAGATCGTGTGGAGGCTGACCATGTCAGGACCGTTCCGCTTCCTTGGCGAGCAAATCCAGCGCTTCGCGCCGGGCCGGGCCGACGCGCCCAAGCCGGACCAGGTCAAACACCCGACTGCGGACCAGCCGGTCGAAGTACCGTTTGCGGTCCCCGTAGCTGGGCAACCGTTGCTTGGCCACGCCCCGCAGGCTGGTGAGCAGCCGCAGCATCGGCACGTACTCCGAGCCGACCCGTGCGCCCAATTCCGAGCGCAGCCGCTTGGCGAGCGACGGGCTGGCCCCGCTCGTGCTGACCGCAATGGTCAGCGGACCGCGGCGAAAGATCGCTGGGGCAATAAAGGAGCACAGCGGCGTTTGGTCCACGATATTGGCGAAGATTTTCCGTCGGTGGGCCGCGTCGGACACCAGACGATTAATCGCCTCGTCGTTGGTCGCCGCGCAGACCATCCACACCCCTTGCACATCGCGCACCGTGGCGCGCCGCGCCAGATGCCGAATACGGCCCTGCTTGGCGTACGCCGCCAACCGCTTGGTGACCGTCGGACTGATGACGGTGACCTGCGCCCCGTAACTGAGGAACGTGGTCACCTTCCGTTGGGCGATCAGTCCTCCGCCGATCACAAGGCATGGACGGCCCCTCAAATCAGCAAACATCGGATAATAGGCCTTCATCGGTTCCCCAGCTCCGCGTTCAGCCGGGCCGCTTCCTCAGGGCTCATCCCCACCGTATGCGCCGGGCCGGGGAAACCCGCCGACTTCACCTCTTGGATATACGCGCGCACCGCGTGCCGCACCGTCTCGCCCATCTGGGCGTAGCGCTTCACGAAACGCGGCGTGAAGCGCTCGTAGAGCCCGAGCAGATCGTAGGTCACCAGCACCTGCCCGTCGCACCATGGCCCCGAACCGATACCGATCGTTGGAATGCGCAGCCGCTGTGTGATCTCTTTGGCGACCAGATCCGGAACGCATTCGAGCACCATGGCGAAGCAACCGACTTCCTGCAGCGCGATCGCCTGCCCGATGATGCGCAGCGCCGACTCGACGTCTTTGCCCCGGATCCCGAAGCCGCCTTCAGCCACGGCGGTCTGCGGCGTGAGGCCGACATGCCCCATCACCGGGATGCCGGCGTCCACGATCGCCTTGGCCACGTCCTCGATCCCCTGCTTCCATTCCACTTTGACCGCGTCGCACCCGGCCTCCTGCACGAACCGCGCGGCGCTTCGCACCGCATCCGCGGTCGTGCCGTGGAACGACAGGAACGGCATGTCGCCCACCAGCAGCGCGCGCGACACGCCCCGTCGTGCCGCCTTGGCATGATGGAGCATTTCTTCCATCGTCACCGGCGTCGTCGTCTCATAGCCCAGCACGACCATGCCCAGTGAATCGCCGACCAGCACGACGTCCACCCCGGCCTCATCCAGCAGTGTGGCAAAGGGGTAGTCGTACGCCGTCAGCATGGTGATCTTCTCACCCTGCGATTTGCGGCGCAGCAGATCGGCGACGGTCAGGCGAGCCATGTGTCAGGCCATGCTCCGGGCTAATTCACGAGTTGTTCGCGGACCGCGCGGGCGGCATCGACCACCACGCGCAGCTTGTCGACCGCCTCTTCAACGGTGCGGGTCTTCAGGCCGCAATCCGGATCGACGTAGACCTGCTCCGGCTTGAAGACTTTGAGCGCGCGCTTCAGGTTCGAGACGACCTCGTCCCGTGATTCGATGCGGTGGTTGTGCACATCCACGACCCCGAGCCCCACTTCTTTCGAAAACCGCTTGCCCTTGAAGAAATCGAGCAGCTCGAAGTCGCGGTTGGCGAACTCCAGGTCGATCTGGTCCACCGGCAGCTTGTGCAGCTTTGGGCCGATCGCCGTGAAGTTGCCGTAGCAGATGTGCGTGATCGTCTTGGCTTTGAGGCCCTTCGTCACGATGCCCAGCGCCTCGATGGCCAGGTCCATTTCCTCCGGCCGCGTGGAGATCGCCGGCTCATCCACCTGGATGTATTGCGCCCCGGCTTTTTCCAAATCGCGCGCTTCCTCGCGCACCACCTGGGCGATCGCCAAGGTCGCCGCGCGGCGCGAGGGGTAATACTCGTTGAACGACCAGTCCATGATCGTGTATGGGCCGGTGAGCATGCCCTTGACCGGATGCTTGGTCAGCCGCTGGGAGAACTTCCACCAGTCGATCGTGATCGGCTTGGGCCGCGTGATCTTGCCCATGATGATCGGCTTGCGGTAGTACCGGTTGCCGTAGGAGCGCACCAGCTGGCTGTTCTGGAACCCGCCCAGGTGCTCGGCGAAGTAGGCCACCATGTCGCCGCGGTACTGTTCGCCGTCTACGATCACGTCGATCCCCAACTCTTCCTGGGTCTTGATCCACTCGCGCGTTGCGCGCTCTTCCAACTGGCGCAGCTCCTTGGCGCTCAGCTCGCCCTTGCGGGCCTGGCTGCGCGCTTTCATGAGATACTCCGGCTTCGGAAGGCTTCCAACGGATGTCGTCAGTAACATCGATGCCTCCTTAACGACCACGATACGTTCTCGCCGCTTCCGCCAGCCGGCGGACCTTCGCGTGGGCTTGGGGATGCGGCAGGAATTCCAACCCGCAGTTCGGATTGATATAGAGCCGGTCGGCGGGCACCAGCTTCTTCAACACGTTAAAGAGCGCGTGCAGCTCTCCGACCGATTCCAGCTTGGTGTTGCGGCCGTCCAAACACCCGACCGCCAGCTCCTTGGTGATCTTCGTGCGCTTCAGCGCCCCCAACGTCTTGGGCTCCGAGACGATGTCGATGCCGACCACGTCGACCTTGGCTTTCATCAGCGGCGACAGCGCGCCGTTGAGCGATCCGAAGTAGGTGTAGACCGCGGTTTTGCTCTTCACGCCTTTGGTCGCGATCCCCAGCGCTTCAACCGCCAGCGCCATGTTCGGCTTGCCGAACCCCAGCGCCGGCTCATCGAACTGGATGAGCGGTGCGCCGGCCTCGGCCAGCGCGAGCGCTTCGGCGTTGATGATCTCGGCCAGCGCCAGGATCAAGCGGCGCTCCGATTTGAAGTGCCGGTCTTCGCTGACCGTCGCGAACGTGGTGGGCCCTGGCAGGACCGCTTTGACCGGCTTCTTCGTGCAACCCGCCGCGAACCGGTACTCGTCCACCAGGATCGGGCCCTTCCGGACCGGCTTCTTGTGCAGAACCGGCCGGCGGTAGTACACGTTGTTGTCGAACCACCGGGAGAGGCCGTTGATCTCAAAGCCCTCGATCCGCTTGGCCATGGGCGTGACCAGATCCTCCCAGCGGATTTGCCCATCGGTGAGCAGGTCCAGTCCGGCCTGCTCCTGCTCCTGGATCACCGCGCGGGTGATCTCCCGCAAGATGTCCTCCAATTGCGCATCGGTCATCTCTTGGCGCTGCCATTTGGAGATCGAACCGATGAGCTTCGTGGAATACGTGTCTTCAGCAACTTTCGGGTAGTTGCCGACCAGCGTCGTGATCATGACGTGCGAGCCTCCTTGCTTCGCTTGGCGTGCTCCTTCTTCTCAAAACACTCCGGACAGTTAAAGAGCGGCCGGGCCAGCGCGCGGTTGTAGCCTTTGTCGACCACGACCCGCAGCACGACCGGGCTCTCTTTCTTGCAGGTGTCGCATTGCATCAGTTGGCTTCCGAGAGGTGTGCGATGAGCGTTTCATCCCACCACGCGGTCCACGATTCGCTCATCCGGCGCGCCAGCGAGTACTCGCTCACCGGCGCTCCTGCCGCCTCAGCCAGGGCGACCGCCCGGCTCCTAAGCTGCTGGCGCACGTCGCCGGGGATCGCCTGAAAGAGTCGAGACGGCAGCGGCCGGACCAGAATGGAGCCCTGGACCAGCCAGCTGCGCGGGAAGCGGCGCAGCGCAAAACCGGCGACTTTCTTCCCGCCCACAAAGACGGCATACGGGCTTTCTTCCACCAGGCAGTAGTCGATGCGTCCGCGCGATGCCGACACCACATCCACCTCAGCCTGGGCGCCGACTTCCTCACAGATGCGCGCAGCACTTTGGCAAATGGTCCGCATCAATAGGTCCAGCGAGAGCCCTAGCGCTCTGGGCACGATCACCGACATCGACAGGTCGCTGCCGTGAAACGCGATGCCGCCGCCGGTCGGCCGCTCGACCACTTCCAAGCCGCTCAAGCGCCAGGCCGTGCGATCGAGCCAGTCAGGCGCGGCTTGCCGGTAACCCAATGAAATCGCGGGCGGATCCCACGTAAAGAGCCGCAGCGTCGGCGTAGCGGCCGAAGCCAGCTGTGCATCGTGCGCCATGTGCGCTGCGGCGTCGCAGCCTTTCTCAACAACCAGGTGCCACCCGCTCATGACACACCGAGCAGCGCGCTGGACACCGGCCAGCGAAGGTTCGGCTCGCGCGCGGCTTTCACTTCATCCAGCCGCGCGACCGGCATGCGCTGGGGCGCGCGCCGCACCAGATCCGGGTTGGTCTTCGCTTCCTCGGCGATGCGCAGCATCGCCTGGATAAACTCATCCAGCGTCTCGCGCGATTCGGTCTCGGTCGGCTCGATCATCAGCGCTTCCTCGACGATGAGCGGGAAATACACCGTCGGCGCGTAGAACCCGTAATCCAGCAGCCGCTTCGCTACATCGCTCGCGGTCACACTCGACGCTTTCAATGATGTGGCGCTGGCCACGAATTCATGCATGCACGGCTGATCGAACGCCACAGGGTACGCCTGCTCCAGTTTCGTCTTGAGGTAATTGGCGTTGATGATCGCCGCCTCGCTCGCTCGGGCTAGTCCCTCGGCCCCCAGCGTGCGGATGTACGTGTACGCGCGCACCAGCACGCCCACGTTGCCGTAGAACCCGTGCACGCGGCCGATCGTGCTGCGGCCGCGCGAATCCCACACGAAGCGCTTCCCCTTCTTGCGCACGCGCGGCACCGGCAGGAAATCCTCCAACGCTTCGGCCACGCCGACCGGCCCCGCTCCCGGCCCACCGCCCCCGTGAGGCGTCGAGAAGGTCTTGTGCAAGTTCAGCTGGAGGATGTCGGCACCCATGTCGCCCGGCCTGGCGATGCCCAGCAGCGCGTTCATGTTCGCGCCATCCATGTAGACCAGCGCATCCCGCTCGTGCAAAAGCGCGGCGATGACCTTGATGTCGCGCTCGAACAAGCCCAGCGTATTCGGGTTGGTGAGCATGAGCGCGGCCACGTCGTCGTCCAGTTTGGACTTCAACTCCGCCAGGTCGATGAAGCCGCTCGCGCTTGATTTCAGCTGCACCACGCGAAACCCCGACAGCGCGGCCGAGGCCGGGTTGGTCCCGTGCGCGGAATCCGGGATCAGGATCGTCGAGCGCTTGCGGCGACGGCGCCGGTGGTACGCCGCGATCATCTTCAGCCCGCTCAGCTCGCCCTGCGCTCCGGCAGCCGGCTGCAGCGTGAAGACCGCCATCCCGGTGATGGCGCACAGCAGCTGCTCGAGCTCATAGAGGAGCGTCAAAAGCCCCTGCACGTGCTCGGCGGGCTGAAACGGATGGACGCGCGCGAACCCGGGCAGCGCGGCGACGCGGTCGTTCAGCTTCGGGTTGTACTTCATGGTGCACGACCCGAGCGGATAGAAATGCGTATCCACCGAGAAGTTCAGCTGCGACAACCGGGTATAACGCCTGACAACGTCAAACTCCGCGACCTCGGGCAGTGGCGGCGGCGACGGCCGCAGATGCTCCTGGGGAATCGCATCGGCCAGGTCCAGCGCGGGCACGTCCCGCGGCGGCAGCCGGTAGCCCCTGCGCCCAGGCACCGAGCGCTCAAACACCAGCGGCTCGCTCATGAGTCCGAACCTTTCAGGATCTGCATGAGGCGGTCAAGGTCCGCGCTGCTGATGCACTCGGTGACGCACCACAACGCTTCCTGCGAGCGTCCCGGGAACCAATCCCCCAGCGGCAGCCCGCCGACGATCCCCAGGCGCGACAGCTTGCGGTTCAGCTTCTCAGGATCGAGCGCGCTGTCATAGCGGAGCGTGAATTCGTTGAAGAACGGCTGATCGAACGCCGCCGAAATCCCCCGCACCTCCAGCAGCCGGCGGCGCGCCTCATGCGCCTTCTCCAGATTCAGCCGGGCCAGCTCGCGCATGCCGTGCGGCCCCATCAAGCTCATGAAGATCGTCGCCCGCAGCGCCAGCCAGCCTTCGTTCGTGCAGATGTTCGACGTCGCCCGTTCCCGGCGGATATGCTGCTCGCGCGTTTGCAGCGTCAGGGTGTAGCCGCGGCGCCCGTTCTGGTCCACGGTGCAGCCGGCGAGCCGGCCCGGGATGCGCCGCAAAAGTGCTTGCGTCGTGGTGAATAAGCCCAGCCCCGGCCCGCCATACGCGATGGGGCTGCCAAGGCAGCGGCCCTCCGCCACCGCAATGTCCGCGCCGTACGCGCCGGGAGGCTGCAGCAGACCGAGGCTGATCGGATAGACGGAGGCCACGAACAATCCTCCGACGCGATGCGCCAGCTCGGCCGCCTGCGCCATAGGCTCGAGGCAGCCGAACACGTTCGGGTGCTGCAGGATGACGCAGGCAATGTCATCCTTCAGCGCCTTATCGAGCGCTTCAAGGTCGGTGACGCCGTTGACCGTCGGCAAGAGCTGGAGGGTCGCCTGCGCGCCCTGCAGATACGTGGCCAACACCTCGCGCGCGTGCGGATGGACCGCTTCGGACACCAGGATGCGACGCCGCTCGGTGGCGCGCAGCGCAAGGATCCCGGCTTCTCCGACGCTTGAGGCGCCGTCATAGAGCGAGGCGTTCGCCACTTCCATCTGCATCAGCTCGCACACCATCGTCTGAAATTCGTAGATGGCCTGCAGCGTGCCCTGGCTGGCTTCCGCCT
>PCVX01000060.1 GCA_002796105.1 Candidatus Omnitrophica bacterium CG11_big_fil_rev_8_21_14_0_20_63_9 | reverse complement strand
GTGATACAGCACCGAGTCGGAGAATTCCCGCCCCGCCACGACGGCCGGCACCCAGCCCAGCACCGTCAGCAAAAACGCCGACGTCGCCCAGGACACATGCCCTTCAAAGAGCCTGAAGGCGTGGCGGCAGCGGTCGAACCAGGGGATGGTGCTGCGCTGGAGAAAGGCCCGCACCACGATCGGGAAGTTTTCCACGCCCCAGGCCCACCGCCGCTTCTGGCGGTAGACGTTCGAGGCGGCGCGCCACCACGAGCCGGCGGCGGCGATATCCATCGAGAGCGTCACGTATATCGGGACGACCCGGTAATCCCCGTCGTAATGGATGAACGCTTTCCAAAAGATCGCCGAGTCATCCGACACCAAATCGACCGGCCAATACCCCGCCTCGACGAGCGCCTGAAAGCTCATGCTGTGGCTGGAAAACGTCACGAGGTGCTCGGGATTCGTCGCCTCGATGAGCTGAAAAAAGGAGGAGCCGATGTCCAGCACGCGGGCGAAGCCCGGCACGTCCCAGATGTTGTTGTGGTACACCGGGATCGGTTGGAAGCTGGCGCGCGTGCGGTCAGGGCACACCATGAAGGAATACGTGAGGCAGGCCATGTACTCCGGACTGACGACCGTGTCCGCATCGAAGCATGAGATGATCACGTGTTCGAACGCGATCCCGCGCTGCTCGAGAAGCTGAGACGAGGCCCTGGCGGCCCACGTGGCGTTCGCGCCTTTCACTCTGGCTTCGCCGGGCAGGCCCTGTGGGTGCACGATGACTTGCAGGTCGAGAAAATACGGACGGTAAAGTTCCTGGAGGGCGTACACGTCCGCACGCACCTCGGCACTGGCCCGCTCTTCCAAGGCAAGCACCACGAGGATGCGCCGCGCCGGAAACGTCTGCTGGGCGAGGCTGCGCACGCCCGGCTCCACCACATCGCGCCGCTCTCTCACGATGGGGATGATGACGAGATGATGAAGCTGGCTGGAGGACGGTGGCAAGGAGCGGCTGTGCTGCAGCCGGCCCAGATCGCGCTGGCGCAGCCACAACGAACAGAGGTCCGGAAAACGCGACCAGCGCCATCCGATGGCCAGCGAGGCATCGGTCGGCTGCACGAGTTGGTCCACCTCGCGGATCCATGCCATCCAGTCGGTCCGCCGTTCCACCGAGAGCCTGATCCAGGAGAGCGTGAGGAACAGCGTCATGTAAAAGAGCCGCAACAGCCAGTACAGATCAAACGCGATGACCAGCATGGCGGCCAGCAGCGGCTGCCAAAATGAAAGCGCGAACATCCCGACCAGGATGGCCCAGCTCGTCGCGCCGGGAACGATTTCCAACGCCCGCTCGAGCATGCGCTCGCTCGCGCTCAGTCCCTGGCGGGAGAATTGGAACGTCATGGCGCCGCCTCTTCCCCCTCAGGAATCGCTCGCGGCGCGACCGCATGTTCCGGAAGCACCGTCACGGCGGTAAGCGCGTTCGTCTTCGGCTCCAGGTAGTGCAGCGTGCCGGTTTCCTCAAGATAGGCGGCGCGGCTTTTGCGCGTGGCGTCAGCCACGGTCGCGCGCCGGCGACTGCCGGACGCATCGACTTCCACGAGCGAAAGGGTTTCTCCTTCGTGGATCAACACGTGCGAATCTTCATAGACCCACCAGGCGTCGCTCACACCTCGCCCATCGCGCAGTACCCACTGCACCGCCGGCGGCACGCGGGTCTCCTCATCAGACTCCACATGGGACCAGTCGATGATGCCGACCGCTTCCCGCGTCCAGACCAGCAGCCGCTGCCGGTCGGCCGCCCACGCCATGCCCTGGACTCCGCGATCAACGAGGCGTTCGCCATGCACCGCCGACCACACCGCGCCGGTCTCATCTTGCATGACCAGGAGGTCGGTGGAAACCCCGCTGATTGTCACGACGCCACGCGCCACCGTCACGAGGCTGCGCAGCGCGGCATCGTCCGTGACGATCTCGGCGCGCTGGCCATCGACGTCGAGCCGATACAGCACGCCGGTTTCCGTCAGAACGTAGAGCTTCCGTTGAACCACCCCGAATCCGCGGACGGAGGAGGCCAGCAGCCGTGGCTCATCAACGCCGGTGGGTTTAAGCTCCAGCAGATTCGCACCATCGAGGTAGACCAGATGGTGCCGGGTGCCGGCCAGCTGCACCCGAGCCCCACCCCTTAGCAGCGGCGTCATGCTCAAGAGCTCGACGCGCGCCTCGCGCGCGCGAATGTCGATCCACAGCACATAGTCGTGCCCGTCCAGCTCGCCCTGGATCACGAGCACCGGCTCGTCAGTGATCGGTGTGAGCGCGGTGAGGTGCAGCGGCCCCCACGGAGAGCCTGGCGGCAGCAGCAGCCAGCTCCGCTCCTGCCGCGTATCGTACACCACCAGGTCTTGCAGCATGTCGCCGCCGGCGAGCAGCAAGAAACGGGTGCCGGGCATGGCGGTCAGCCCAACCCACGGCCCGGGCAGCGCCGTTCGCCGGGACCAGGCTTGGGGAATGAGCAGCACGTGCTCGAACACGGACGCTTTCTCGCTCTCGACGCGGACCGTGCGGACCCAGGGCTGATACGGCTTGCGCGACAGCCTGACCGTATACTCGCCGGGTAGCAGCGCCCGGATGGTCGTCGGCGTCTGCCTGGCGTAGCGCCGGTTGCCGACATACACCGAGGCGCCGGAGGGAGCGGTCGAGAGCGAGATAAGGCCGGTTTTCACAAAACGCTGCTCTCCAGGCTGCAGGACATAGCCCAGCGCGTAGAGGATGGTCAACGGGCATAGAAGCAGGTAGAGGACAACGAACGCGGAGAACACCAGGCGGCGAAATCGTTGCATGATTGGGGTATGTCGCTAATCAGAAGAGCTGGCGGCGGCAGGACTCGAACCTGCGACCTTGGGATTATGATTCCCCTGCTCTAACCAACTGAGCTACACCGCCAAGTCGCACCTATAGATATCCGAAGGGTGCTCCACCTTTTCCTTAATGGAATTTGTCAACACTTGTCGATCGCCGACAGCAGCACCTCGTCCACGGCGCTCTGCTGCGCGCCGCCAGCCCGATACCCGGCGCGATCAAGGCTGACCGTCACAAAACCAAGCTGCGCAAAGCGGTCGGTGACAGCTCGCCGAAGCTGGGAATCTTGAAATCGCCCCACCGCCTCGACGTCCACTTCAATGCGCGCATGCGCGCCGAGATGGCGCACGCGGACTTGGTGAAATCCTTGCGCGTGCAAAAACGCCTCAGCTTCTTCCACCTGCCGCAGCTTATCTTCGGTCACGGTGGTCCCGTGCGGAATTCTCGAAGAGAGACATGCATTTTGTGGCCGGTTCCAATTTGGCACCCCCAAGGCCTGAGCCAGGAGGCGGATCTCGAATTTGGACAGGCCGACTTCCTGCAGCGGCGCACGCACACCACGCTCGCTGGCCGCCCGTTCGCCCGGCCGTTCAGAGACGATATCGTCGCCGATCGCTCCGTAGAGCACCATGTCGGCTCCGCGCGCCCTCGCCAAGGCCTCAAGCTCGACGAACAGCGTCCGCTTGCAGACGTAGCACCGGCCCGGGGTGTTCGCCTGATACGCCAGATCTTGCACTTCGCTTGTGCGAATCACCAGGTGCTGCAGATCCAGCTCCTGGGCCAGCCGGATCGCCTCCGCCAAATCTTCCCGGGCAAGTGATGGAGAATCCGCGGTCACCGCCAGCACCGCGGCTTTTCCGAGCACGTCGCGGGCGAGCTTGGCGAGCAATGTGGAATCAACCCCGCCGGAATAGGCGACAATCACCCGCCTGAAACCGGCCAGGAGTGCCGTGACCTGCTCACACTTCTGCTGAAGCTCGCGCGGAAGGCTGTGCGCATCCTGCAGCAGGCTCATCAATGCCGATCCATCCTCCCCCCAGCACCAGATCGCCATCGTAAAACACCGTGGCCTGGCCCGGCGTCACCGCCGGTTGCGGGGTTTCAAACTCGACACGGACCGTCCGATCAGGTTGCACCACCAGCCGCGCCGGAGCCGGCTCATGCCGCGAGCGGATCTTGACCTGGGCGTGGCGGACCGAATCCGGAGGGTCGATAGAAACCCAATTGATCCGCTCAGCGATGAGCGAATCGCGCAGCAGCGCTTGGCGCGGACCAACGATCAGCCGGTTGTTCGGGCGATCCATCGCGATCACGTAGACCGGATGGCTCAACGCCAACCCCAGGCCTTCGCGCTGGCCGATGGTATAGCCAAGCAGTCCTCGATGCGTGCCGAGCACTTTCCCGTCAAGGTCCGTGATCGGGCCGGGCTGATCGCCCACGCCGAGCTCCTTGCGCAGAAATCCGTCCTTGTTCCGGTCGCGCACGAAACAGACGTCCTGGCTGTCAGCCTTCTGGGCGGTCACAAATCCCAGCTCCACGGCGATCGTGCGGACTTGCGGCTTCGTCAGCTCGCCCAGCGGGCAGCGTGCCTTCGCCAGTTGCGCCTGGGTCAAGTTGAACAGCACGTACGACTGATCTTTGCTCTGGTCCGCGGCCCGGCGCAGCGTGGCCCGGCCTGAGGCGGCATCAGAGCCGATGTGCGCGTAGTGGCCGGTCGCGACGAACGCGGCACCTTGCGAGTCAGCGTAGTCCATCAGCTCGCCGAATTTCATATGGTCGTTGCACGCGATGCAGGGGTTGGGGGTCAGGCCCTGCTCGTAGCTGTCCACGAAGTAGTCGATGACTTTCGTGCGGAACGTATCGGCCAGCTCCAGCACGTGGTGTGTGATGCCCAAGCGCTTGGCGACCGCCTTGGCATCCAGCGTATCGCGGACCGAGCAGCACAGTTTCGTGCCGGTGGAGGCGCAGACGTCCTTGCCCCACAGCTGCAGGGTGACGCCCAGCACCTCGTAGCCCTGCTCGTGCAGCAGCGCCGCGGCGACCGAGCTATCGACACCTCCACTCATGGCAACAATAACGCGCTCAGGCATTTGAGGTTTGTATTATACCACCGTCAGTTTGAGGCGGTATCGGCGGGAACTTCGGCGGGCGCGGGGGGAGCTTCGGGCAGCTGGTCGGAGAGCGAAAAGAGATACGCGACGAGCGCGTTGATGTCTTCCTCCGGAATGCGGTCCTTCCAGGCGGGCATGTACAGCGGCGGCCGCGGCCGGTGCGGGTTGGCGCGCGGCGTGGGCTGGCGCCCGTTGCGGATCACGTTCTTCAAACTCTCGACGTCATGCTCGTAGTACGCTTTCACGTAGAGGAGCGGCGGCACCTCCTCGCCTAAACCGGCGTTGACGTTCCTCCGCCCACCCACCCCCCCGATGCCATGGCAGGCGGTGCAGCCGAACTTCACAAACACCGCCTCGCCCCGCTCGATCTCCGACGCATACACCGGCTCAGGCTCAGGCAGGGCTTGCGTGACGTACGACGCTGGAAGGTTCGAAGCTTTGAGACTCAATAAATACACCGTGAGCGCATCTACCTCATGCTCGGACAACCCGAAGTACGGCATGGCGCTGGCAAAAACCTCTTCTTCTCCCGCCGGCAACTCCTCGGGCCGCAGCCCAGGGTTCAAGGTACGCGGATGCCCGAGCTTTCGCTTCAACCAATGGATGCGGTCATGCGGGTGTGGCATCATCTCGAAATCCGCCTCCATCAACAGGTACGACTTGGAGCCAACCTCGGCCAGGTCCACCGACACCGTCTGGCCGAAGTCCTTGATGGCGTGGCAACCGTAGCACCCTTTGGCTTTGAATAGCTCGCGGCCTTCCAGCAGCATCGGCACGTGCTCGCGAATTTGCTCCGTGTTGCCATGGCACTGCCGGCAGGACGCCTGCACGAGCGGGCCTCGCAGCAACGGATCTTCCCAGTGCGCAACGTCGCCATGAGCCGCCTTGACCTCGGTCGCAAGACCCTGGCCGCCATGGCAGGAGGTACAGCCGAACTTCTCAATAGGGTGGAAGATGAACGGCGTGGGATCGCCGTCCTTGTTCACCTCGCCAGGCAGCGCCGGATGGCTCGTAAACGGCTCTTCGGCCAAGGCGAGCTGCGGCCGGTCGATGGCCAGGTGGCAGGTCGTGCACCGGTCGACTTTGCGCAGGTCGGACACAATCACCTGCTGAATTCCGGTGGAGACCCCGCGGCGCTCGGCGCGCTCCAGCGTGTTCATGAAGCGCCGCTGATAGCCGGTCCACTCCCGGGTCGAGTCTTCGACGAAGGAGAACACGAACAGCACCGCCAGCAGCGCGCTGAGGACCAGGAAGAGCAGACGCTTCATTAAATGTTGAAGTTAAACACCGGCAAGCTGAAGAGGTATTTGATGCCGAAGAGCAGCCGCAACAGGATCTTACCCAGCACGCCCATCATCATGAGATACAGGCTGATGATGATGGTATATTTCACGAGCCCCAACTCTTCACAGAGACGGTCTTTAAATTTCGCAAATCGCAGCCCAAGCCACCCGAGCCCGGCGCCGATGGCCAGCACGAGCAACGCGATCAGGCTATAGCCGACCACCCGCCCGGCCTGTTGGACGAGTTGGTACATCGCCATGACGACCGGCGCGTTGGTGGCGTGCCCCAGCGCCTCAAACAGCGTGGTGTACCGGCTGCGCAGCGGGTAATCCAGATCAGGCGCGGTGAGCAGCGGCACGAACAAGGCGACCGACAGCAGCATCCCCAGCCCCATATGCAAGGCGGTCGAGGCCAGCGCTGGCGCCTTCGGTCCTCCGATCGCGGCCAGGCGCTCTTTCACCTGCTTGGGGAACGGCGAGCCCAGCAGGAAGTACCCGCCCATCAGCGCGATGCCCCACAGGTTCGGGATGTTTTTCAGCGTGAGCTTGGTGATGCGCCGGTGGCTCCAGGATTCCCACGGCCAGTACCATTCCCAGTTCGGCCCGCGGCAATACGTGCCGATGAAAATCAGCACGAACCACATGACCACCCCTAGCATGAAGATCGAGACCGCGAAGGGCCGCTCGGCGGGATACCACACCGGCAATGGGCCGTAGCGGCGCCATTCCATTTTGGCCCAGTAGCCGATGCCTTTCGGGTTCGTGTCGATATACGGGATCGCCATGAGCCCGACCACGATGACGGTGGGAAGCACCACGCCGGCGATCCACGGATCGAAATAGACCAGTAGCTCCTGCAGTCCGAGGAAGTACCACGGCGCCTTGGAGGGATTCGGCGTCACGTTCAGATTCGCCTCGGATTCCAAGGGGGCTTGCAGCAGGATGGACCACACGAACAGGATCACGGTGACCAGGATCGTGGCGAGCAGCTCGCGGGACACCAGGTGCGGCCACACATCGACCTTTTCCCCGGTCTGCTTGGAGAAGCTGTCCTTGCGCACGCGCCACAAGTGCACGGCCAGGAAGAGCGTGAACAAAAACGGCACCGCCATGCAGTGCAGCACGTAAAAACGGATGAGCGTAGCATCGCCGATCACCGTGCCGCCGACGAGCGCGAAGCGCGCGTCATTGGACGTCGTGATGAAGGGGAGCTTGAACGGCCCCTCGTTGCCCAGCATTGGCGAGTTGGCGGCCATCTGGGCGCCGACGGTGACCGCCCACAGCGCCAACTGGTCCCACGGCAGCAGGTAGCCGGTGTAGCTGAGGAAGAGCGTCATCACCAGCAGGATGACGCCGACGACCCAGTTGTACTCGCGCGGCGGCTTGTACGCGCCGGTGAGGAACACCCGCACCATGTGCAGGATCACCGCGATCACCATGAGGTGCGCAGCCCAGCGGTGCATGTTGCGCAGCAGCCGACCCAGTGTCACCGCGAAAGTGATGTCCTTGATGTCCTGATAGGCGAGCATGCTTGCGGGCCGGTAATAGAACATCAGCAGGATGCCGGTCACGGTGAGCAGGAGGAAGAGGTAGAAGGAAATGCCGCCCAGCCCCCAGGTGTACGTCACCCGCAGGGCATCTTTGGCCACGCGCACCGGATGGAGGTGGAGGAAGACGTTGCCGAAAATGCGCTGGAGGCGGGTGCGCGGGCTGTCGGCGAAATCGTGCCGGAAGATCGACTTCCAGAGTTTGGTCTTCTTGAGGTATTGCTTGAGCGAGAACCCTTGAGGCTTGGCGTCGGCCATCAGCGCGTCACGCCCCCTCGTAGGGCAGGAAGAACTCCCCCTGCTCCCGCGCGCCCTGGCGGTTCTCCAGCCGGGCTTTATCCACCATCAATTGGCCGTCATCGGCGATTGTCAGCGCGCAGCGCCATAGTGGCTTGGGCGCAGGTCCGGCGATGACGTCGCCGTCTTTGTTGAAGTTCGAGCCGTGGCAGGGGCACTTGAAGCGGCTCTCGGCTTCGAACCAGTTGGGCGTGCAGCCCAGGTGCGTGCAGCGCGCCCAGAAGCAGTAGAACCCCTTATCCGTGCGCACGATCCATGCGCGCTGCAGCTTCTTCCACTTCTCGCTCACGCCGACCGGGTAGTCTTTCGGAAAACCGGCTTTGAAGGACAGCGTCGGCTCATAGAGGATATTCGGAAACAGATAGCGCAGATTCGAAAGCAGCCAGCCGCCGAGGAACACCCAAAAGAACGCCCAGCCGGACTTCAGGAGGAATTGGCGGCGGCCGAAGCGGTCTTCAAGCCGCTGCCACAGGTCTGCGGCGGGCGGGCGGGCGGTTGGGGGCGGCGTCGGCGTTGGCGGGGTCGGAGACGCTGGGGCGGTCGTGGAATCCATCGATCTT
>PCVX01000035.1 GCA_002796105.1 Candidatus Omnitrophica bacterium CG11_big_fil_rev_8_21_14_0_20_63_9 | reverse complement strand
GGCTCCATCACATGGCGACCATGACCCGCATGACCTTCGATGAGATCGTGGCGGCCTCCGGAGCGTCCCGCGATGTCGTGAATATGGACGTCCGGAGGTTTGGTATTCCGGTCATGCGCGGCATCCGGCCAGAGACCGCCGAGCTCTTGATGCTGATGCTGCGCGATCCGCATTACACCTGGGATGCCATCCAATCGAACACCGGGCTGACGCGAAGGGAAATTGATGCCTATTTGCGCGAGCAAGGGCTCACCGTTGAATCGCTGCTGCCTCCGGGCCAGCAACGACGGCTGCCGACGCGGGCTGAAGCCGTCGCGCAGCAGCAGAAGCTGGCTCGGCTCAAACACGAGTTTCTCCAGCAGCACTTATCGGCTCAGCAGCGGGATATGGTCCGCCTCCGCGTGGCTGGCAAGACCGAAGAAGAAATCGCCGAGACGGTCGGCCTGCGTGACGGCAGCGGGGTGGGGCATCATTTTGAGCGGATTCTCAAGCGCGCGGAACAGTGGGAGCTTGAAGAAGACCTGCTGCCGAGCCTGCGCGACGCCCGCGGCTACCAGCGCGAGTTGACTGAGCTGGCGGATGAGACCGGTATCAACGAAGCGGAAATCGTCGCACTCGGCCAAGTGAACAACTCACGCATCGAAGTGAGCGCCAGCGGAGATCGCACCATGGTCGCCATCCGCCACCGGCCCAAGGGTGCCCACGCGCTGCTGCCATTGGGCATTGTAGCGCTCATGCCATCTCTCTCGATGGGATGGGTGCTCGCAGGCATTGCGGTACTTGCGGTCATTGGTCTGGCTGTTCGAGCGGCATGGCGCTGGTATTTTGCACCGAAAGCCCGTTTGCAGCGTACCATTCGGGAGCTTCAGCGGCGCGACTATCCCCCGGTTGGTGAGCTGGAGCTGCCCTCGGTTCCGGTGAGCTCATGGCGGCTGTATGAGCAGATCGCAGGCCTGGTGACTCAGCGTGTCATTGCGCCGCACCTAAATGAGGCGGAGCGGGAGCCGATTAGCCGGGCACTCAGCGGCGCGCTACGCGAAGTGCTCTCGAACGCGGTCGCCCATGGCAACAAGCTTGAACCCAATCGGCCGGTGCGGATCGCCTGGACCATTGGCGTGACGGGGATCGAGGTCAGCGTGATGGATACCGGAGATGAGTCGTTCGGAACTAGCCGCCGGGAAGCTTGGGACACCGTGATTGATGCGGAAGGGGAAGCCCACGATCGGCGTGTTGTCGGCAACCGTGTCGGGCTGCGCCTGGCGGTGCGCGATCTGGCGTCAGTCGGTGGCCAATTAACCTGGATGGACCTCGGCAACAGCCAGCGGATTGTCGGCCATGAGGTGACGTTGTCGATTCCTCGGGTACGCGGGCAGATCGGCAACCGGGGGCAGGGGCAGGTCATCCGGCGCAATGGCGGGTTGATGCTCGAGGTCTTTGACGCCGCGCGGTCGGATTATCTCCTGGGCGCCACACCGCTCACCCCGGCATCGATTCAGCTCCCGCGGGTGGTGCGAAGCCTGCGTCAGCGCCCTGAGGCGAAAGTCAAAGCGAAGGGCGTCATTGATGCCTTCCTGGCCGCGCTTCAGCATGCGCCGCCCAGCCCGCACACCTTTGCCGGCCTGTATGCCGATGTGGCCGGCCATCCCTCGCTCGACCATCGCCTGATCAGCCTCCATGAATCGCTCGCCCAGCATGCCGATCCTGCCGTTGCTGCCCTCGCCTGGTTCCATGAGCTTGGGGAATACCTGGCCGGCTCCGGACGCTTGCGCCTGGCCTTGCACAACAGCACGCTGACCGTCTCGCTCCCCTCCGCAGAGCCCATCATCGTTGTGCTGGGCAAGGAAGCATTGGAGATCGCCCAGCGCAACCCGCGCCAAGCCCACTACCTCTTATGGGCGATGCAGCGCCAGCTTTTCCCGCGCCTGGATCAGTCGCTCAGCGAGGCGATCACCGGGCTTGTGCATCCACCGCAGCCGGATACCTCTGAGGCGATACTCGCGCCGCTGGACCCGGCGGTCGCGCGCATGCGGGGGGTGCTGCATGACCTTAACGGCGTGCTCCATGTGATGCTTGAAGATGTCAACCAGCTGGAACACCGGCTCACGGGCATCTTTAACGGCGCTCCGAAGACGGCCACTGCGCTTAGCACGGTGCGCCAAGACCGCAACCAGGAATTGGACCGGATGGAGCGGCAATCGGATCAACTGCTTGATGAAGCCGGAGGGGTAGATCCTGACGCGCTGCGCGCGCACATTGCGCTGACCAGGGTGTTCGTGAATTCTCTGCGGGTGAGTTGGCAGTTGATGGGCAGCGTTCTGGTCCGGCCTTCGATGGATGCGGATGACCTGGAGCGTCTCCAACGGCTCTCGGATAACTTCGAGCTCGTGGATGCGCTGCTGGCCGAAATCGCAAGCGAGCCGCGCCCTGAGCCGACGGATATCGTTCGCGAGGTCCATGCTGCGGTGAGGGCGCTGCCTGAGCACATCCGCCCGATGGTCTATGTGCAGGTCGAGGATGATGTGCCGTTGGCGTGGGCGAGGCAGTTGCGGGTTGCCGTCAGGAATCTCGCTCTCAACGCCGGCCAAACGCTCCTGCGCGAAGGCATTTCCGATCCTCGCATCGAGATTATAATTCGGCGCTCGGGCGTGGACGTTCAGGATAATGGCCCAGGTTTTCCTGCCACATGGCTGGATGAGGCGACCGGCGTGCTGCAGCTGGATCGCGTCAGGTCACAGCGGCCAGGTGGACACGGCATTGGGCTGGAACGATCGTTTCAGGCGGTGACAGGCGGTGGCGGCCAAGCCCGGGGTGCTAACCGCGCCGCGCCTGAACACGGCGCGGTCGTGAGCTTGCTCATTTCAAACCTCCCTGATCTTTGGCCCTTGCCGGCTCACCGCGGCATGCGCTTGACCCGCCCGATCGTTGAGCGGTACCTGCGCGAGAAGGTTCCACCGAGCCGGCCCTTCTTGTTGATGATGCTGGCCAGGCAGTTTGGAGTCGATGAAGAGCGCATGCGGCCTCACCTGGAGCCGTTGCTTTCCGAGCTTGACCCGCTGCTGCGCCGCCACGATATCGCTTTGCCCAGCGGCGAGACGGTCGAAGCGTATGAAGTCATCGCCGCGCCTCCTGCAACCTCCGGCGTTTATGCGATGCTGCCCTTCATGCCCGAACTCATCCTATGGATCATCAGTGCTGTGGCATGGTGGCTTGGATACGATGTGGCAGCAGGCCTGCCGCTGCTGGCGATTATCGGCTCCACGACGCCGCCGGGCGGAACGGACGGCAATGGCGAAGAGGAGGCAGCGCGCCTTGAAGCGATCGCGCAGCTTGAAGCGCTGCTCAGCGAACTCAACGAAAGCCAGCCAGATTATCTGACCGCGCTCATGGAGATCGGCGATGCGCTGCACGCCGTCAGGGCGTACGAGCGAGCCCTTGAAATATATCAGCGGGCGATGCGAGCGGCCGCTGCGGCAGGGGATGCCGACCTGATGCGGGCCGCCGCCAGCGGGTTGTATCCGGCCTACGCAGCGCTGGATCGTGAGGCGGAAGGGTTAAGCGATCTTGAGCCCCGCCTTCGCACGCTTGAGCGCGATTTGATGCCGGCACTTCGCGCCAAGCGCGTGGCACCTGATCAGCTAGCGCTGAGAGCCGCGCTGCTGCTGTACGATGGGTGGCTGCGCATAGCCGCCGGGCAGTACGGGCGCGCCCAAACCTCGTTGCTCCAATCCATCCAGAGCATTGAAGCGGTCCTTGGCACGATTGACAGCTCTCCGCCGACAGAGGCCAGAGAGAAAATTCAGCCCATCATGCATCGCCAGCGCGTCATTACGCGCTTGCACCTTGCGCTGGCGTATCTGCGCACCGGCGAGTGGGCGAAGCTGTTGATGGAGCCGATGGATTACCCCGTGTTGCGCAGCTATGCGCGAGGGTTTGAAGCCGAAGCACGCCTGGCGCGCGGCTGGGCTGCATTGCTGCTTGGCGATCTGCCTAGCGCGGCGAGCGAAGCGTCAGCTGCGGAAGAAATCTCTCCTGGGCAAGGTATCGATTTAGTGCACCTCCTCGGAGCGATACAGCTGACCCGTGACCAACAGTATGACGAAGCATTGAGAATCGCTCGAGAAGGTATCGCCGCGTTGCTGAAGCCGCATGAGATTGAGGTGGGGCGTGTCGAGGATCTTCCGGACGCCATTCAGGCCAACGCGGCGCGTCTTGCCCCCATCGCGCTGGAGCTTGGGGAATACCTGATGCTTTTTGCCACGCTTGCGCTGCTGCGCGAGCAGCCAGCGGTCGCAGAAACCTTCAGCCGGGCTGCGGTCGTGATGGTGCCTGCCTCAAGGGAATTTACGAATCGCGCGTATGGCCACAAGGCGGCTCTGTCGCTTGGCACATCGCTCATGGCGCGCGCCACGCGCGAAACCGACGCAGGATTACAGCGTACGCTCCGCCAGGAAGCGGTCCGGCAGCTGGAGCGCGCCGCTCAGCTCAACCCGGCGCTTGGCGATGCGTATGTCCAGCTCGTTCCGCTCTATCAGGCGTTGGGTCAAGCGCCCAAGGCGGCCAGGGCCCAGGCGCAAGCCGATCGGTTGGCTTCCACGGTGCCGCCGTTGATGCGAGCGGTGCTGGCCCTGTACGGAGTGGGGGACATAGGCGGCAGCGATGATCCTCGTGCCGTCCAAGCCGGCCGTGTGGTTGCGCTTCGCGAGGGGTTCAGGGCTCGCCCGCGCGATCCGGATGCGCGTCGCCTCCTCACGCTGGGACTGCGCGATTTGTTCGGAGCCCATCGGGCCGCCGGTGATCATGCGGCAGCCATTGAAGTGCTTGAGGAGGTCCTCGCGATCGCCGCTGAAAACTCCCCGGCATGGTTCTCGGCCCACATCGATATCGGAGCGACGCACATGGCGACGCGAAATTATGACGCCGCGGTCGAGGTCCTCCAGGCTACTCGCCAAGCCGCTGCGCGGCAAGAGCGGAAGGGAAGCCCGGTCGCTAAAGATATCCTGGTGCAGATTCTGCATAACCTTGGTCTTGCGCAGTTAGGCCGAGGCAACCCGGCTGGGGCCGAAGAGGCGCTCACCGTGGAGCTCCGGGAATTGCCAGGCTCCGCCCTTGCGAATCCTGGCAGGACGGCGATGGTGGAGCATTACCTGGCGACGACCAAGTACGAGCAGGGCCGGTGGGCCGAGGCGGAAACGCTCTTTATCGCTTCGCGCGCCGAAGGTCTCACGGCAGAGCTGGTTTCAGACAGCCTTATGCTCAGCGGCTGGTGCGCCTACATGCAGGGCCAGTATGAGTCTGCGCGTGATTTAGCCGTGCAGGCCGGCCACGTCGCGAGTCCTACGCTGCGGGCGCTGGCGGAAGGCCGCCTTGCGCTCATTGATGGCCGCATCGATGAGGTGCTCGAGGCGGTCGAGATCGGCGCGCGCGTCGCGCTCAGGCGAATGGGCGTGGAGGTGGAAGAGCGTTGGAGCGTCGAGGAGCTGTTCGGACAGCTGACAAGCCATTCGGCCGAAGCGACCGAGCGCATTCGGGATCCCTCGCTTCGCGCGCTGCTGTTCTTGGCGACAGACGCTGCGCTAGCCGGCGGCCAACCTGCGCTTGCGCTGGCGTGCAGCCGGATGGCGGTCGACGTATACCCGGATTCGCTCAGCCGCCGCCGGCTCGGCCGCTCCTTGTTGGCGGTCGCTCCCACACGCGGAGAGGATGAGCGCCCACCTCTGTACCGCCAGGCCATTGAGGCACTCGACCAAGCCCACGTCGCTGACCCGTCCGACCGCTCGATCGTCGAATCGCTGATTGAGGCGTCCCGTGCGCTTGGTGACACCGAAGAAGTTGAGAAACTGACCGCTGTGTTGGAAGCATGGACCCCGGAGGCGGCAGCACGGCACGCCGAACTGGAAGCCGCGTTGTCGGGCACACCAAGCGAGCTGATGCATTATTACGATTTGGGCAACTTCTACGATGCACTGGGTGAATTCGACCTAGCCATGACCATCTTCCAGCGCGGCGGGGTGGCGGCCGAGAGTAATCCGGTGATGCAGGCGATGTTCTTGTACCATCTGGGCGAGCTCTCCATGCGCCATGGCGAGCATGAGGAGGCGGTGACGTATTTCTCAGAAGCCCGCACGATGGTCAACAGCCATCCGACGGCTATCGATCTATGGTGGCGCGTGCATCGCGATGGCGCGCTTGCTCTGGGCATGCTCGAGCGGTACGAAGCGGCGGAAGAATGGCTGCGCGCCACGCTGCCGTTTCTGGACCGGCTCATCGCCGGACGGCTTCCGGAAGGCGTCCGGCTCGTGGCAGAGCATCGCCAACAATTTCTCGATCGGCCCGGGGCGATGGTCGATGACTACCGTCGGCAGCTGACCGAAGCCCGCTTCTATCTGGGCGGCAATATGTTCTACCAGCATCGGTGGATTGAAGCGGAAGAGTTCTTCGCCCAGGCGATGGCGGACGAAGAGGCGCGCGAGGAAGATCGGCGCCTGCTGTCGCGCGACCAATGGCTATCCATGCTGGCTATGCGCGCTTGGACACTGTATTACCTTGGGCGGTTTGAGGAGGTCGCGCGCCTGGCCGAGCGGATCGAGGGGGCGGCGGATGATGTGATGAGAGAACGGCGCCTCATCCTCTCATTGTCCCGCGCACGACAGCAATGGCTGGCCGGTGCGCCTGAAGACGTTTTGGGCACGGTGATCGACAGCCTGGCGCACGAAACGGTGCAGATAGGTCTGGAGCCTGTGCCGGCCGGATCGGCGCGCGAGCGGCTGGGCGGGTTGCTAGCCAGGCTTGAAACGCACACGGAAGCGTTCCGAAGCCGGATCGGCTTTGAGATCACGATCGAATGCCTATCAGCCGTCCGCGCATTGACCAGCGCGCTGGGATGGGTTGAAGAGTATGAGCGTGCCAGCGCTTTGAGCACCGAGCTTCAACAGAGCGAGTTTGCCCGGTTCATGTGGCTCGGCGCGGTCTGGATCACTTTCGCGCCGACCGGCATTCTCAGCCGCGAGCGGGCGCGGCCGAAGCTGCGCGCGGCGCTTGAGCGGCTCGAAGCCTCGCCGGACGATCCGGCGGGCCTCCGCGCACTGGCCGAAGCTGGTCTGGAAGAAAGCCAAGAGCGTTTGGCCGCCTCGATGTTCGCCCAGGCCGCCTCTCGAGAGCCGGATGCGGCGCAGCGGCACCGCGACTGGCTTGCCGCCGCCGAGGCGTATGAAAATCTCCCCTTCCGCTTGATGCGCGAAGACGGGTTGCGGGAAGCGGTGCGATGGATCTCGCTGGCCATCAGCGAGATGGACGGCGGCGACGTGAAAACACGGCTTGAGCGCGCCAATCTCTACAAGCGCCGCGGCATGCTCAAGGTGTCGCTTGGCGATGCCACGGCCATCGAGGACGCCGACATGGTCCTGTCGCTGGTGACGGAGGGCGGCCGCCTCAAAGATAAGCGGGCGTCGGTTCAAGGGACGGCCTCAGTCGCCCAGCGTACGCGCGGGCTCGCATTGATGCTGCAAGCAAACGGCCAAGAGGCCTTTTCGCCAGCGCAGCGTGAGACGTACGGGGAAGCGTTGCGGGCGCTCCGCAAGGCGATGGAATGGACCAGGCCGATGCTCGACGCATCCCGCGGCAACCGTGATCTGCACCATGAGGTGCTGACCATGGTGCATACCTATCGCGTTGGCTTGGCATACGCCTCCTATCTGCTGGCGCATGCCGTCGGTGACGTCTCGACGTGTGACCGGCTGATGGGTGAGGCGGCCGCCGAGCTGAGGCAGTTGCGCTCGGAGGCGACCGCCATGGAGCTCTCGCCGACGCTTGATGCGCTGGTGCGGGGCCGTATCGCGTGGTTTGCGGGGAACCGGGCCGAAGCGGTCAGCGTGCATCAGCAAGCGCTTGCGGCGTGGGTCGCCGTCCGCACGATCGGCAAAGCCGAGAAAGCTGCCCTCAATGAGTTGGCGCTCCCGGCGCTGTATGAGCGGCTTGACGCGATGCCCCTGCCTGACACCAAAGATGAGCGGTTGCCTGAGGTCGAAATCGCTTTTGCGCTCGCAGAAGAGCTGATCGCGAGCGAGGAGCGAAGCCAAGATGATCTGACGCTGGCGCTGCGCATGCTCGAACGGATTGAGCGCAGCGGGCCGCGGACCACTATGCATGTAGAGCTGCCGTACCTGCGCGGTTTGGCGCATCTGCGCATGGCGCGCCTGAGCGAGGGTGTCGCGGTCCGCGAGTATGCCGAGAGCGCCCGCGCCTGGCTTGAGGCGGCAGCCGCTCAGCGGTCTGAGCATCGCCCGTCCGCGGAAGCGTTGTTAGCGGTGGCGGAGCTGCTGGGTGATGCCGCGCTGCTCGAGCGGAGCCGGGGGGCCATTGCCGCAATCGAAACACGCGAAGCCGAAGCGCGCGCCACAGCAGAGGCGGCTAGTGCCGGAAAGAGCAAGCCGGAGCGTAAAGAGCGCGTGGTGATCACCGGCACCGATCCGGCCTCGGTCAGGGCGCGCATCCGTCAAACGCTCGAGCTGGAGCATCGCCGGCGGGAATATGAAGGTCCGCGGGGACTGAACGTGGATGTTGAGCGCCTTGCGAGCGAGCGCGATGCCGACACCTTGGATGTGCTGGTCACGCTGGCCGGCGACCGTGGGGTGCAGGCGAAGACCAAGACGCTTGGTATGGTCGTGGAGCAGTTGGGCCGCCATGTGGATGTGCGCGCAGAACAAGCGCTCACCGACTTGCTGCCGCTGTGGCGCGGTCTGAAGGGCCAGGCCAAAAGCGATGTGCGCGTGCAAGCGGCTTTGGATGCGCAGCGGACCGCCCGTAAGGTGCCGGAGGCGGCTCTCCCCGTGCTGCGTGAGCGCACTGAGGTCTTGGCCTCGGCGTGTGCGGCGGCCGGAGCCAGGTGTGCCGAAGCGCTTCGTGCCGGGCGGCGGGATGTGCGCGAGGCGCTGGGGAATGTGGATCGCGTCGGCCTTGGTGGCCTGCCAGACATCGTGGCTGCGCGCACCGCCTGGGAAGCCCAGGTGCAAGCCGCGGTCATCCTGCTCGGTGAGTCGCTGGCCGCGCGGCTCAGAGAAGATCATGACGCGCTCGCAGGTGTCACCGAGCGCGAACAGCTCGATGCCCACCGCCGCGTGCGAATCGCCTGGAATGAGGACGTCCAACGCATCGATGGCACGCTTGATCTCGGCCAAGGGCGTGTCATCGACATGGGGGCGGTAGTGACCGCCCTTCGCGACTGGGAAATGGCGTTTGCCGAAGCGCAGCGACGAGTGGAAACGCGCGAGCGAAACCAAACGGTCCGTGCCCTGGTCGAGCGCATGAACGCGCAGCGCACCGCAGCAGGGGGCATTATGACGCTTGCAGATGCCGCGGGGCTTGGTGAAATCGAAAGAGAGGCTAGGTCGCTTCGGGAGGAAGCCGCAACGGCAAAGATTCATGAAGAAGACCCTGTCAAACAAGCCTTGGAAACACTCGACACCGCGATTGAAGCGGCTCGCCAGCGCTTGGTCGAAGCGGCGGCGGCCGAGGAGCATCGGATCCAGCGGGCTGCCCGCGGCGATATCGCCGCGCTCCTGCGCGGTCTGCTGCCCGCCGCACGTGCCATTGTTTGGCTTGAAGCGCTGGAGGCCCATGAGGCCAATGGCGAGCTACTCTGGCGCGAAGGCGTCCGGTTGGGCCTGGTGCGGGAAGGTGGACGCCGTTACGCGCGTTGGCAGCACATCCTTCAGCGCCGGCGCCACGCGCTCACGGCGGAACAGCGGATGTTGGACGCGGCCAAGTCATACGAAGCGGCCGAAACGCGGATTGCGGCCGGTGAGCTGGAGGAGTTTGTGGACGGCGAGCCTGATGTCTTTGACCAGATGCTGGATCTGATCCGTGAGGCCCTAGCGCTGGCGGATCAAGCCGAGGGTGAAACCGAAGCCCAAGACACGCACGACACAGCGCTTTCCTGGGCGCAAGACGGCAAGCGGTTGCAGCGCGTGGCACATCTGCGCGCGACGTTTGCCCGCGCGCATCAGCTGTTGGCTATCGCAGCTCCGGCTGAGATCAGCCAGCTGGATGCGCTGGTGCGCGCGCGCCATGAGCAGTCCAGGCAGCCGGAAGACATCACCGTGCGCAACGGCATGCGCTTCTTCGCAATTACCCCCGAGGAAGAGCTAAATGAGCTGCTGGCGCGCTGGGCTGAAGCGGTGGCGGAGCGGCGAAAAACCCTTCGGCAGGCACTGATTGACGCGCTGGAGCGCGAAATCAGCCAAGTGCGAGAGGACATTGAGGCGATCAGCCGCTCACAGCAGCTGGGTCCGCTCGTCGGCGAGATCCGTCGCGCCAATGAGCTCGCCCGTGGCATTCATGCGCGGTTGGACCAGGCTACGCTTGGGCCACACTACTCAAGAGTCGTGGCAGCGTACAGCGCGATGCGGACAGCGCTGATCGCTGTGGATCGCCGCCGGATGCGCGAGAACCTTATCCCTAGGCTGAACAAGGCGCTGGGTCCTGCCTCGGCATGGCTTCGGATCACGGTGGATGCGCCCGATGAGGCCACGCAAGCCGAGGGCATTCAGGACCAGGTTCGATTCACGCTGACCGCTGCGATTTCTGCGGACCAGCTTGGTGCTGCGGTGGCTGGCGTGACCGCGGTCCTTGAGCAGACTGATGAGCTGGAGAAGCAGAAGGTGCTTGGCGAGTATGCGTCGAAGGGGGAAACGTCGGAGTTTCAGGGCAGCGCCGCAGCGCGCGAGGAGCTGCTGCTGCTTCTTGAGCTCATCAATGGGCATCCGACATCTGATCAGCCACAGCGCGACACCCTGGTCCAGGGCATGGTGGCTGTGCTTGGCTGGCATCGCGAGGGGTTCTTCTTTGGGCATGATGAGCCGGCTGAAGCGTTGCAGTGGATCGTGGAGGGGCAGCGACGCGAGGCCATCGAGGGCGGGCTCCGCTGGCGGCACGCCGGCGTAGCCACCGGCAGCCAATTGACACTGCGCGAACTGGTGAATGATGCGGCGCAGTTGATGGAGGCTGGGCTGTGGGAGGCGGTTCAGGACCAAGCCAGCCCGGTGGGAATCGCTGTGCTGGCGAAAGTTCCCGGGCAGCCGCTCATCGTGCGCAGCGCTGATGGGCGCGAAACAGCACTGTCCGATCGGGCGGCTGTTCTGTCCGTCACCTGGCAGTACTTGCAAACCACCGTGCGCTGGCCAAGCGCGGTGGCTGACCAGGCACAGCGGCACGCGCTGCTGACTCAAGCGCTGGAGCAGGGCCGCTGGAGCATGATGCGCACCGCCGACCGCCGGTTCGGGTTTGCGCCCGTGCGGCGGTATCGTCACGCCGAGTACCGGGTCTCGATGACCGTGCGGGTCGGGACACGGGGTGCTGTCGAGCAAGTCCAGGTTGCGGCAACCCCCCGCTATACCCTTGAGGAAGAAGAGCTGATCGATCTGTTGAACTTCCGCGATGAGCGTGACCTGGCCAACCGGATCATCCGGCCGCTGCAGCAGCACCTGCGCACCGAGCCCCGCCGGCAGCGCCGGTACGATCTGGTCATCGATTCCAGCGACCCGGATGCCGGCAACATCGTGCTCTGGGAGGAACTCGGGCCGGACCGATGGGTCGCTCGTGTCTTGAATCCGCGCGATGGGAGTCTGAGAGCGCCCACGAGCCTCAGCGGGGCGCAAGTGGAAGAGTACCATCAACCCCAGACTCCGCCGCGATACTATGACCTCACACCGCTGCTCCAGCCACTGGTGGCGCGCCCATCATCAGGCCCGCCGAACGGC
>PCVX01000046.1:8658-8800 GCA_002796105.1 Candidatus Omnitrophica bacterium CG11_big_fil_rev_8_21_14_0_20_63_9 | reverse complement strand
CCCTGACGGCGCTGATGGCCACGCGCCCGGCACGGTGCACGGCATCCCGCCTGAACGGCGCCGGGGCCGCCGGCGGCCTGGGTGCCGCGCTGGTCGCCATGACCAACGTGACCCTGGCCTGGGTCGTCTGCTGCGCCACGCC
>PCVX01000046.1:8083-8515 GCA_002796105.1 Candidatus Omnitrophica bacterium CG11_big_fil_rev_8_21_14_0_20_63_9 | reverse complement strand
CCGCTGAAAATCCCTACCCGAAATCAGCCATGGGAGCCCCCCAATGATCGCCAACATCATCAACCTCACCCGCGACAAGGACCCGGAGGCCGAAGCCCGCCGTTCGAGCGCCGGCAAGGGCCACGTCACCATCGACGACGTCGCCGTGGTGTTCGGCGCCGGCGCCGATGCCCATACGGCCGTGGAAAGCACGACGCTGGACGTTCAGCCGGGCGAGTTCTTGTGCATCCTGGGACCGTCGGGCTGCGGCAAGTCGACGTTGCTGAATTCCGTCGCGGGTTTCGTGCAGCCGACGGCCGGCGCGGTCAAGGTCGACGGCAAGGCGGTGACCCAGCCCGGCCCCGACCGCGGCATGGTGTTTCAGCAGTATTCCCTGATGCCGTGGAAGACCGTGCGCGACAACGTCGCCTTCGGCCCGCTTCTGGCCGGGCA
>PCVX01000046.1:0-7848 GCA_002796105.1 Candidatus Omnitrophica bacterium CG11_big_fil_rev_8_21_14_0_20_63_9 | reverse complement strand
CGCGGGAAGGGCACGGTCGTGCGGCCGGCGTTGCCATTAGCCAGCGGTGCAGCCGGATTGTCCTCCAGCGAAAAACCGCGTATGATGAACCTGCCTTCACCTGATGCGCATAATGCACACGACTCTGCGGAGGAACGTACATGAAACGACTCATCGAATTGAAGCATATCGGCCCTCGCCAGCAGGTTCAGCTGTTGCTTGAAACACTCGGAGACCGGTTGGAAGAGAAGCTCTCCCACTTTCCCCAGGATGCCGTGACGCTGCATGTGCTGTTCGATGAGAGCGGCAACCGCAAGCTGTACCGGGCCAAGGTGACGTGCCATGTGCCCGGGCACACGGTGGCGGCGCACGAAGAGCAGCGCACGCCGGGACTGGCGATTCGCAAGGCGTTCGCCGAGCTGGAGCGCCAGCTTGAAAAGCAAAAATCGCTGCTACGCCACGAACACCAGCGCAAACATCCGGCAAAGCAGCAGCTGGAGAGCGAGCCGTTGGCCAACGAGCTTGTCGACGGTTTCGAATCCTGATGCGAAGACTCTGGATCGGCGCGTCCGTGGCGATGCTGGCGGTCGGTGGCCTCTCGGCTTCCGCCGATGAGTCTACCGAAGCCGGCCCCTCACCCAAAGCGCAGAGCGCGCTCCAACTGTTGAAGTCGGAGGATCCCTACCAGCGGCAGCTCGGATTCCTGCGGCTCGAAGCCTTGCGCGAGGCGAGCACCGTGCCGATGCTGCAGGAATATGCGACGCACCGGGACGCAGAGGTACGCGCGTACAGCCTCAGAGCCATCGCCGCCATTCAAGGGGCCGGGGCGGTGCCGCAGTTGCTCGAAGCGCTGCGCACCGACCGTCATCCCAAGGTCCGACGGGCAGCGCTCTTGGGCCTGGAGCCGCTGCAGGCCAGCGATCCGGCGACGTTGCCGGCGATGCTCAAGGCGCTGCATGACCGGGACACCTCGGTGCGCATGACGGCGGTGGATATCGTCAGCCGCATCGACGATGCGCGGGCGGTGGAAGCGATCCGGGAGCGCAACAAGCGCGAACATCGCCGCGACGTCCGCCGGGTGCTGAGCGCGGCGATGAAGCGGCTCGATCAGCGCGATGGCCCATGAGCTGTCCACTCGCGTCCTCCACGCGATCCAGACGCACCGGCTGCTCACCTCTGGTGAGCGCGTCGTGGTGGCGGTGTCAGGCGGTGCAGATTCCGTCGCGCTCCTGCACTTGCTGATCAGCCTGCCGCGCTCCTGGCGTCTCTCAGTGCATGTCGCCCACCTCGATCACGGTTTGCGCCCGGAGTCATCGGACGACGCCGAGTTCGTCAACAGCTTGGCGCAGCGCTGGCAAGTCCCCTGCACGATCGAGCGGCGTGATGTGCGCCGCCGATGCGCGCAGGAGGGCTGGTCGCTGGAAGACGGCGCGCGCCGCGTCCGGTATGAGTTCTTGCTGGAGCTTGCGCAGCGCCACAGCGCCGGACGGTTGGCGCTGGCGCATACCGCCGATGACCAGGCGGAAACGGTGCTGCTGCGGCTGCTGCGCGGCTCAGGGTTGCTGGGGCTGGGGGCGATGCCGCCGCAGCGCCAGCTGAGCGGTGTCGCGCTCATCCGTCCCCTCCTGGGTATCTGGCGGTTGGAGCTGCTGGCCTATTTGCGTCACGTCCGCGTGGGCTTTCGCGAAGATGCCAGCAACCGCGACGTGCGGTTCGTGCGCAACCGCATCCGTCACGAGCTGCTCCCGCTGCTGGAGCAGCGCTACAATCCTCACGTGAAGGGGTTGCTGACGCAGCTGGCCGAGCAAAGCCGCTGGGAGTATGCGTACTTGGAGCAGGCGGCCCAGCGGCAGTGGCGGCGCACCGCCAAGCCCACGGCTGAAGGCGGACTGCGCATCGCGGTCGACCGGTTCGCCCGGCAGCCCAAGGCAGTGCAGCGCCACTTGATCCGCCAGGCGGTCCGGCAGCTCAAGGGTGATCTGACCGCGTTTGAATTCAAGCACTGGCGCGAAGTCGAGCAGCTCTTCCTTGATCGGCCCAACGGCACCATCGTGCACCTGCCCGGCGGGGTGCGCTTGCGCCGGCACGCCGGCTATGTCGAGGCCCGGCTTGAGCCGTCGGCCTCGGCGCCTGCCGACGAGTAGGGCTTGCGCCTTCTGACGGCTTAGGAGTATACTACTGAGCTCGTAGTTTGCATGTCGTGGAACTCGAATTACCGACGGGAAAACCGACACTCATGAGCCCACTTCGACCCATGCCCCCGCAACGTTCCCGATGGCTGCTCTTTGCCCTCATCGCGCTCGGCACGATTGCGATGATGCGGATGGTCACGTACGCCAGCCGGTGGCACCGCCAGATTACCTACAGCGAGTTCTACCGAATGGTCCAGGACAACCCGACCAGCCAAGAGATTACGGAAGCCCGGCTGATCGACGACCGCGTCGAAGGCCGACTGAAAAGCGGCACCGCGTTCTCGGTCTTCGTGCCGGCCCGCGATGAGGAAATCCTGACGCTGCTGCGCCAGAACATCCCGAACTTCGACGTCCAGCCCCCTCAGGCGGGCTTCTTCGGGATCCTCTGGGGCCTGTGGCCGCTCATCTTCCTCTTGGGGCTGATGTGGTTCGTGATGCGCTCCGCGCAGGGCGGGGGCCGGTTGCTGTCATTCGGCAAGAGCCGCGCCCGGCTGATCTCGCCGGAGACGCACACGCGCGTGACGTTCGACGACGTCGCCGGCATCGACGAGGCAAAAGAAGAGCTGCGCGAGATCATCGAGTTCCTGAAGGATCCGAAGCGGTTCCAGCGGCTTGGCGGCAAGATCCCGAAGGGCGTGCTGCTCATCGGGCTGCCCGGGACGGGCAAGACGCTGTTGGCGAAAGCGGTGGCGGGTGAGGCGAACGTGCCGTTTTACAGCATCAGCGGCTCCGATTTCGTGGAGATGTTCGTGGGGGTGGGGGCGAGCCGCGTGCGGGATTTGTTCGAGCAGGCCCGGCGCAACGCGCGCCAGGGCGGCAAGGGCGCCATCATCTTCATTGATGAAATCGATGCGGTGGGCCGCCAGCGCTTCGCCGGCATCGGCGGCGGCCATGACGAGCGCGAACAGACGCTCAATGCCTTGCTGGTGGAAATGGACGGCTTCGACACCCAGGAAGGCATCATTCTCATGGCCGCGACGAACCGGCCTGATGTGCTCGACCCGGCGCTGTTGCGCCCCGGGCGGTTCGACCGCCAGGTGGTGATCACCCTGCCGGACATCGTCGGGCGCGAGGCGATCCTGAAAGTCCACACGCGCAAGATCAAGCTTGGCAAAGACGTCGATTTAAAATCCGTCGCGCGCCAAACGCCAGGGTTCTCAGGCGCGGATCTGGCGAACCTGTGCAATGAAGCCGCGTTGCTCGCTGCCAGGCTGAACAAGGAGTTCGTCAGTCTGCCGGAGATGGAAAAAGCGCTCGAGCGCGTCATCGCAGGGCCTGAGCGCAAGACGCGCGTGTTGAACGAGCGCGAGAAAAAGATCACCGCGTTCCACGAATCGGGCCACGCGCTCGTTGCGTTGCTGACGGCGGGGACCGATCCTTTGCACAAAGTGTCCATCATCCCGCGCGGCGCGCATGCGCTGGGATATACGATGCAACTGCCGCTGGAGGACCGCTACACGATGAGCAAGCAAGAGCTCACTGCGCGCATGACGGTGATGATGGGCGGGCGCGCGGCAGAAGAAATCGTCTTCAAGGAAATCACGACCGGCGCGCAGAACGACATCGAGAATGCCACCGATATGGCCCGCCGGATGGTGTGCGAGTTCGGCATGAGCGACCGGCTCGGCAACCTCACGTACGGGAAACGCGAGCGCCAGATGTTCCTGGGCCGCGACTTGTTCGAAGAGCGCAACTACAGCGAACAGACTGCGGTGCTCATTGATCAAGAAGTGCGCCGCCTGATCGATGCCTGCTATGCCCACGCGCACGGATCGCTCGTACAACACCGCGACAAGCTGGACCTGCTGGCCAACCGGCTGCTTGAGAAGGAAGTCCTAGACGGCGAAGAGGTCAAGCAGTTGCTCGGCCCGCTGCCGGTGCTCAACGGCCCCGGGAGCGTTCACGCCGGAAACAACAACACGTAAGTTGCCCAGGGCATGGCCGCCCTGACCCTCCGCACACCCCCGCGCCAACTCGCGCCGCACCGCACTGGTGCGCGCACCTTGACGATCCCCACCGCCAAGCGGCCGCTCGTTTATCGCGGCACGTCGCTCGTCATGGGGATTCTCAACGTTACGCCGGACTCGTTCAGCGATGGCGGCCGCTATCTTGATGTGTCCGCCGCGGTCGCCCGCGGGGTCGCGATGGCGCAGCAGGGTGCTGATGTGCTCGATATCGGGGGCGAGTCGACACGGCCGGGCGCTGCGGCGGTTTCTGCAGCGGAAGAGCTGGACCGGGTCGTGCCCGTAATCGAGCAGCTCACCAAAGCGGTGCGCATCCCGCTGTCGGTCGATACCGCCAAAGCTGCGGTGGCGGATGCCGCGCTGCGCGCCGGCGCATCGCTCATCAACGATGTGACCGCGCTGCAAGGCGACCCGCAGATGGCGCGCGTCGCCTGCCAGTCGCACGCCGCGGTCATTCTCATGCATATGCGGGGCACCCCGCGCACCATGCAGCGCCATCCCCGGTATCGCGATGTGATCGGCGAGGTCCTGGCCTTTTTGCGCGAGGCAGCCGGGCGCGCGCAGCAGGCAGGCATCGACCGCCGCCGCATCATCATCGATCCGGGCCTGGGTTTCGGCAAGACGGTCGCGCATAACCTCCAGCTCATGGCTGCGCTGGACCGGTTCGTGGGCGCCAAGTACCCGGTGCTCATTGGGCCGTCCCGCAAGTCCTTTATCGGCAAGACGCTACGTACCGAGGTGGGTGAACGGCTGGCCGGCACGCTGGCGTGCGTGGGCGCGGCCCATCTGGCGGGCGCGCACATGGTGCGCGTGCATGACGTTCAAGAGACGGTCCATTACCTGAAGATGGCGGATGCGATTAGGCGTCAATATTGACCATATTGCCACGGTGCGGCAAGCTCGCCGCGGGCACGCGCCGGACCCCATCGAGGCCGCGCGGACGTGCGAACGCGCTGGGGCGCAGAGCATCGTATGCCATCTGCGCGAGGACCGCCGGCACATCCAGGACGACGACGTGCGGCGGCTTCGGCAGACCGTCCAGACCCAATTGAATTTGGAGATGTCGATTGCGCCGAGCGTCGTCGCGGCAGCACTGGCGGTGAAGCCGCACCAGGTCACCCTGGTGCCGGAGCGCCGCCAAGAGCTGACGACCGAAGGCGGACTGGATGTGGTGCGCCTCTCCTCAAGGCTGCAGCCGCTGATCAAGCGGTTCAGGGCGCAGCGCATCGATGTCAGCTTGTTCGTTGACCCGGTGGCCGCGCACGTGCGTGCGGCGCGCGACGTCGGCGCAACAACGATTGAATTGCATACCGGCGCGTACGCCAACGCCTCGACGTCGGCCGGGCGCCGGCGGGAGCTGCGATCGATCGAGAAGGCTGCGCGGCTGGGCCGGCAGCTTGAGCTGGCGGTTGCGGCGGGCCACGGGCTGGACTATGAGAACGTGTCCGCGATCGTGGGTATTGGAGAGATCGAGGAGTTGAACATCGGCTTTTCGATCATCAGCCGCGCGCTCGCTGTGGGGCTTGAGCGCGCGGTGGGCGAAATGGTTGAGTTGCTTGGCGGCAGGGGCCCCCGCTCCGCGTCACCCGCCCGCACGAGGCTCTAGCCATGCAGCGCAAGCGCCGTCGCGAGAGCATTTCGGGTAAGCTCGGGCTGCCGATCGGCTGCGGCATCGACGTGATCGAACTGCCGCGCTTCCGCCGCGCCCTGCAGCGCGGGGGACGCGCATTTGTGCGGCGCATCTTCACGCCCGCCGAAGAAGCGTATGCCAAAGCGCGGCCTCGCACGCGGATGCTGCACTTGGCAGGCCGGTTCGCCGCCAAAGAAGCGGTCATCAAGGCGATTTCCCAGGTGGACCCGACGCGCTTCGTGGCGATGAACCAGGTCGAGGTCCGCAACGACCGGTGGGGCCGTCCGCACGTGACGCTGCGGGACCGCAAGAAGCGGCTCAAAGTTCACATCAGCTTGTCCCACGTGGACACCGTGGCAGTCGCCACGGCTATCGTCGTCAAATGAGCTGTTTCCGTAGTTGCGGGCCGGTGGCCGGCAACTAAGGTCGCTATGAGCGGTCTTCCGACAGGGTTGCTTCCAGCAAGACCAAAAGATGCGCACAAGGGCGATGCGGGCCGCGTGTTCCTCGTTGCCGGCTCCACAGGGCTCAGCGGCGCGGCCGCGCTGTGCACGATGGGCGCGCTTCGCGTCGGCGCAGGCCTGGTCACGCTCGGTCTTCCCAAGAGCCTGCACGATCCGATGGTCGAGAAGTTGACCGAAGCGATGCTCAAGGTGCTGCCCGAGACGAAAGAGGGCAGCCTCAGCCAGCAAGCGCTTCCGGAGATCATCAGCACCGCCGAGCGCATGGATGCGATCGGTATCGGCCCTGGGCTGTCTCAACATCCGCAGACCACGACACTGGTCCAACAAGTGCTGCCGAAGATCGTCAAACCGCTCGTCGTCGATGCCGATGGGCTCAATGCGCTGGCCGAGGATCTCGATGTGCTGCGCCGCCGCACGCTGCCGTGCATCCTGACGCCGCATCCCGGCGAAATGGGCCGGCTGATCCGGCTGTCTGCGGATGATGTGCAGCGCGACCGCCAGCGGATCGCGGTGGAATTCGCGAAGAAGTATCGCGTCGTGGTGGTGCTCAAGGGCCATGGGACGGTCGTCGCCCGCTACGACGGGGAAGCGTTCGTGAATGAGACCGGCAACCCCGGCATGGCCTCAGGCGGATTCGGGGATGTGCTCACCGGCATGATCGCCGGCTTGTTGGGGCAGGGGTTGGAGCTCTTCGACGCGGCGCGCCTTGGGGTATACTTGCACGGGTTGGCCGGCGATATGGCGGCGCGCGAGCGCGGTGAGATCGGCTTGCTTGCCTCGGACTTGCTCGATAGAATACCCCTGGCCATCCGACAGTATCAGAGTTCGCCGGTGTAGCTCAGGGGCAGAGCAGCTGTTTTGTAAACAGCGGGTCGGAGGTTCGATTCCTCTCACCGGCTCCACTGAGTACTAAGATTACTGTGATGCAGGAAGGATTAGTCTTAGACGGCGTTGACCGCGAAGCGATCCGCTCGCTCTATGAGGGGCAGCGGCTCGGTTTTCGTCAAGTCGCCGAACGTCTCGGCGTTCCTCCTTGGCGTGTGTATCGCCTCATGCGCGAGTACAAGATTCCTCGTCGCAGGGGTAGCGAGCAAAACTACGCGACGTACCAGGACAAGCCGCAGTTTATGCCGAGACAAGAGTTAACGATTGAGCAAGAACAGCTGCGAGTTGCCGGCGTCATGCTGTATCGCGCCGAAGGAGTGCAGAGCGGCGGTACTGTGGATTTCGCCAATTGCGATCCACAGCTAATCGCGGTCTTTGCGGCATTCCTTAGAGAGATTTGCGGAGTTGCAGAGCAGCGATTGCGCGTGCTGCTCTATGCTTATGCGGATCAAGATGTCGAAGATCTCAAGATGTTTTGGTCAAAGCTTACCGGCATTCCCACGACGCAATTCATCAAGCCCTATGTACGTGCGCTCACACCAAACACGAGCCGTCGCAAGATGCTGCACGGTCTCGTGCATATTCGATACAACGATAAGCGATTGCTCCAACTGATTCTCGACTGGAGCACACAGTTCTCCAAAGTTTGGGCAGGTACCTGAGTGGCCAAAAGGACGACGCTGTAAACGTCGCGGGTGGTGACACCCTACCTAGGTTCGAATCCTAGCCTGCCC
>PCVX01000009.1 GCA_002796105.1 Candidatus Omnitrophica bacterium CG11_big_fil_rev_8_21_14_0_20_63_9 | reverse complement strand
CGTATCGGCACGACGGGCCGCGGCATCGGGCCCTGCTATGTCGATAAGGCCGCCCGCACCGGGCTGCGCATCGCGGACCTGTGCAACCTCGAGACCTTTCCCCAGAAATTGCGCCGGGCGGTTGACGATAAGAACCGGCTGCTCCACGCGTTGTACAACGAGCCGCCGATGGACTACAACCTCCTGCTGGCGCAGTACACCGATTACGCCAAACGCATCGCACCGCACGTCGTCAACGGCAGCCGGTTCCTGCGCGAAGCGATCGCGGCTGGCAAGCGCCTGCTTTTTGAAGGCGCCCAGGGCACGCTCCTGGACATCGACCACGGCACGTATCCCTACGTCACCTCGTCCAACGCCACGTCGGGCGGTGCGTGCACCGGCGCCGGCGTGCCGCCAACCGCGATCAACCGGGTGCTGGGCGTCGTGAAGGCCTACACCACCCGCGTCGGCGAAGGGCCGTTGCCGACCGAGTTTCCTCCGGCGCTGATGGAGGAGATCCGGACCAAGGGCAACGAGTTCGGCGCGACCACCGGCCGGCCCCGGCGCTGCGGCTGGTTCGACGCGGTGGTGGCTCGGCATGCGATTTGGGTCAACGGCTGCGATGCGGTGGCGGTGACCAAGCTGGACGTTCTCGATGACATGGATAGCATCCAAATTTGCACGGGCTACCGGAATGGCGCCACAACTATCACGGAGTTTCCCGCGGACATCGACGTGCTCAACCGCTGCCAGCCGGTCTACGAGTCGCTGCCGGGATGGCGCTGCGAGACCGGCGAGGCCAGCCAGTTCGATGAGTTGCCTGCCCCCGCACAGCGCTACCTGAAGCGGCTGGAGCAGCTCATCGGTGTTCCGATCTGTTTGATCTCCACCGGATCGAGGCGCGAGCAGTCCTTCAAGGTCGGCTGCTGGTAAGGGTTGACGGTCTTCAGGGCCTATGTTAGCTTAGCAATAACATCTCATGGCTGTTTGAGATAGGTGGATTGGGACAAGAGGGGGACATCGCATGGCTCGAGGCCTAGCACGCGCGGCAGGGACGCTGCTTCTCATCATCACCACCGGGTGCGCCATCAATTTCGCCAAGCGCTCGCCGTGGGATATTCAGCAGTTGGCCGAGCTGAGCGACCAATTGGAGCAGTTCAAAACGCTGGCCCGGCTGAAGGCCGAGGAAGCGGAGCAGCTGCGGCGCGCGAAGGAGCTGCTGGAGCAGCGGCTCAGCTCGTCTGAAGCGAGCATCGGGTATGATGAGCGCGGCCTGGTCACGCGGATGCTCGACCAGGTGCTGTTCGACTCCGGCAAGGCCGAGCTGCGCCGCGGCGCGCATCCTGTGCTGGACAAGGTCGCCAAGATCTTAAAGGAAGTCTCGGGCCAGCCCATCGGCATCGAGGGCCACACCGACAACGTGCCAATCAAGCGTTCAGGCTGGGAGAGCAATAAAGCGCTCTCGACCGCCAGAGCCGAGGCGGTCGCCGAGTATCTGATTGCGAAACACGGGCTCGAGCGCGGGCGCATCACGACGATCGGCTACGGTGAAGACCACCCCATCGCCGACAACAACACCCCGCAGGGCCGGCAAGAGAACCGCCGGGTCGAAATCATCATTCTCCCGCAATCATCGGAGCGCTCCTACGAAGCTGAGGCGGACCGAGTCTCGGAGCGCGGCGGGTACTCCAAGTAACCGAACGGAGGCAGGGGATCATGTCACGGCGCATGGTAATCGTTTTTGCGGTATTGGGCGCTCTGGTGGTGGTGCTGGGGATTTCTTTGGCGTGGGTCGGCACCAACTTTGACCGCGAGCGCATCGAGCGAGAAGACCTGCAGTCCACCGTGGACAATCTGGAAATCGACGTCGACCAATTGAGCGGCGAGCGCGACCAATTGCAGCAACAAGCGGAAGAGCACGCGAAGACGATTGAGCAACTGAAGGCCGACTTGGAGCGCGCTCGAAACGAAGCGAAAGCGGCGGCGAGCCAAGCGGCGCCTCCAGCGGCCTCCGGTAGCCCGGCCACCCCCTGATCACAGAGGCACAGAGAGGACTTTCTGTGCTTGCAATACCACGCATGATGTTTCCAATGCGACTCCCTGAACATGTCGGGATCATTATGGACGGCAACGGCCGCTGGGCGACCAGCCGGGGGTTGCCGCGCGTGCTCGGCCATCGGGCCGGGGCGGAGGCGGTGCGCCGCATTGTCGAAGCCAGCCGTGAAGCGGGCGTGCGCTACCTGACGCTGTATGCCTTCTCCTGGGAGAACTGGGACCGCCCGTCGCAGGAGATCCAGGAGCTCATGGGGCTGCTTGATGAGTTCATTCAGCGCGAGCTTGAGCGGCTGCTTGCAAACCGCATTCAATTGCGCGTGATCGGCCGCATCCATGAGCTGCCTACGGGGGTGCTCGCGAACCTGCGCTCGGCGGCCGCGCAGACCGCCGCGAATGACGGCATGACGCTGACGCTCGCGCTCAGCTATGGGGGGCGCCAGGAAATCGTCGATGCGGCCAGGCGGTTGGCCGAACAGGTCCAGCAAGGCCTGCTCCAGCCGGACCAAATCGATGAGGAGCGGCTGCGCCAAGCGCTGTATGCCCCCGACCTTCCGGATCCGGACCTGATCATCCGGACCAGCGGCGAGCAGCGGCTCTCCAACTTCCTCTTGTGGCAGTCGTCCTATGCGGAACTGTACGTCACACCGAAGTTCTGGCCGGATTTCACGAAAGATGATCTGGTGGAAGCGCTGGTCGAATTCGAGCGCCGGGAGCGCCGCTTCGGCCGCACGAGCGCGGTTAGCGCCGCGCCGTCCTCAACGCCGAGGGGATGATGGTGCAAACACTTGAGATGGCGCCCGCCAGTCCGCGCGTGGCGGCGCCGAACGAGGGGGAGCCGGGACGGATGAAGAATTTGATCAAGCGGTTAGGCAGCGCCGCTGCTCTGATTACCCTCGTGCTCTGGACGCTCTTCCAGTCCTCCTTGCTCGTCTTTGCGGCCATGATGCTGGTGTTCGTCAGCATCGCGCTCTTTGAGTTCTTCACCATGGTCCGGCACCGGGGCATCCTCGTCCACCGGCCGCTCAGCGTCACGCTCGGCGTGGTCTTCACCGCGCTGGTCGCCTGGCGTTCGCTGGTCGAGCCAGGGCTCGTGCCGACGCCGGTGCTCGGGCCGGGGGCCACGGCGATCAGCTGGATGTGGGACATTTTCTGGCCGGCGACGATCGTTATCATCTTCATCCGGCAATTCACGCGCGAAAACACGTTCGAGGCGCTCGGGGGCTTGGCCACGACGCTCTTCGGGCTAGCCTACATCGCCGCGCTCTTCAGCTACCTGTTTTATATCCGGACCATCGATCCCGTCCAAGGGAAGTGGCTGGTGCTGTTCCTTATCCTCGTCACCAAGATGGGCGATGCCGGCGCCTACTTCGTGGGCAACGTCCTGGGCCGGCACACGCTCATCCCCCGCATCAGCCCGCGCAAGACGGTGGAAGGGTTTGTCGGGGCGGTCATCGTCAGCGGTCTCACCGCGATCGTCGCCGCACCGCTATTGGGCCGGCCGATCGGCTTGGGCTTGAGCTTGCTGCTGGGGCTGTTCCTGGGGTGCTGCGGCCAGCTGGGCGATTTGGCGGAGTCGCTGCTCAAGCGCGACTGCCAGGTGAAAGACACCGGCCAGCTCATGCCGGGGTTAGGCGGGGTCCTTGACGTGATCGACAGCCTCCTGTTCACCGCCCCCTTGTTCTACGGCATTCTCATCTATGGGTGAGTGTTGTCGATGAGACGTGTGGCCATCCTCGGATCGACCGGATCGATCGGGCGCAACACGCTCGACGTCATCGCCAGCCATCCGGATAAGCTGACGGTCGTCGGCCTGGCGGCGAATACGCGCACGCACCTGCTTGCCGAGCAGGTCCAACGGTCCAGCCCGTCGATGGTGGTCGTCTGGGACGAGTCGCGGGCCCAGGAAGTCGTCCAGCTCACCGGGCGCACCGACATCCGCACCGGCCTCGATGGACTGTGCGAACTGTGCACGCATCCGGATGTGGATGTGGTCGTCATCGCCATGTCCGGCAACCAGGCGCTCATCCCCCTGGTGCGGGCGCTGCAGGCGGGCAAGCGCATTGCGCTCGCCTCGAAAGAGCTGCTCGTGATGGCCGGCGAACTGCTGACACGGCTGGTGCAGGAGCACGGCACAACCCTGGTGCCGATCGACAGCGAGCATGCGGCGCTGTTCCAGTGCCTGCAGGGGCTTTCCCGCTCGCAGGTCGCGCGGCTGATCGTGACAGGCAGCGGCGGGCCGCTGTGGCCGCTCACGCCCGCCGAGCGGCAGACCGTCACGCGCGCGCAAGTGCTGGCCCATCCGAAATGGCGCATGGGTCCGAAAATCACGGTAGACTCCGCTACGCTGATGAACAAGGGGTTGGAAGTCATCGAAGCGCAGTGGCTGTTCGCCTTGCCGCCCGAGCGCATTCAGGTCGTCATCCATCCCGAAGCGGTGATCCATGGGCTGGTCGAAGTCATCGACGGCACGCTATTGGCTCAGCTGAGCCGCTGCGACATGCGCCTGCCGATCCAGTTCGCATTGAGTTTTCCGGAGCGCTGGGAGCATGCGCTTCCGCACCTGACGCTCCCGGAGCTGTCGGGGTTGCGGTTCTTCGAGCCGGACCTCGAGGAGTTCCCCTGTTTGCGGCTGGCCCTGGATGCTGCTGCGGCCGGCGGCACCGCGTGCACCGCATTGAATGCCGCCAACGACACCGCAGTGCAGGCCTATTTGGATGATCGGTTGCCCTTCGGCGACATTCCGCGCGTGATCGCGCAGACACTGGAGCAGTGCGTTCCCGTGGCGCATCCCACCCTTGAGGATATTCTCGAGGCGGATCGCGTCTCGAGAGCCACCGCCAACGAGTTGGTGCATCAATGGTCTCTACGCTAGCCTCGCTGTTGATCCTGGGCATTCTGATCATCGTGCACGAAGCCGGCCACTTCCTGGTCGCCCGCTGGTCCGGCGTGCGCGTGCTGCGCTTTTCCATCGGGTTCGGTCCGCGCCTGGCCACCTGGACGAGGGGCCATACCGAGTACGCGGTCAGCGCCATCCCATTCGGCGGCTACGTCAAGATGGCCGGCGAGCAGCGCGCGGAGCATGCGCAGGAGCCCTGGGAGTATCTCTCGAAACCCATCGCGACGCGCGCGCGAATCGTCTTTGCCGGACCGTTCGTCAACTACCTGTGCGCCATCCTCACGCTGTGGCTGGTGTTCGTCATCGGGTATCCGGAAGCGCTCCCGGTCGTCGGCAAGCTGGTGCCGGACATGCCGGCGGTGGAAGCCGGCTTGGCGTCGGGCGACCGCGTCCAAGCCATCGATGGCAAGCCGGTGAAGACGTGGCAAGAGATGACCGACATCATCTACGCGTCCTCCGGCAAGCCGTTGGCGTTCTCGGTCACGCGCGAAGGCTCGCCGATGACACTGACGATCACGCCGACATCGCATACGACCAAGGACGTGCTCGGCCGCGAGAAAACCATCGGCCAGGTCGGCATCTACAACGCGGGCGATGTGGAGATCTTCCGTGTCGGGCCGCTGGAAGGGCTGCGGCGGATGATCAAGCTGCACAACGAGTTCATCATCACGACGCTGTTAGGCTTGTGGTTCCTGATGACCGGCCAGCTCTCGCTCACCGAATCGGCCACCGGCCCCATTGGCATCGTCCTGATGATCAAGGAAGGCGTGCAGCTGGGGTTGCCGATGCTGCTCTACCGCGTGGGGCTCTTTAACTTGTGTCTGGCGATTTTCAACCTGCTGCCGATCCCGATCCTCGACGGCGGCCATTTGTTCTTTTTGGGCATCGAGCGGCTGCGCCGCCGCCCGGTCAGCCTGAATGTCCAAGAGCGCTCCGCGCAGGTGAGCTTCGTGCTGCTCATGGCGCTGATCCTGGTGATTTGCGTTAACGACTTGAAGCGGTTCGGGCTGATCGATCGCGTGATGGGGGTCTTCGGCCAATAGCCATGAAGCGGCGTACGACTCGCTCAGTGAAGGTCAGGCATCTCGTCATCGGCGGGGAGGCTCCGGTCTCCATCCAGTCGATGACGAAGACCGACACGACGGACATCGAAGCCACGGTGCGGCAGGTCCGCGCGCTGGCGACCGCCGGCTGCGAGATCGTGCGCGTGGCCGTGCCCACGATTGAGGCATCCAAAGCACTCGCCGATATCCGCCGCGAGGCCGATAAAGTGCCGCTCGTCGCCGACATCCACTTCCACCCCCAGTTCGCCATCGCCGCGATCGAAGCCGGCTTCGATAAGATCCGCTGGAACCCGGGCAATATCCGCAACACCGAGCGGGTGCGCGAGGTGGTCGAGCGCGCCAAGGAGCGGGGCATCCCGATCCGCGTGGGCGTCAACGTCGGCTCGCTCGATCCGGAGTGCGAAGCCGCCCACAAAGGCAACCTGGTCGAGGCGATCGTGCAAAGCGCGCTGAAGTCCGTGCGGCTGCTGGAAGGTTTCGGGTTTTATGACGTCGTCTTATCTCTGAAGTCCTCCGACGTGCCTCAAATGCTCGCCGCGTACCGGCGGATGGCCCAGCTGTGCGACTACCCCTTTCACCTGGGCGTCACCGAAGCCGGGCTGCCGGACATCTCGACGGTGAAATCCTCCATCGGCATCGGCGCTTTGCTTGCCGAAGGCATCGGCGACACCATCCGCGTGTCCATCACCGGCGATCCCATCGAGGAAGTCAAAGTCGCCCAGCGCATCCTCAGCTCGCTGAACCTGCGGCGGTTTGAGACGAACGTCATCGCGTGCCCCTCGTGCGGGCGCTGCGAGATCGACGTGGTCGGGATCGCCAACCAGGTGCAGGCCCGGCTCAGCGCGCTGGCGAAAACCGAACCGCGCTGCCTGGACCTCACGGTGGCGGTGATGGGCTGCGTGGTCAACGGGCCGGGCGAGTCCGAGCACGCGGATATCGGTCTGGCCGGCGGCGGCGGGGTCGGGGTCATCTACCGCAAAGGCCGCCAGATCCGCCGCGTGCCGGAAGCCCAGATGGTCGACGCGCTCCTCGATGAAGTGCAGCAGCTGCTGCACAGCGCTGCGAACGACACGCCGCATCCCCACGAAGCCGCCCTTTCATCTTGATGCAGGGCAGGGCGCGCTGATTCCATGAAGTGGTCCCAGTACTTCCTTCCCACGCTCCGCGAGGATCCCAAAGATTCCGACGCCGTCAGCTACAAGCTGATGATGCGCGCGGGCCTGATCCGCCGGCTCGGCTCAGGCGCGTACACCTATCTTCCGCTGGGCCTGCGGGCGCTGCACAAAGCCGCCGCGGTCGTCCGCGAGGAGATGAACCGGGCCGGCGCGCAGGAATTGCTGATGCCGGCGCTGCAGCCGGTGGATTTGTGGAAGGCGACCGGCCGTTACGAAGTGCTGGGCGACGTCCTTATCAAGTTCAAAGACCGCACGGGCAAGGAAATGGCGCTGGGCCCCACGCATGAAGAGGTGGTGACCGATCTCCTTAAGGAGATCCGCTCGCATAAGCAGCTGCCGGTGACGGTCTATCAGATCCAGACGAAGTTCCGCGATGAGCCGCGGCCGCGCTCCGGCGTGATCCGCTCGAAAGAGTTCCTGATGAAAGACGCCTACAGCTTCGATGTGGACGCGCAGGGGCTGGGTCGCAGCTACCAGGCGATGTACGACGCGTACCAGCGCATCTTTGCGCGCTGCGGATTGACCGTCATCGCGTGCGAAGCCGATCCGGGGATGATGGGCGGCGATGCCTCGCACGAGTTTATGGCGCCCTCAGAGGCCGGAGAAGACCGGATCGTGCGCTGCGAATCGTGCGGGTACGCGGCCAATTTGGAAGCCGCCAGAAGCGCAGCCGCGCCCGCAGGCGGCCAGCCGGCCGAGACGCCCAAACCGCTTGAGGTCGTGAAGACTCCCGGCGCGCATACGGTCGAGCAGGTGAGCGCGTTTCTCAAGGTGCCGCCTTCCAAGCTGATCAAGACCTTGCTGTACGATGTCGACAAGTCCCAAGTCGCCGTGCTGGTGCGCGGCGATCACGAGGTTAACGAAGCCAAATTGGCCCGGCTGCTGGGGACGGCGCAGGTGAAGCTGTGCGGCCCACAAACGATCGAGCGGCTCAGCGGCGCGCCGGTCGGTTTTACCGGACCCGTCAAGCTGAACGTTCGTCTCATCGCGGACCCTGCGGTCATGGCGATGGCGAATGCGGTGGCCGGCGCGAACCAGGCTGAGGCGCACATCATCAACGCGAATCCCGGCAGAGACTTCCAGCCTGCGACGGTGGCGGATGTGCGGTTCGTAACGGAGGCGGATCGCTGCCCGAAATGCTCAGGACCGCTCACCATCATCAAAGCGATCGAGGTCGGCCACGTCTTCAAGCTGGGGACCAAGTACACGCAAGCGCTGGGGGCTTCCGTCCAGGACCAGGCCGGGAAAGCTGCACCGATGATCATGGGCTGCTACGGCATCGGTGTGAACCGGATCGTCGCCAGCGCCATCGAGCAGCGGCATGACACCAATGGGATCGTGTGGCCGATCGGGCTGGCTCCGTTTCAGGTGGTCGTGAGCGTGATGGAATCCACCACTGCCGAGATGGCGACGGTGGGCGAGGAGACGGCCCAGGTGTTGGAAGCCGCCGGGTTCGAGGTGCTCCTGGATGACCGCGAGCATTCACCTGGGGCAAAACTCAAGGATGCCGACCTCATCGGGATCCCGGTGCAGGTGGTGATCGGCAAGTCCTGGCAGCGCGAGCAGCAGTTGGAGCTTTGCTTGCGCGCCACCAAGGAAAAAACGACCGTTCCTCGCGAAACACTGGTCGAGGCTGTCCGCAAGCACCTTGACAAGGCCTCGTCGCTGTAGTACCCTAACTTCTAGTTTAGACGGAATGGGAAAAGTGGGTGG
>PCVX01000045.1:45975-51540 GCA_002796105.1 Candidatus Omnitrophica bacterium CG11_big_fil_rev_8_21_14_0_20_63_9 | reverse complement strand
ACGAGCCGATCAGCCACGCGTCGCGTCACGTTAAACTGCTTCGCAATCCGATCGACCGCGACGTCGCGCGACCGTGCGCGGCGGATGATCGGAAGCAGGAGATCCGGGCGATACGCCGGCGCGGCCTTTGGCGCGCGAGGAGCCGCATTGGTTTGACTGCCGTTCTCGTTGCCGGCCGCCGGCTCTTCGCTCGCGGGCGGCGGGGTGAACGCATCAATGGCCAGGCGCCCTGCCATGAAGCGCTCCACATAGAGCGCCTCAAGCCGCTCGCGGGCCGCGTGCGCCCCGTTGCGGTGCTTGGCCATCTCGTCGTACGGCTTGCGGGTCACTTGGGAGATGTGTGTGCGGATCAAACGCTGCTTTTCTTCCACTGCCGCCTCGTCAAACGGCACCAGGATGTTGGGCTTCACCCCTTCATGATCGAAATCGACGTATGCCTGGTCCTCGAGCGTCTCGTAGAAGATGATGCGACCCGCAAACCCCTGCTCTTGAAGCAAACGCAGGAAGGCCAGGCTGACTTGCTCGTGGGTGCGGTGGTGCGGGCTATGCTCGAACGGATACGGCAGCATCCAGATATCGGTCTGCGCGTGCTCGCGCACAAACGCTTCGATGCGGGCGAAATCTTCCGGCGCAAAGCTGCCGTAGCGGCTGCGGCTGGAAATGCGCCGCCCCGCGGCATCGTAGTATGGGACTTCAAGCGTCAGATCCAGGCCGAGATTGTGATAGTCTTCGATGCCGGCAAGCCGGGCAGCCTCGCGCGCTTCCTCAGGCCGGATCGCTCGCGCCGCGTCCATCGCGCTGCCCTGGAATCGCCGCTGCGCCATCCACTCCTGGATCGTCACATCCATGAGGCCTTTGTATCCGGTCGTAGCATTGACCTTGGTGACGTGCCCGGCGATGCGCGCGATGCGCTGCTCCGTTACGCCCATGCTGATTTCCGGGTCATCCGGATGCGGACCGACGATCACCACCCGCTGGTTGCCAAACATCGATTGAAACGCGTCATCGGACGCGAGCATCACGCGATCTTGATCAGGCACGAACGTGATTTCCCGATGGAGAATGATCCGGGGGTCCGGCAGCGGCTGCTGAACAGTCCGGTAGTACCACTCCCGTGCCCGCCGGAGCGCGGCGCGGCGCACCCGCGGGTTGGCGAGGGCGATGCCGGCCAGTAACGGCAGGGTCCACCATGCTCCTACCCAGTCGCCCTGCAGAGCGGCTCCAGGCAGCAGCAGGAACGCGAATGCGCCCGTACCGGAAGTGCGGCTCAGCCGCTGGGCTTGCACCGCCTCCAGCCGGCTGCGCATGCCTTCGTAATCATGGCGCTGACCATGCCAGTTCCCGGCGATCTCCTCATAGAGCTCCATGCGCCGGGCATACGCTTCCGGCCCTGTCTGGCCCGCAAGCTCGCGCCGCTGCCTCTCATACAAGGCTTGGATCTGGTCGGTATACTCATCGGTTCCACCTAACTCTGACCATGCCGACTCAGCCTCCCAGCGAAGCGCATCCGGAAGCTCTGCATGCTCAAGCTCAGCTTTGAGCTCAAGGACCTGTTCTCTTACCGCCAACGCTGCTGTTTTCGTTTTGACCACATCACCAATCCCCCGCAGCTCAGCCAGTGATCCAATAAATCGCTCTAATCGATCACTCATCATCACGGTGGTTGTAACAAGCATCGCGAGCAAGGCGAAGGTTAAGAAAGGTTCCACGCCCAGGCCGGCGGTGATGGCGGAAGGGGCAAACAGCACCGCGTGGTTGCCGTTGGGGCGGCGGCGGACCGGCAGGTGGATAACCGTCCCCTTTTGCTGCCGGTGCAGCAGCGGCCGAAGCGCAGGTCCAAGGTCGGGATAGTGCTCGATGAGCACCTGGATGATCCGCCGCAGGCTCACGTTGCCGCTGATGCGTACTTCGATACGATCTTCGACGCGGCGCATGGCGATACGGTATTCCTCATCAAACGTCCAGCCATTGCGGCGCATATCCATGACGCCGAAGAGGTAGCCGACTTTCTCCAGCCCGACCTGAGGTCCGCCCTGTCGGGTATACCGGTCCAGCGCTTGCTGAATGCGAGCAATGGACCCGTTGTGGCCATTCCCCGCTTTGGCCATCAGCCACCCTGCCGCCAAGGCGAGCCCAACAGGGATCAGCCACTCCGGAAGCCCGAAAGAACCGGCGCCGAGCAGCACCGCGGACATGCCTTGAGGCCCATGGGAAGCAGGCGCTGCTGCGCGCGGCCGCATCAAGCCTACGCGGTCGGCCAACGCCCGGGCCGCTTCCAGACGCTCTTCCGGGCTCAAGCGCGGAGATGTTAAGACATTGTCCGATATGATTCTCAGGGCGCTGGTGGCTCGCCAAAACGCGGAACGTTTCAATGGATCCGCGGACGCCACGGAGCGCTCGATCGTCGCCTGACGAAATCCGCTGGAGATGTGCCACTCAATCGGCTGAGCCCGGCGCGTCCGGCGCCAGAGCACCACGATGTCCTCCTCATCAGAGAAATCTCCAAAAACCAACCGCTCCGGATGCGCAGGCGGCTGCTGCAGCGCCGGAAGCGCCTCGATGTAGTTCATCAAAAACCCGATGATGATGCCGAACTCTCCGGCGATGCGTACGGACTCCGGGCCGCCCTTTTTCCGTTCATCCGCTTCGAATACCCAGACGCCTTGGAGATCTACAAGCCGCGAGAACGCCTCCCGCACGATCGCCTGATCACCCGTGGCCAGCGCCTGCTCCAGCCGGCTGATGCGTTCCATCATCTCATCGAACCAAGCTGGGCTGATGGATGCGCGCAGCCGCTGCGTCCCATGCCGCAGAACCATGATGGTATCGGCCATCCTCGGCGCAAGCGGCTGGGAGACAGGCGGGCCTGGCGCCCTGAAGACCAGCAGCCCTTGGCTCGTCGAGCGCAGCCGGCTCTGGGCAAAACCCAAATACGCGGCATGGGCGGTCTCAAATCCTGCCGCCTCAAATTGGCGGGTCCACTCTTCAATGGCATAAAAGCTGGAGGGCATCGGCATCTCTGACATCTCGTGCACCAGCACGTTGCGGAACCAGTCCAGAAACGCCAGCAATTCCCTGCCAAAGGCTTCGCCTTCACGGGCAACGCCTCCAATGAACTCCTGGGTCAGCTCGCGGTCCAGGTCCTCGCCTGTCGGGGGGAAGTGCGTTGAATACGTGTCTTCGACCACGATCACGCGCCCGCCCGGTTTGAGCACGCGCCGCACTTCCTGCAAGAGGGCCGGGCGTATTTCATCGGACATGTGGTGCAACACCCGGCTGAGGATGGCGACATCGGCTTCGCCATCAGCGAGGGGAAGCCGGGTGGGGCTGGGCTGCTGCCGGTAGTCAAGGCGTGGGGCGTGCAAGTCCGTCTGGTCCTGGTGAAGATCGGTCCCGATTACGGAGAGTCCAGGGTGCCGCGAGGTGATTTCTTGGCCCAGCGCGTTGGTATTGGCGCCGATGTCGACTAGCGTCTGCTCCCCTGTTAGATCGTCCAGCCATGGCGCGACCGCCAGATATTCGGGGCTCGGCGAACTGTGCGTGTTGTACGCGTACGCCGTGATCCACCGCGGATCGGTCGCGAAGTGCACCACGCGCTCATACACCGCGCGCTGCGCGGCTTCAGGATCAGCGGCGTGTTCGACGAGTACGTCCAGGATCTGCCCGACCCATTCGCGCGGCAACCCCCACAAGGCATAGCGGTTCATCAGGATCCGCTCGACGAGCCTTCGCAGCCCTGGCCGGTCGCGCAGCGGGATCAGCCATGAAGTCGCCGCAGGCTGCCGCACCATCATGGGCACGATCAGCAGCATCGCCAGCACGCCCAGGAGAACCGGCGCGGCCCATTCCGGCAGCGCCAAACCAAGCTGGCCAAGCAGATCAAGCCCGCCAAAAATCGGAGCAAATGCGAAGGCTGCGGTGGGAGCGCTGGCGGCGGATGGACGGCGGCGCACGGCCCAGGTGCCGCGCTCATCTGTGCGGAACTCAACGAGCGTTTCCAGTACCCAGCGCTGTTGCGCCTCGCTGATGCCGGTATCCGCCAAGAGATGCTGCACGCGCTCCCGCAAAGCCGCCTCGCTGGAGAACTCATTGGAGCGCCGCCGCGCTGCAGGGGCCAGCGTGGTCGGAATATGCAAGCGGCTATCTTCGATCAGGTTCAGCGTCCGAAGGATTCGGTCGTCGGCGATGCTGCTCATTTCAGGCACCGCGCGCAAACCGGACGCGCCAGGGCCGCGGTAAGTCACTGCTCCCTTGCCGTACTTGTGCAGATACACGGTGACATTGAACGGAGAAAATACCGCCAGCGCCGGATTCGACTCCTCTTGGACCCGCAAGACGGTGCCCTCAATCTTCTCCGGCGTCATAACCACCTGCCCCGGCTGCCAAGATGGCGTCTGCCGGCTCATGATGGTGGCCATGACCGAAAGAAGCACCCCAAACAGGCCGAGCATGACCGGCCCTGCCCACTCCGGCAGCGCGACACCCAGGGCGCCGAAGATCCCGAACCAGTCCATTCCGGGCAGCGCGGCATGAGTGCGCCGAGGCTTAGGAATCTCTGCAGCTGGCCGGGGCGGTCCAGCGATCGCTTCTTGCTGCAGCCCCAAGATCAGCCGCCGGCGCGCGATTTCCCGCCGTACGCTGACCGACCGTGGCACCCGAATCGTTACCGTGGTTCCGCCCCGCTCTCCAGGACTTTCCACGCTCAGCGTGCCGCCAAGGAATACTTCAATCTTCTCTTTCGAGCTGCCAAGCCCTTCTCCTTGACCCAGCTCAGTATGCCGCTGCGCATTCGGGGCGCGGTAGCCTGTGCCTTGTGTGATGTGCGGCAGATCGCGTGCGGCAATTCCGATGCCATGATCGACGACTCGAATCACCTGATGCACGTGATCGTCATCAGCTCCGAGCCCGCTGAAGAGCTGGATGCGCACCGATCCACCCCGAGAGGAATACTTCACCGCGTTATCAATGACCTCGTTCAACACCGCTTCAAGCACCATGTCAGGCGAAATTCCTGGCGAAGGATCGTCTTCCAGTACAGCCTTGCCGCGTCCCGGGCGAATCTCCAGCGTCACGCCTCGCTCAGCAGCGCTGCGGCGATACTCATCAACGACGCGCCGCACAATACCGGTAATGTCCACGGTGTTGACCCGGCGCCTTCCGGAGGCCATCGCGAACACGGCCGCCCCGGCTAGCACAATCAGCGCCACAGGCCCAACCCACTCGGGCAGCGCCAGACCCAGCGGGCTCAAGGCGGCCAGCATGCCAGGATCGGCAAACAGGGCGTGGGTACTCTTGGGCGCGGATCCGTTTGACGGTTCATGCTTCCAGCGCGCGAGGAGTAGCCGGCTGCGACCATGCCCATCATCGTTCAGCAGCTCAGGTTCGCCGTCATCGACCTCCCCGGTCTGGTAGGCAACGTCCAGCAGCGGATAGTCGCTCATCTCAGGCTCAGGCTGCGGCAGGTCAAGACGCTCTTCGATCTCGCGAAGGAATTGCCACATATGCGGAGCGAGGCCGAGTCCTAGGCTATCCCAAGGATCGATGTAATCTCCGCCATACTGTTCA
>PCVX01000045.1:36257-45956 GCA_002796105.1 Candidatus Omnitrophica bacterium CG11_big_fil_rev_8_21_14_0_20_63_9 | reverse complement strand
GCCATTAAGACGGCCTCCGACCATGTAGACGCGAATCTCGCCAGGATGCAGGTCAATCGATTCCAACAGCGCGCGGTATCGCTCCAGCGCAAGGCGACCAATCTGTTCCAACTGCAACAGCGCCGGCTCGAGCGCCTCGGCCCGATCTCGTACATCCGGCGCATTGGCTGGGTCGGCGGCCACCGCCCGCGCTGTCGCGGCAAGCTCACGAATCTTATCGGCCCGTTCGATGTGGTCCAGCGCCTGGGCCACTTGCTGAACCAGCCGGTCATTCATACGGTCACTGTGGGCGAACATGGTAATGGCGGCTGGATTCGTCGACGCGACGCGCGCGATGACGCCCAGCGGATGCCGCTTCAGCGCCTGAATAAGGCGCCCACGAATGGCCGCGCGCGCCTCAGGCGTATAGAGCTGGCGCTGAGTCGCTTTGATCATCAGCCACGCCGCACCCGCGAGCAGGACGATCAGGAGCGGCCCGAACCACTCCGGCAGCCCGAGACCGAGCGCGCCAGGATCGGCCAGGACAGCCGGCAAGCCCCTTAGGTAGGAAGGACGATCCGAGGCGATGCCAGACGCCCGCCTGGCTGACGCGGCGCGGCGCGCGAGATGACCAGCCGGCGCTCGCTGCAGCCGTGTGAATGGCACGCCGAGGATGGGACGGGTGGTTGCTGACATCAACCCGCTGGAGTCCAAAAAGTAGAGCCGCTGGCGATTGCTCGCCGGGGCCGATGCCAGCAGAGGCTTGGGATTGCGCAACCCTTGGGCGACTTCAGCCAGCCGCGGCTCAATCGCCGCGCGAACCTCTCGATGGAGCCAGCGCGACCAGGCCCGCCGGGTGGCCCAGTTGATCCGTCCGGTTCGCACCAGCGCATCGAGCACCGTGTCCATCGGGATCATGACGCGCTCGGTGCCGTGCGCGGTTTCATCGATGCCGACGCGTGGCAGCCGGACGTCAATCCGCAGATCCGCCAGTTGCAGGCGGCCAGCGGGGTCTTGGGTCATTTGAACCAAAATTCCCTGGTCGAATTCAGCAAACGAATCGACCGGGGTCCGCGGCGGGAGGTTGCGGAAATGCAGATGCACACGGTTCCCCTCATACACATGCGCTGCCACGTCCCCGAACCACTCAAAGGAAAACGGCCGGTACGCCTGGAGGCGCGAATCGTCCACACCAAGACGCTGCAGCTCCATCAGCGAGCGGCTGCGCTTGATGAGCCTGGGCAGCTCCTCCATCGCCTGCTCCATGGCCATGTCCATCAGCTCGTCCAGCCGTGTGCGCTCATCCGGACTCATCGATGGAGTCAGCGCTCTCCACTTCGGCAGCAAGCGCGCTGGAATCACGCTGCGGTTCGCCCGCAGCAAGACAATGGCCATCCCCGCGGCCAGGAGCGCGGCAACCGGCAACGCCAGGCCGAATTGGCTCAGCACATCTGGAATGGCAATCGGCACGAACGCAAACGCGCCAGGAACGCGCCGCTCGTATCTCCTGACGAGCTCATCAGCCAGCGCGCGCCGGAATCTGCCCTGCCACTCGTAGCTCAAGCCCATCATGTGACCGAGCAGCCGGCGCATGCGGTGGTTCGGTGCGATGACATGAATCCCATCCAGCGAAGGATCGCGACGTAACAGCTCCCGGAAGGCCGACGCCGTCAGGGCCTGACCCACTCCGCGGAACTGTCGAGCCGCGTTTCCATGCTGATCCTGCGGATGCACGGCAATCACCCCAAGCGCCGTATTTTCCAAGACGACAAAGCCGCGCACGTCGCCGTCCGGCAACAGGCCAAAGCGTGTTTGCTCCAGAAGCCTTGCGGACTCCGGCGCGGCGGGGTTGCGAAGCGCGTGGCTGACTCGCGGCGCGTATACCCGGGCCTCGTCTTTTCCATCCGGATCTGGCGTCAGCCCCCACTGATCGAGCGAGTCCGCCACGGCGGCGCGCGCTTCCTCCGTCAAGGCGCTGGCCGTAACGTACCGAAGCTGCCGCGCCTCATTCGTCCGGACATCCTCTATGACTAGCCCGAAAGCGCTTTCCTGACTTGTTTCGCCGGCCTCAGGGGACACTGTCGAACCCGGCGCAGTGGTTGCGACGGGCCGTCCGGCCCGCGCCCGCCAGACCATGCCGTCGCTAAGAAACAGCCCTGACTCAGGCCGGCGGACCTGGTATGCCATCTCTGCGACATCGCGCCCGAGGATGGAGGCCAGCTCGGTGATCGGCACCATCCGGCTGGGCTGCCGGTCCGCAATCTGGGCCATGCGCGCAAACAGCTCCCGATCCGACGGCGCGCTTCCCTTCACCATGGAGAACACGACCGCCGCAGCCAGCAACCCGAGCGTCAGCGGCCAGGCCCACTCCGGCAGCGCAAGGCCCGCTGGGGCCAGATCAGAGAATGCGGCCAGACCGGGGATGACCGCATACGTGCGGCGCGCAGGATGCGTCACCGGCTCCCGCAGCATCACCTTGCGTGTGAACACGCGCTCGGGAGCGGAGCGCTCGGTATAGCGCACCTCCAGCGCATCTTGGTCAGATAGAAAGCGCAGACTGATCACCTCGCGCACTCTTGTCCGTTCAGTCTGGTTAAAGACCGCCTGGCTCTTCTCCCACCGGCTGCCTCGCACGATGACGTTCCAGTTCCCCGGCGATGAAATGTATCCGCCTCGTGACTTCTCAGCCATGGCCACGAAGCGTCCGTCGTCGCGCAACGCCAACGGACCAAGATCCACAAACCCTCCATAGAGCATGCGGGGGTCGCGCTCGCCGGCCAGCCATACCCTGACATTCCAATACCTGATCCATTTGCTCAGGTGAAACTGATAGTTTCTTGTTTGATAGGCGACAGCTAATGCGGTGCGCGCCGGATTGAGCAGAGGCTCCTCGATATGTGTGATATTGCCTTGGAGAGATCCGATCCTGCGGATGAGCATGCGCGCGCGCCCGTCGGCCATCGTCATATTCAATTGGGTATTGCCGTCAAGCCGCTCTGCCCTGAGGAAGCGCGGCGGCTCCGTTACGGTTGTGGCCTGTCCATCCGAACCTGCTGAGGGGTCTGCCGGCGCGCCAGCGGGTGGTGGCGCGGTCTTATCTTGCGCCCGCCGATTCTCCTCCCCGATGCGGCGCAGCGCGCGCAAGGCATCGGCCAGCGCCTGGAGGCGGTCCGTGGCCATCATCGGCAGCACCAGCAGGATGGCCAAAGCGGCCAGCACCACCGGCCCGGCCCACTCCGGCAGCGCAAGACCAAGCTGGGTGAACAGATCCGGAAGCGCGGTGGCTGGGATGATGCCGAAGGCGGCAACAGGCCCGGAAATTGGGGACGTTTCTAATTTTTCTGCCCGCATCCCGCGCTCCATGGCGGCCCACAACTCATCTGCGGCGTCGTAGAGCACCTCGGGGTAATAGCCCTGCTCCACCGGGTCGGCGCCGGTCTCGCGCGTCATCTGTTCGCGTAGCGCCGTCGTGGCCTTCGCTTCCTCGCGCAGCAAGCCGAGGTATATCTCGGTCGTGCCGAAGCGTACGCCTTTGGCGGCCAGTACGCGTTCCACGTCAGCCATCGGCCGGCGCCCAGCCCTCTTCAGGTAGGCCATCGCAGCTTGAGCCGCCCGGCGACCCTCACCGGCGGTGATGCTTACATCGCCTTCGCCTGTGCTGGAGCGCGCCCACCCACCCAGGAACAAGCCAGGAATCGGCCGGCCGGTCGCCGGATCGGTCGCCATGGTGCTCCGGGGATCCTTGGGATCCTGGCTGGCGATGGCGAAGTAGCCGTGGCGGTCCAGCGGGAAACCGATGAGCGGATCGTTCTGGAACCCGGTGGCAATGATGGCGGTATCCGCTGGCATGGTGATGATACGGTCGGTGTCTTCCCAGGCAATGCGGCTGTCACGGTCAACCGCGCGACGCTCCATAAACTCCACCGCGCTGACATGCCCTTGCGCATCCGTGAGGATGCGCTTGGGGCTCAGATGGAAATGCAGCTGGTAGCGCCGCGTGGGATGGCCGGTCTGGGTGAACTCTTCCACCGACCAGCCTTTGACGGTCTTGGCCATTTTGTCGGAGAGGCGGCTCCACGATTGGCCGTCCGCGCTGACCCACCGGCTATTCCGCAGCGCTTCCTCGAGGCGCTCGGCATAGGGCGGGTACTGGACTAAGCCGTCGTCGTGCAGTTCCTGCAACGTGTCGAGCCATGCGGAGGGGTGCGCCAGATACGGGTGCAGGTACGCGAATTCATCCCGGTAGACCTTCATCTCCCAGAGGCCGCGACGCGCCACCGCATGAACTGTGATGCCGTCATGCTCGAACATCGTGCGGATGCGCGGGGTCGTGCGCTCAAGCAGGGCACGCGATTCGTCGTTCTCCACGTTCCCCACGCCGAAGATCACGGCTTCGCGGCCGATGCGAGGTCGTGGCGCCCCCTCATAGTAGTTGTAGTAGCGCACCAGCTCGATGGCGTGGTAGACACCCTCGGCATCCTGGCCTTCAATCAGCCTGCCGTCCTCATCGCGCAGCTCGGTGGGCAGCGTGGCTCCGGTCGTGTTGATGATGGCGGCAAAGCCCATGCGCTGCAGCTCGCCGATGGTCAGATCGCCGTCGCGCGCCACACGCACGTTGGTGATCAGGTGGATGCGGTCGCGGATCGCCGGGTCTTGCAGCAGCTTCTCGCCGGTGAGCGCCTCGCGGATCGACTCGCGGTCTTTCTTCCAGGGATAAAAGCCATAGACCCCGAAGCCCAGGGCTCGCTTGGTTTCCTCGAAGATCCACACGTCATGGCCTTGCCGCGCCAGCGCTTCAGCGGCGCGCAAACCGGTCGGCCCGGCCCCCAGGACCGCCACTGGGGCTTTTTTCGGCTGCTGCTCGCGCACGAATTCCCGTACGTCCACCGGCACGAGTTTCTGAGCCACCAACCACTCCTGGTCCGGTACGGTGCCCTGCGCCCAGGCAAAGCCAGCGTTGCGCAGCATGCGGTGCAGCTTGGGTCCGGAGATCAGCCGGCTGGCTTGAATAATCACGACGCCTTTGTCGGCGAGCAGCTCGTACACATGGCGCAGCCGCTCGGTGGCCTCGCGCTCGGAAAGCTGGCTTAGCTCGCTCGTATCGTAGAAACGGATCACGTGGTAGTGTCGGCCCGGTATGGCCTGCTCCTCATAGAGTTGACGCTCCCCACGCAACTCCACCGCGACCTGCCGCTCATCGCGGTAGCGGCGGACCGACAGCCGCCGCTCGGCCATGCGCCAGTCCTCGTGCGCTTCGGCCTGCGCTTCCAGCAGTGTTTTCAGCTCATCCGCCTGCTCGCCATAGCCGCCAACCGTCAGGGCGCGCACCTCACTGTGCCAGGGAATCGGCAGCGCGGTCATGCCCCGGCGCTCCACCTGCTCCAGCGCCCATGCGGCCGCGTCGCCGTCGCGTTGCGCAGAAGGCGCATGGCTGTTCGACGATCCGGGGAGAGACGGCCATAACCAGCGGACGACGCCCTCAAACAGCGGAATGGCCTTCCAGAGCACCAGCGGCATGAGGACGAGCCAGATGAAGGGCTCGCCAGATTCAAGCGCTGAACCTGCCATCGCCGGCAGCACGGCGTTCATGAAGCCGTTGGGTGCTACCTGCGGCGTGGCGGCCGGCTCCCCAAGCTCCTGAGCCAGCTGCGTGACCTTCGGCTCGAGCGTGATGATCAGATCGGACAGCCGCCGGTCAATGGCCTTGAAGCGCCGCTCCGTCCCATCAAAATCCATCGGCGTGTTGGCCGTCCCGTCATCGATGCGCGGAGCGGCCGTGGCAGGGGGGGCGGGAGCGAGCCAGCGCTGGGCTTCGGCGCGCATGGCATAGAGATCCACCAGCAGCTCGCGGCCGTCCTGATGCAGGTCGGCGGTCACCCGCGTCCGCTCATCCGGCGCGAGTCGATTCATCGCGCTGATCAATCGCAGCCGCCGCGTATCAAAATGGGCGAGAGGCCGTCCGATCCTCCGCTCGCGCGCCTCCAGCTCATCGATCGCTTGGGAGCGCCGCTCGGCGGTTCCAAGCGTGCGAGAGATCCGGTACCAGCCGAATGCAAGTGCCGTAAGCACCCCCACAGCGAGGAGCACCCACCCCATGGGAATCGCCGAGAGGAGCCCCAGCGAGATCGCCAGGGGTGCCATCGCGTGAAACCCGGAGAACTCCGGCCCGCGGCGCGCCAGAGCGGCCTCGGCTTGCGCTCGTAGCTGTTGTTCGTTGTAGCGCGCCGGCCCGTTCAGACCGTCTTGGATCAGTCGCTCGCGCAGCGCAATGACTTCTCCAATAAACGCTTCGCCAAGCGCGGTGCGCCGCAGGCGGCCATCGCCTTTCCGCTCAATGAATCCGTCGACCAGCGCTTGGCGGATCGCCGCCCGCCACCGATCTCCTACCGCTTGTCGCGCTTCTTCAAGGAGACGCAGGTGCAGCCGATGCGGCTGCCGCTCAAAGAGGCGCTCCAATAGCTCGGTTTCGGTGAGCGCCTGAGCGCTGACCTCATCCAACACGACATTACGCCGTAATTGCAGCGGCACGCCGTCAAGGGTGCCGGCCGACGGTTCCGTGGTGAACAGCACATCCCGCAACCACTTCACGTACCGCTCATCGCCGGGCGCGACGAAAGCCGGCAGGGCATCCCACACGTATCGGCGCATGGGCACCAAATCGACGTGCAGCCGGCCATGCGACATGAACTGCTCCAGCGGGTCGCGGTCCCTGTCGGCAACCGCTTCCTGGTCGGTCAAGACGCTGAAGAGGCGGCGCCAGGAGTCTCGATAACTGCTCAGCTCCCTGACGAAGTTCTCCCGCATGGCCTCTTCGAAGCCTGGGCGCACGTCAGCGGGCGACTCAACCGGATCCCATGGCTCGAAGACCACTAGCAGGTCGATATCCGGCATGATGTGCGCGATGAACTCATCCTGGGTGAACTGCCCTCGCATGAGCTGCAGCAGCGTGAAGAAGTTCACCCGCCGGATATCGACATCGCCGTAGAAGGGATAGCCCAAACCATAGACGCCTTCCACCATCGGCTGTCCGGCGATGCGCCGGGCAATGCGGCGGATGCGGTCGGTCAGCTGGTTGATGTCAGGTTTATGACCGTTGCCGTAGTACGCGCGGATGCGCTCTACGACCGGCCGGTGATCCGCATCGACATACTGCTCGATAAGACGGTCGAACAGCTCAGGCGAGAAGAGCGCGATGAGCATGCGCTCGGCTGTGTCATGAAGCGCGGGAATCTCTTCGCGCACTTGATGCAGGACGCGCAGCAGCGTGTCTTGCTCCAGGGCCGGCGCGAATGAGAACCCGCCGACCGTATGCTGCAGCGCGTCTGCCACATGTACGGACGCATCCACCGGCTGCGCCGCCATCATCGTATGGATCGCGGTAACAGCCTCGTCCGTCCGGCCTTCGCGCAGCTGCCGCTCGAGGGACGTCGGCTCGGCGGCGATAAGCCCGAGCTCCTGCGCCAGCGCCTTCCATGCCAGCCGCGCATCCTTGGAGGTATAACCCATGGCGCTGAGCGCTTCAGCAAACGTGCGCCCGGCCGTGAACGGCGACGCCGGCGCTCGCTGCGCCGACGTCAGTTGGCTGGCCAGCGCCAGCAGCCAGCCAAGATCATAGAGCCGCTCGATCGCCTCTGCCGAAAGCCCACCGAGCCGCTGCTGGCGGTCGGTCGCCGGAATGCGCTGCAGTATACGAAACAGCGGGTCGCCATAGGCGGCCGCGCTCAATTCTTCAGCGGAGAACTCCCCGCGCCAGAGTGCTTGCTCTTCCTCGGGCAGCAGCGCCAGTGAGGCGGCATCCGGGCGGCCGCGCTTCGTGGCCTCATTGATCCGGGCGAAATGATCCATCAACGGACGCGGAGCCATGCCTTCGGCGCGCAGGAGCACGCGGTAGCCGCCGTTCAATGCCTTCAGAAGCTCGCGGAACGATCCCAGCAGCCAGGACGATTGGGCCAAGCCCGCGAAGTCGGCCATGGCCCCCTCCACATCCTGGCGGGCGATCGTCGGCAACTGGCTGATGTCGTACGGTTCTCCGTGGGCGTCAAAAAAGGTTAAATCTCCTTCATTCGGATCGAACACGCTGCCGATGCCGTAGCGCTCCTGCAGGCGCGCCGTGAGCCAAGTGGCCCGCTGGAGGACGCGCTGCTGCAGCCGCGCGATGACGTCATCCAAGGCATGGCCGATGCGGGCGCGCTCCGCAGGCGCGCCGAACCAGGCGCCCATGTTGTCCAGACGGCGGGCGGCGACTGCCGCGCCGGGAGCAATGTTGGTGATCGGCGTACTGCGCAGCACTCGCTGTACCGCTGGAACAAATTCGGCCAGCCCCGGCGGCACCCGCTGCCAATCGATTTTCCCTACCGGCTGCGTCGCTGATTGTGACCCCTGGATCATGCCGATCATCAACAACAGCAGTCCTGCCAGGGTAATGACCGTCACCGTGACAAAGAGCGGCTGTAGCCAAGACGAGTTGAAAAGTTCAGAGACGAACGCGAATGGCGGCAATGCGAAGAATGCGTAGGATCCACGGGAAGGAGAGGTCGAAGACGTTGGCGGCGTAGCCGGCGGGCCTAGGATGTCAGGCGCGGCGATCAGGAGCCGCTCGATGACCTCAGCGAGCTGCTCCGGGGTCAGCCTGGGATACACCCTCAGGAGCGTGCCCGCGCCGAAGACTCGGTCAGGCACCCGGCCCCAGCGGATCATCGGCGCATCAGCTGCAGCCACCAGCTGAGACGCTGGACCAGCGGATACCAGGTACGGTGCGGTGCTCGGGCTGATCGCGGCCCCAGGCCTGAATGCCGCTGCTTGCTCAGGCGTCAGCTTCACCGAGAGATCATTGAAGCGCAACCCGCCCAGGTTCACGACGTAGTCCACGTAGCCGGGGAGTGCCAGCGCCCACTCATCCGGCGCGAGCTTAAAGGCGACCACGTCCACCGCGCGCCCCTGCGCGTCATACTTCACGTTGAACTGGATCCCCTCCCCCTCGGTGACGTATTTGATGTCGAGCTGCTCGCCCTGGAAATGGCCGGCGCCGGTGCTCGCCGCTTGCGTCGTGCCCGGCAGCACATCCTGCAAGAACGCCGTCTCATGGATTGTCGAAAGCCTGCCCTGCTCTGTCAGCGTGCGCACCGGCCGCGGGACGGCCAAGAATCCATGGTCCATCAGGTAGAGCACCACACGATCCTTACGCGCATCAAATGCGGCCTGGTCTGTGATCAGCTCTTCGGCGACGTTTACGCCGAGCTTGGCCACCCCTTCGGTGCCACGCCAGAAGAAGCCTGGCTGCCCTTCGGCCACCGCCGGCGGCACGAGCAGCGAGCTCACCGCCAGGTGGCTGCCCAGCGGATACTTCGTGGCATCCGGATGCTGCAGCATGCGCGCGGGGTCCTCCGTCAGGCGGATGCGCTCAGCACCCGGCACGCTCTGCTCGATCCATGACAACACCGTGAGGCCCTGGCCTGCGATGAGCTGGATCTGCCGGCTAAGCGCCGCATCCTCCAGCGTCAGCGCGTGGCGCAGCGCCGCCCGGAGAAACGCCGTCAGCGGCTCCGGTTGGCGATCAATTCGATGCGCTAGCCGGTTCACCACCTCAACCAACCGCCCAGGAAGCTCCTGCGGCGGATGGGAGCTGAAAAAGCTGTGGGCAGCATCCTCGGGATGCGCATTGATGAAGGCCAGCAGGTCCGTCATGTGAGGATCATACCGATCGCTTCGGCGCACGCGCCA
>PCVX01000045.1:0-36238 GCA_002796105.1 Candidatus Omnitrophica bacterium CG11_big_fil_rev_8_21_14_0_20_63_9 | reverse complement strand
CCCGCCTGGAGAACCATCCCGGCCAAGACCCCGACCGCCAGGCCGATCCACCCGCCAAACACAACGCCCGCCAGGGCGAACCACAAGGGCGCGGCCTGCACCGCATAGGCGATCCAATGGACCGCCGGAGCCGAAGACACGCCCAGCACCGCATGTGCCGCTTCATGGACCAGCAGATTATACTGCACGAAAGGATGGTAGGTCCCAGGCAAACCCCGCACGGCCAAGGACCCAGCCCCCCCGCTGGCCATGATGCGCCCAGTCACCGGATTGTAATGGGTCAACACCTTGGACGATGGATCCGGATGGAATCCGGCAATGAGATCGTCGCGTCCGCGAGCGCGGCGCACGAGCCGGTCCAATCTTCCGCGCCGCCATGCGGAACCGCGCAAGAACCGCTCATCCGCACGCATGACGCGGCCCAGGATGTCGAACCATACCGCGCCCGCCAGCAAGCCCATGAACACGACGCCTGCCTGGAGTACGCCTTCGCTTGAGGCGTCGCTTCCCCACAGGCTCAACCCGACGCCGGCCGCAACAGCCGCCAGCGCGGCAGCCAGGCCTCTCACGCCGGTGCTGCGCACCGGCTCCTGATCGGCCCCATGCACCAGGAACGCCACCGCCCGCTCAACCGTCTCATCGCTCCATGTCTCCTCGGGATGCCCGATGGAAAATGCCAAAATGCCCACCGTGGCATGGCGAAGGCCGCGGCGCAGCTCGGGCGAGCGGAGAATGTCCCGTTCGCCAAGCTCTTCCAAAACGCCAAGGTAGAGCCCATCAGGATTCGTGCGATACTCCCGCCGCCTCGCAAGCGACAGCCCGGCCCAGCGCCGTACCATGGCACGCGCGATATGCTCCGGCACGCCTCCGGCATGCAGGCGCAGCGAATCGTCCACAATCGTCGGCGAGCGGCGAACCGCCACCGGCTCTGGAAGACGCCGCCGCTCCGGCACCACAAACTCGCCGGCCCGCGGCGGGCGCCCTGATTCAAAAATCACCCGATCGCCGGGACGGATGACGCTGCCCTCCACGACATCTTCGATCTCGCCGGTCGCCGTGCGGCGGATCTTGATGATGGTGCCAGGCGCCATGACCGCATGCCCGACGACTACGCGCACGTGCACCGAAACTCCCAACAGCCCAGGATCGCCGAGCAACCGGGTGATCGACATATTCAGCAAGCGCGGGCTGACGTATAACCGTTCCTCTTGATAGCCGGTCGGCACGTTAGCCAGCACCTCTTGCTGGATCTCAGGACGCGCGCGCTCGACCAACACGCCGGCTGCTCCGCCCCCAACCGTCCAGAGGATATCCGCCAGCCGCTCATGATCCGCCTCAGCCGCTTCTGGCGTGATGACATATGTTGGATCGCTTTTGTCTCTGGCTGGATCGCCTTCCCGGATGCCGCCATACATGACCAAACCAAGGCGCCGCAGCACCAGCAGGTCACCATTGACCGCCGAGGGCTTGATGCCCAACCCCTCCGCAAGCTCCTTGGCGGTCATCGGGCGCAGCGATTGCGTAAGCGCCAGGAACACCGCGTCAGGCGAGCGCGTCACCGGCCGCGCCATGCCGATGACCAGCGGCGCGGCGAGCATGCCTCCAGAAACCCACCCGCCAAAGAGCGCGGCCGTCAAAGCCCCAGCCGCCAATGCAATAACCGCCAAACTCATCAGGACCGTTGAAGCGCCGGCTGCGCGCGCTTGCCGCGCTGCGATCAGCGCCGCCGCGATATCGTCGGCCTGCTCATCGGTCAGCGTGAGCCTCTTCGTGTGGTCAATCAGCCGGTCTTGCCGCGAATACAAGTCCTCGAGATATTCCTCCATAAAGAGCTGTTGTATCCGCTGGCGCATCTCTTCAGGAGACAGTCGCGGGCTATAGAAGAAATGCTCAAGAATCACGAGCACATCAGGCCGGGCGAGCTCTTCGGCCAGCTCTGGGTGCTGCTGGCGCAGCCCGCCGATTGTTTGCTCAAAGAGCGTGTCGTCAGGATTCGGATGAGACGCCGTCACTGAGACGTTATAGCCGTTGGCGATGTCCCTAAAATCCTGGCGCGCTTCACCAAGCATCCGTCGCTCCGAGCGGTTCCAACGGATGAGGCCTGAAGCCACGATGGCCTGGATGATGTCAGACGGAGTGGCTATGACGGGCGCGATGACTCCCAAGGCCTCAGGATACCCCCGGCCGCGGATCACGCGGGTCTCATAAGAGATCTCGATGTCTGACCGATCCTGAAATGCCAGCTCGAAATCCATAAAGCTATGCCGTAGTTTGGCCTTTTTGTAGTCATGCAGCCGCTGCCAGAGCGACACGTGCACCAGAGACACCTGGTCGCCGGCACGCACGACATCACCGGGTGAGGCATTGAAGACCGCCTCCTCTCCTTCGCGCCGGATGATGGCGACCACACCGTCCACCGGGACGGCCAACCGGGCCTCGTCCTCCACGTCGGCATTCTCGCTTACCCAAGTGTAGCGCTCGCTGAACTCCCGCCGCAGGAACTCGCCGAGGAACTTCCCGTCCATTGCCCAAGGCACCGGGTGTGTTTCGACGACCTTGTCGGCGCCTCGGCCATCCTGGAACCGCCGGTCAGGCGCGCTCGAGCGGACCATCAACGCCATGGGCGCAAATGTCATCCCCGACGTCCACTCGCCGAAAAGCATCGCGGCCCCCAGCACGCCAAGCAGGAAGAGGCCAATGGTTCCTGGCGATTTCAATACCAGCGCCCGCCAGGTTTCGACCATCCGGCGCACAAAGGGCCGCAACTGATTACGAGCTTCCAAGTCGTCGAAGAACGTCGTGAGAGCCTGATCCGCTTGCAGCACGGCCCACGCACTGTCTCGCACCGCCTCTTGAATCTCCCGCGTCAGCGTTATTGATCGCGTGGCAATCGCGCCGAGAGTGAGCGTCTCATACAAGCGCGGATCGCTGCGCAGTGCCTGCCGGCGTTCTTCAGATGCCTGCTCCCACAGCCGGACCGCCGCCGCTTCGATGCGCCGCTCGATTGGATCGGTCTCGCCCACCGTGGCCCGTAGCGTCCGCTCGATTGTCTCCCGAAGCGGCTGGGTCATCACGACGGTTTGGAGGCGCAGCGTGGCGATCGCGGTCGCCACCAGCCTGTCGGGGTTAAGCCAGTATGCCTCTTGCTGCTCTGAGGTGGCCTCGCTCCAACGTTGACGGATCGCGCGCTGCAGTTGCCGGATCACAGCGCGCGACGTGGGTGCTGTGGAAGTGGACGGCGCAAGAGCCTCTTGGGGCTCCAGTCGAATCACCTCTCCAGACCAAAGGATTCCTCGGTTGCGCAAGTTGGTCACTGTGCCATCAGAGTTCACAATGCTGGCAATGACGTCCTTGCTCAATGGCTCGCTTCGTGCTCCGCGAGGCGCAATGTTCAACACAAACCCCAGCTGTGCGGGATTCCTGAGAAACACGTCGACGGACATCGCCTGACGACGCGTACCGCCGAGATAGCGCCGCTCCTCACGGAATGTGCCAGCTTCCTGGGCCGCACGTACAAGCTCGGCTCGAATCGCCGCGCGGACCCGTTCCAGCCGTTCAGGCGTCAGGGGGGTGCGCAGCTCCGCGAGGTGTTGACCCAGCGCTCGCTGATCGGCACGCGCAGCTTCAGGGGTGATAGCATACCGCTCGCCTGAATGACTAATGCTTGGAGCGATCAGCCCCATGATCTGAAGCTTGCGCAGGTAGTCGTTGATGGTGACATCCTGATACCGAAAGCTCATATTGCGCGAAATCTCGGACACCACCGCATTGAATTGAATGCCCTCTGCGCCAGCGGCCCGGACGATTTCATACACCTGCTTATGCCGGGTCATGCCGATGACCAGCGGCGCGGCGAGCGGCATCGACGACCATATATCCCAGGCGTGCCAGCCGGCCCAGACAATGATGCCCGTATAGATCAGCAGCCCCAGGGCGACCATGGCCCGGCTGGCGATCCGGTAGATAAAGCGGTCCACCGCCACCTGCTCCTTGAACTCGCCTCGTGTCGTGCCGATTTCCACGGTCCTGCTGATCCGGTCCGCCCTGAGCATCGCCGGCAGGCTGCGGCGCAACTCCAACCCGAGCGCGATGAGCGCGCCGGCCGCTATGGCTAAACCGATCAGCGGCAGCTGCGTATCATCGGTGAAGAGCCGGTGGCGCAGCAGCGTCCACAGCGACTCGCCGGCCAGCGCGAGTGGGGCGACGGCGAAAAGCCCTCGCCGGGTGGGCGTGGGCTGAGCCTGTGGCTTGATGTCGAACCGCTCGGAAAGCTCGAGAAGCTCTTGATAGATTCCAAAGCCTTCGATGAAGAGCGGTTTCAGCTCTGGGTGCTTGTCGGCGAGTGGCGTCAGCGCACTCACGCCCTCATTCAGCAGCCGCAGCGCACTGAGCACATCCTGATCTGTGCCCCGGCGCAGCGCGGTGCGTGCGCTTTGGATTGCGATCAGGCCGCCTTGCGGGTTGCCTGGCAGCAGATAGCCGCGCCGCTGCCATGCCTTCGGGCCGGCAAGTGGTACGAGCAATTCGCTGAGTGCCGCCTCAAGCCGCCGCACAGCGTCTGCGCGGCTCTCCTGTGGCGCAACGGCTTCGCTCTCTGCCTGAGGTGAAGGCTCGGGTGCTGCCGCAGGCTCTGGTCGCGCCGCCGATGCCGGGACTGGCGCACGCGCAGCCCGCTCAGCCTTGGAGAGCGTTTCGTCAACCTGCTCAAGGCTGTGTGCCCAGCCGCGGGTTGAATTCAGCACGTCCGTGTCATGGGCAACCGTCGCCTGCGCCCGGATGCGGGTGAGCCGCCGCGCCAGCGCCTCATGCCCTTCCCTGGTCGGCGTCGCTCGCAGGAACGCATTCAGGTCGCGCTCGAAGGTGTCAACGTCGCGCGCCCGATCCTCGCGGGTTGGGCCGGCTGCGGCAGGAGCCGCGCGCGGCGCAGGCGCTGTGGGCCGGGCCAGGCGCGGACGAGCCGGCTCGCGCTGGATCGTCCAGCCTTCGCCTGAGGCAGGCGATTCCCGTGCTGAGACCTCCCGCTTCGCTCGAACCTGCTCCACCAGTCGATCCCGAAGCACGTGCAGGCCTTGCATGACATTTGCCAGCCGCTCGCTGGCCACTCGAAGCTTCACGGTGTCCGGATGGTTGGGCGAGCGCCGCTCAGCGAGGAGGTATTCCACCATGCTGACCGACGGCCGCATCTCATCGCGGATGTTCTCAATGAGCCGGGGCCAGGCGCGCTCGACCGTGCGCAGCCCGATCAACCGGGTGATCGCCCGGCGCAGATCATTGACGGCGTTTTCCTCCTGGAAGTTTCTCGTCCAGCGGTGATCGCGCCGCGGCGGCAGCGCGGCGTCCAGCTGCCGGATCACGGCCCGCAATACGTCTTCATCACTCAGTGCGGCCCAGTCGGTCGGAGTGACCTGGGTGACTTGCGAGGCCTCACCACGAGGACGCCGGCTTCTGCGCCTGCCCTCAAACTCGGTGCCTCTCAGGAACTCTCTGAGCAGCTCTTCTAAGCTCCTTGGCGCAGCAACGGGCACCTCTTCGGACAACCCTGCCGGTCGAAGGCCGGGTTCGTAGACACTCGATGCAGGCGGCTGGCGATCCAAATCTGCAAGGATCCGCTCAAGATCGTTCCGGATTTCCTCAAGCTCGGCCGCCATGTTCCTCAGCTCGCGCCGGTCATTCTCGCCCAGCCAATCAAGCCGCTCAGCATCGCGGTAGAGTGAAGAGCGCGCATCATCTACATACGTGATGACTGAGCGAAGCCCTTCGCGAATGATGATCGCTCGAGCGCCTAATGTTGCAACATCCTGGATCGTTTGCAGAATATCCAGCGCAGCTCTGACCTGCCCAAGGGCGAAGCCGTAAGTCACATCGGCATGTGCGAGGGTGGTTGCGCCCATGCGGGCGCGAATTGCTGTCAGCCGTTCGGTGATGCCCCGCAGCTGCTTCACGGCTTGCTGTTTCGGTGTCTCAGTGGCACCAGCGAGTAAAGGTAGCGCAGAGACCGCGCGGGACAGCCGGTCGCCGCTGGAGGATGGCAGCGGAGCCAACGGCGGCACGCGGTGTTGATACTCAGCATTCAGGAGCCAGGACAAGTCACCTTGCGCCAAGACAGCGCGCATGAGGCTGCGCGTCAGGTAATCGACGCCGAACTCAGCCAGCCGCCCGACGAAGTGCTGGCGCAGCACCAATCGCTGACGATCGCTCATGCTGCCATCCGGCCGCGTCATGCTCGATGCGCCATGGACCACCTCAGCCACCATCGGTCGCATCTCAGGCTGCGCGGCGATGATGATCGCCTCGCGTCCGATGTGATTCGCCAGCCGGCGCAGGTAGCTGAGCTCCACCTCTCTTGCTTGGGCCTCCAGTTCCAGGAAAAACACCATGCCCTCTTTCACGAACTCGGCGTGCTGTGGATTGGCGAAGAAGCGCTCTAAGTGCTCCTCTGGCGACTCACCCGGGCGCGCTGGAAATACCCGCAGCGCGAGATCTAATGTGTCAACCCACTCATTCTCAGCAAGACGCAACGTAGTTTGCTGCAGCAGATGGGCACCCTCATGTGTCATTGCCGCCGTCTGATACGGCCAGCCCAGTGCCGGGAAAACCCCGTAGTTCACCGCGATCGCTTCAACCTGCGTCGGATCTTCAGCGCTGTAGATGATCTCGATCGCGGTGCGGGCATGCAGCGGCTGATTCGGGGTGTTGTAGAGCACGCCCAGCGGGCCGGCGATGGAGTCGCGGATCGCTTGCGCGCGCGGCCGGTCTTCGGTGGCGTCTTCGGGCATCTGCGCGATCGCTGCGTCCATCGCATCGAGGATCTCCTGCTTCCATGCAGCCACCTGCGGCGAACGATCGGCCTCTTCCGGCTCGAAGTCGCTGCGCTCCTGGGAAGGTGTCATCGTGGGAATTGGCACGGGCCGCGGCTGCTGTGGCGTCATTGCGGGGATGAGCGTCGGCGTGATGGATCGCCGGGCGGCTTCCGCTGCCGCAAGAACAGCTGCAGCACCACCCATCCAGAGCAGCCGGCGGCGCGTCAGCGTTGGCGCCTGCGTTCCGTTAGCAGCGGCCTTTCGAGCGGTCTTCTCCTGCCGCCGGCGGTCAGCCCGCGAGCCGTGAGATGCGATGATCGCCAGCAGCGCGGCCAGCGCGTCCGACGCTCCGGGCTCGCGCGGCGAGGCTGAAGGGGTCGGCGTGCCGTCCGAGCTTGTGTCAGGAGAAGGGGTGGCTGATGGTGCGGGCGTTGGCATCGCCATCGCGGCGCGCTCTTCAGGTGTTAATCGCACCTTCCAGCTCTCCACCTTGCCGCGGAACTCCGGCACGACCTCGTTGCGCAGCGCCACAAGACCTCCATCCGAGATCTCCGAGCGCAGCGCCGCAAAGGCCGGGTCATCGAGCAGCGCGGTGAGAATCTTCACCGAGCGTTGGTAGGCTGTGGTCTGCTTGCGCGCGATGGACCACCCGTGGCTGCTGAAGTCCCGCTCCAGAGGAAATGAGCCGGCCAGATGGAGTGCGAGCGTCCCCAACAGCCTGGCGGACTGTTCCACCACATCTTGCGTCATGATGATCGTGTACGCCGCGCGGCCTGGCGAGCCGATGATGACCCCCAGATCGCTGAGCATCTTGTTGTCCGCAAGCTGTGCCTCATACGACCGGGTGATCTCCGGGCGGCCGAATGCGCGAACGAATTCCCCAAGATCATCCACCACGATCACCGCAGGCGGAAAGTCCGGATCATCCGGCCGGTCAATCAGATCGCGCGCGCCTCCATCCAGCGCCTTCAGCATGGCGACCATGTGATTAATGACCAGCAGGTCTTCTTCCTGTGACCGCACCGACTCAAGGAAAATGCCGATCTGCGCCGTCATGGCGGTTTCCGCCACGTCCGCCGCGGGCGGCGCAGGAGCACGCGGCTCGGCCCCTCGCGCCACGCCGCCAAAGAGGAGTGCTGCCAGCAGCCCGGTCGCCAGCAGCACAATCCACCGCGCGATGAGCCGCACCCCGATGAACACCGCATCGTCTTTCGCGTCACTCTCAGCCGATGAGCGCGCCCGGCTTGTCCGCTTGTGCGTAAACCAGCGCACTGTTGCTAACCCAAGACTAAGCGCAACAGCGATACCCAGCAGCGCTGAGTGAGCGCTCAGCCACTCGGCCAGTTCCGGCCATCCGGCGAATAGGCCCAAACCAGGAAGCACCGCGTAAACTGCTGGAGCACCCGGAGCGCGGGCGCGCTCAAGCAGTTGCGGCACACCGAGAGACTCCAGCTCTGCTCGGACCGCTTCCGGATCACGTGCAGTGCGGATGACTTTGGCGGCGACTTGCTCCACGGCAGGCAGCTCGCTTGGCGCCAGGACCAGGCGCTCTTGCCGGTAGGCGTCCAAGCGCGCACGGACCGTTTGCGCATCTTCCTGGGAGACGGCCAATCCAAACTGGTGTTTCAACCGAAGGATGCGCAGGACGTCTCCCAGGAAGAAGTTCTCTCCGTCTCCGACAATGCGCAGACGTCCAAGGCTCAGGTCCTCCAGAGCTTGCGGATCAGCCACAACGCGCCCATCGCTGTAGAGCCCGAAACCGAGAATATTGGCGCCGGTGCTCGACCGGACCAGGCGACGCGACCGGGCATCCACGAAGGCACGCTTCACGATGACCGGCGTGCCGGCTGACGTGACGCGCCGAACCGGCCCCGCGTATTGCACGGGCAACCCCATGAACGTCAGCTCGCGGCCCGGCTGAGGGTTGAGGAGCTGCTCGGGCGCACCACCCAACGCAGCGGCCAGCCGTTCGACCGCATCCAGCGCCTCTCCCAGCACGCGCGGGTTCGCTTGGCTGGTGGTCGTGCTCATGGCCGCCGCTTCCTCCGGCGTCAGCTCAACCGAGATCGTCACATCCAGATCGTCCGGGGATGTGCCAAGGAGCAGGTCGCGCACCGCCCCGCCGAACACCACGATGTCGTCTAACTTGTGCTGCCGCAACCACTGGAGAAAGGCTCGTAAGCGCTCATCAGGGATGCGCTCAACATCGATTTGCCCGGCTTGGGCCGCCTGCAGCAACGACCGGTTCAGCGGCACGCCGGCGGATGGCTCAGCCCAGGTCCGCCCGCCCTGCTTCGTGAGCTGCTGCCGCCGCTGCATGAGCGCCACGTACTCAGGATTGGGTGACGTGCTCACATAGGTCTGCCCCGGATGCCCCGCATCGACTTCCTCGGTGATTTCAGGGGAAATCTGCTGCAGACGGTTATCAATCACCTCGATGGGATCGGGGCTGACAATCCCCATCGCCTGCTGCAGACCCACATGGAACCGTTCCCAGTCTCCGGCGCCTTCAGGTCGCCAGCCGAGCCGGTTCAGTGCCACCGCTGCCGTCGGCAAATGCCGGTCTTGATGGAAGAGCTGCACCAGGTCAGGAATCGCGTTGATCGCACCAAGCCCCCCGAGCGCACGAACGGCATGATCTCGCATGACGGGATCGAGGTCGTGCAAGGCGGCGCGCAGCGCCGGCACCGCCTCGGCAGCCTGCAGTCGCTCCATCGCGATGATGACCGCGGCCCGGACCGTTGCGTCCGGGTCATGGATGAGCGCAAGCAACTGTCCGGTCACATCGCGATCCCCATCATCCGCAAGCATCTCCACGGCTCGCCGCCGCAACCACGCCTTGGGGCTGCTCAACAACGTGCGATACCACAACAGCCGCCGTGCCCGGTGAGGCGAGCCAATCGTGGACCGCTCATATCGATTTCCGGTCCACCGATCCAATGCGTCGCCGGCGGACTCGATAATGCCGCTGCTAACTCCCGAGATGACGGCAGCGGCAACGCTGCTGGCGACCAGCCATCCCAGCACGATCCCTAGCGAGGGCGTAAAGAGCAGCCTCGGCAACCATGGCAGCGAGGCTATTGCGAATCCACTGGGCAGCAGCCACCACCAGAGTGGCCACCAGTCTCTTTCCTCCATGGTCTCCACCCAGGTAACAAAGCGCACATCAACCGATACCGGATGCGGACGTCGCCAGCGGAGAATGGGAAGCAGGTGTGTCGCCCACACCCACCACCAGATAGCCGCAATGGCACCGGCGATCTGAGCTGGCCGCCAGATCGGCCGACCCAGTTCAACCTCGAGGTCTAATCTCCCCCCCCATCTGTACGCGAGCCACAGCGCCTCCTCCAATTGCCGTTGCAATGGCACATCGCCGGTCGCTCGTGCCCGGCGAAGCACATCCAGCGCTGCGTCCCGATCCTGAACAAGCTCAATAATGAGCTCATCTGCGGTGCGCCGCTCACCATGCGGTCTGTGCCAATCCTGTCGAATCGTGATCAATGAAGGGAGCGCCTCCCAGCCAAATTCGAGCACAGTCTGACGAAGGGCATGTTCTGTTTCGGCAGGCAGCGACCGACCGGCAAGCTGGCTCAGCGCCGAGGGAATGACCACATCGGGTTCCTGGGCAGCGATCGCAGGAGCCTGTGAACCCAGCTCGGCATCACGGTCTCCGAGCGACCCAGGCATCATCAGGAGTGCCGCCAGGGTCGCGATCGCAATGGTCCCAGGCAGGCGCCTCCACATTGGCAATGGGGTGACATTGCGCTCGCCCTGCTCCTGACGGGTGCGCACGGTGGTGAGCATCACCGGCAGCGCCAGCCCCACACCCCATTCCGGTGCTCCAAACGCTGCGGCGCCAAGGAGGCTGACGATGACCGCGATCGTGGCCAGCAGCGACTCCCGCAGACGCTCCCGGGCATCCATGCCGCCATTGCCGCCCTGCGGACCGTTGCCTGGAGCGGCCGCAGACCAATGGATCGTCCCCAACACCATCGGCAGCGCGGCGGCGCTAAGGCTCATGTCCATGCCCGAGGCGCCAGGCACGCCGAAGACCATCATGAGCACGCCGCCGATGATCAAGCCGAGTCCCACGAATGCGACCGCGCCTACGGCGATAGCGAGCGCAGCGTTCATGGCCCGATGCGCCAAGTTTTCGAGAGATCTCATCCAACCTTCATCTTGGCCCACCAGCCTGATCTCGCGGCGACTAAGGTCCAATGCCCCTGAGCGCAAGTGGCTCGCCATGACGCCAGCCAGGACGTCGAGCAGGACCCCGACGATGATGAGCACCAGGCCGGCCGACGCAGCATCGATCGACTCGACCGCAAAGACCACCGGAACAAAGGCGCTCATCCCACGGGGAAGCGCTACCTTTCCAGGGCCATTAAAAACAGCTTCGCCCTGCGGCGTGCCGCGGGGCTGGGCCGAAACCGAGGGCGATTGGTCTGATGTGGGAGCTGCAGGCGGACCGGTTTCCTGCGGAGGCCCGCGGGGGGCCGGCGGCGGTGTGCCGTCATCAGACGGAAGGCCGAGCTGTGCCTCAAAATCGCGCAGCAGCTTCTGGATAATGGCCGGATAGATCGAGTAATTAATCGGGATGCCTAAGATACGGCCGTACACCGATCCGAACTTCAGTGCGGCCGTGCGCGCATCCACGACCGGCAGCATGCGGCCGGCGTTTTGCATCACGCGAAGGATGTCGTTCGGGGCCTGCTCGGTCATGTAACGAATGACCCGGTTCGCCCAAATCGTGTTCGGGAAACGACGTAGCGACTCCGGATCGCGGCCCTCGCGCGCGTAGATGTAGGCGTAGAAGCGGGCCGAGAGATCTTCGAGCGCGGCCTGCAGCGCCTGGTGCGAAAACGGCTCAAACAGGTACCCATTCCCGCGCGCGCCATGCGTCAGCACATTCGTCACTTGCTGCACCGGGCCTCCCGTGTAACTGGACACCACCACGCTGTACGTGATCATGTCCTTCTTGTCTTTCATGCCCGCAGCCTCAAGCGGCGGAATGGAGGTCTGCAGCGAAGCCTTCGCGCCCTGAATCACGACCTTCGCGATGTCAGGGGTCCATGGCACAAATAGGTAGGCGCCGTGCAACCGAGGATCATCCTGCGCCTGCTGGAGCTCCCGCACCCAGCGCTGACCCAAGCCGTCCTCTTCATGCGCCTTGCCGCCCACAATGACATTCAGGCCCAAGCCGCCCTCTTCCGGATCAGCGGTCAAGTAGTACAGGCCCTGCAGCCCAATGCGGCCAGGCAGACCGAGGAAGAACGTGTTCCACTTGTAATCGGTAAAGCGTCGGGCTTCGACGATGGTGGGGCGTCCGGCGCGCAGCCGGCGGCCGGTGAGCCGCGTCAGCTCCTCGATCATGCGCTCCTCTGCCCTGGCTTTCGCCTCCCAGATCTGCCCCAGCTCAAGGATGCGCCCACCCTGTGCCTGCTGCTCAGGCAGCATCCACTCCAGCGGCCACACTGAGTCTTCGATGGCGACATATTTTCCGGCGAAATCCGGGAAGGTCGCCCGCATCACGCGGCGGTGCTCCAAGCCCACGGTGCCGATCACCGCGGCCTTCTGGCTGAGAGTATGGAAGGGATCGAACCGCATCCGCTCTCCGCCGTCTATCATCTGCCGTTTGACCAGGTACGGCTGGTACTGCTCCGGCGAAAACCCAAGCTCTTTCAAGAAACTCGGTTCATAGTGCGGGAAGGCTTGCGGCACCACGGTATGAGCAAAACCGACCACATGTCGCTTCGCCGAGGCAAAATGCGGATCGTCGCGGTATTCCGGGTTCTCGAAGAGGTCGAGCACAATTGACACCGCCGGGAACGACTCATGCACCTGCAGAATGTCCGGCGTGACATTGAAGGCCTTGAACGCTTCGAGCGCGGCCCGGCCGTAGAACGCCGCCTGCTTGAAGCGCCGCAAGTCATCCGGGTTACCAGGGTACAAGTTGCCGGAGATGTCGCCGGAAAGCTCAATGAGCGGAACGTTGATTGTACGGGCGGTGCCGTCGATCCGCAGCCGCATGAGGGTGACTTCGGCACTTTGCGGATATCCGGACAGCGTAAAGCGGACGGTCTTGCGCTCTACTTCTTCCCAGTGCTCGCCCGGTGTGGCCGCCCGCAGCAGCTCGGCGTAATCGAGCGGGGCATCGCGGATGATGCGTGTGTAGCCGTCGCGCACTTCCTGGCGCACGCCGGTGCGGTAGCGCGGCAGCGGCATCCACACATCAGCGCCCGAATAGCGAAGGCTGCGCAGGAAGCCGCCGAGTAAGATGCCTAACCCGCCGCCCATCGCGCCGTGCAGCCCTTCCGGCATCAGCGAGGCTTCCATGGCCAGCACGGCCACCTGCTTATCGCGCAGCTCAGGCAGCGGCGTATAGGCGACCGGGTCCATTGGAATCTGTTCAGGCAGCAGTTTTTCGATTTCCATGAACTCGCGCCGCTCCAGCACGATCTCCTGCGCGCCTGAGCTGTCGCTCATGACCAGCTCCAGCTCCATCGAACCGCTCGCCCAGGTCGGCTCGCCAAGCTGCCAGACATACTCGGTGATGCCGTCGCGCTCATCCACGCTGGCGTCAGTCAGGCGCAGTGTGTAGAGCTCTCGGCCCTGCGTCGTCACCCGCACCGTCACATCAGGCAAGAGCCCGCGGGCCTGCCTCATGCGCAGCCGCACCGTCATGGGATCGACGTGAGTAAATGTCACCTTGCCCTCATCACCCGGCTTGAACCGCCCTTGCTCAAGCGCATCGTAGAGCCACCCATCCACGCGCACCCGGTTCAGCGGCAGCAGGTCAAAGCCGAAGAGGTCTTGCAGCGTCCATCGGGCGCGGCGGTGCAGCTCGCTTCCCGGGTCGTTGAACATCACCAGGCTCATGAGCTGGTCGAGGAGCGATTCGCGCGTTTGGGCAGACGCACTACTCCAGTACGCCTCGACCACAATGCCGACCGCTTCATGGGCGGGCCCGTAACCTTTCAGCACATCGGCAACAGAACGGTGATGCCAAGACGCCACCTTGGAGTGTTCAACTGAGCCGCTGAACTCCGGCCGCGAAATGATCCACGAGGCAGCATCCCGATTCGCGGATGTCTCATGAAACAGCAGTTGGCGCAGCGCAGCCCGGGCGGCGTCCATGCGCTCTGGATGCTCTTCCACCACGCGCATCAACTCGGCGTAGAACTGCCCGGCCCAGTCATGCGCGCCGGATGCCGCCCATGTCTCGGCCGCCTCGTAGAATTCCTGGGGGGTGCGGCGGCCATTGAGCGCCGGCCGTGACGGGTTCGCGAGCGAGCCAACAACGAGCGGCAACAGGCCGGCGGCAAGCCAGCTCAGCGGGTTGCCGGTGACGGCTAGGCCCAGGAGCGCTGCGCTGCCAATCACCAGCACCGTTAGCAGCTCGCGCCCGCGGGACCGGGATTGCTGGGCAGCCCCACGCAACAGCCAGCCCCGCTCGCGCAGGAAGCGAAACGCGAAGTACTCGCGCAGCAAGACCGGCAGCCGCTCAGCCAGCGCAGGAAAGAGCTCTTCCTCCGCAAGGAACTGCAACGCCGGAATGATCGGGTTTGTCTGATTGCCGACTACATCGGAGCGCTTGCGGGCATCGGTCAGCGCCTGCTCAAGCGTTAGCCCGTCCGGCTCAGCAGCGCTTTGCACCGCGATGCGCTCGCGCATGGCGTCGATGGCCTCATCCATCGTCCAGCGCTGCTGGGCGATGCGCCGCAGCTCCTGCACGAGCGGGTCGTGCGCTCGCTGCTGAAGGCGCGCAAGATGAGCATCGACCACTTCATCCAGATGCATCAGCGGCGTCGTCCGTCGGAACGCTGCTCCGCGCTGGGAGGTAGTACGCTCAGCCACCGCCGCGCGCGATGCGACACCGGTGGACGCGCTTGCGCGCCGCCCCGAGGTCTTCCGTGAGACCGACCCAATCAGCATCGGCAGGATTCCAAGCTCGGGAGAGCCGAACATGGCGGCGAGCGACATTCCTGAAATGATGAGCAGAAGACCCGGTAACTCACTGCGATGAGTGCGCCGGCGGCGCGATGGTGCGGGTGGCTGGGCAATGCCAAGCTCTTGCTCAAGCTGGCGGCGCTCGATGGCCAGCCGCGCGAGTTCCTCCCGCGCACTCGCAAGGCTCTGTTCCCGATCACGCAACTGGCGATAGTCGATATCCTGCGGTCGGTTGCCAATCAGCACGTTGCGGTGGCCGTCCGAGAGCGCGCCGTGCGAGGTTCTGACGAATTCGGATAACGCCCGCTCGCGGGCGATCACTTCATCCAATCGCTCTTGCGGGGTCTTCGGCTGGCGTCCCCGCACCATGCCCAGCATCGGCAGCGCGATGAGCAACGCCGCCAGCAGCCCGATGGCCATCATCGGCAGCCAGCCAGGCATCCACTGGCTCAACATCTCGGGCAGCCCGAGACCGGCTGCCACTGGGAGAACCGCGAATTGGCCGCGAGGCGCCGACGGCCCGCGATGAATCCCGCCGCCCACCGGGGCGACCCGGCGGTAGGTCGGGATCGCCGGGCGGGCGTTGTGGTAGTTCAATGTGACCGAGTCGCTTTGCACGCCGGGCACCGCGCTGATCATGTCGACGATTTTGGCCGGGCCGAGCTTCGGTGGGATGCTCAGCTCAAAGACCAGCTCCTGCTGTTCACCTTCCAACGCCGTGGTGCGGAACTGGGTGACGCCGATCTGGTATTTCGCCTGATATTTCTGTTCGTCCGGTACGTCGTTGGCCAGCACGCCGGTCACCCCGGTGACCGTGTGCGGATCATTCACGACCATGCGCAACGTCGCGGTCGTCTCATCCGGAATCGTCAGCAACGCCGCGCGCACCCGGTCGAGCGCTTCAAAACTTAGCGCCCGCACGGTGATGTAGATATCTTCGCTCTGGTCATCGCCGCGCATCCCCGGTTCGACCGAGCCGCCCGCATCCTCGATTGTGCGCAGGATCAAGTTGAGCCGCCCGGGCGCGGTGTGCTGCGAGGTGATCCGCAGCTCGCGCTTCACGCCATCCTCATCCCAAACGAACGGCCCGCTGCCGTCAACGCGCAACGTGCCGGGCCCTGGCTGCGACTTCACGGAGAGCGCGTCTTCCGGCTGCTCCGCCCGCTCGTAAGCGGTTGTGGTCGTGCCATCAGGCAACTCGACGTCCTGCGGCAAGAGATAGCCTTCTTCCTGCAGCCGGCTGAAGTGCCTCAAGACTTCGCCTTCCTCGGCCCGCACGTGCACCGCGATGTCCGAAGCCAGGAAGGGAATGTGCGGCGGCACCGACTTGAACAGGTAGTCCTTCAGGAACGCGAGCGCCTCATCGGGCGAGAGCTCTGACAGCCGGATCAACGAATCGGCGGCGGGAGGCAGCTGCCATAACCCGGTAGCCGGCAGCCAGATGCTCACTTCGGTGAATCGCGGATCGCGCTGCTGTCTGATCTCGATCGTGCCGCCGACATCTTCGATGTAGCGGCGGGCTTCCCCGATGCCCAATCCGGTGCCGCCGACCCGCAAGCTCCTGATCAAGTCCAGATTGACCACGCCATCCGGACCGATGATCGCCGGATCAAACCCCGGCCCGTTGTCGCGGATGACGATGCGAATACCCTGCCTGCCGCTGCGCGGCTCATCGCTCAGCTCGAGCCACACATGCGGGTCGGCAAAGCGTGCGGGTTCTCCGGTCTGGAGCGTGGCCGCTTCTTTCGCCTGACTCTCATACAAGAGGTAGATCGAATTCAGGATGAAGTTCTTGAGCGCCGGGGCCAGCCGCTTGGCCCATGCGCCCATGAGCACTTCCTGCACTTTCGTAAACTCCACCAGGCCGCGCACCTTGATCTCGCCTTCCGGTAGCGCGAGCCCGGCTTTCTCGAGCAGGTTCTTGCGGATCTCCTCGCCTTCAGGCAACGCGGCCCCCGCCTCATCGAGCGCATCGAACACATCGGTCACCATGGGTACCGCGGTGCGGCGGCCCTCCCAGAGCCAATTGCGGGTCACGCGAAGCGCCCTTGAGAGCCGCATGGCGGCCGCGTGCTCTTTCGTCCCTTCAGCAAAGAGCGGCGTCCGCGATTGCTCGAAACGCATGACCCGCAGCCGGTCCCAGGCGCGATGCAAGTCGGCGATGGCGCCCTCAAGCTCCGCATAGAGCGGCTCCAGGCGCGCTGCGGAGGCATCCGGGTCCCGATCCGTCAGCACCTCGTCAATCTGCGGGGAGATGTCCTTGATGCGCTGGCCGAGCGGCGTGATTTCCCCCCACAAGGATTGCACCGCTGCGCGGCCTGCGGAACTGAGCGTTTCAGTTGCGCTCCAAGTCTTGCGAGGTCCATCGGCAGGCTGCTCGATCGTCTTGAGGAACATGCCCAGGAGCGTCAGCTGCAAGGTCAGGCTGCTCAGCGGCGTGCGCAAATTGTGCAGCGTTTCGCGCAGAGCGAGATAGCGCTGCTCGCGGTCCTCAAGGGTACCGGCATCGGACGATCCGTTGCCACCGGGCGGCGCAATGGTTCCCATCAAGAAGATCGCCGGCACCTCCGCCAAGCTGAAGCCGCCCAGCCCGAGCGCGGCGGCAACCGCGAGCAGCAGCACGCCGATCGTGGTCAACGTCCGGCGGCTCAGCAAGGAACCGCTGGTCACCGGCATGACCGGCTGCGCCCCGGCTCGCTCCACGCGCAGCTGCAGCTCTCGCACGCCGCGCGCCACGTCAACAATCGGTAGCGGCTGAGCCAAGGCTTCGGCGATATCCGCTAAGATCGCCCGGAGCCGCTCCCGGATCGCCGGATCAGGCTCTGAGGGCAGCTCGCGGGTGAGCGTAGCATGAATCCCGTACAGCAGCTCCCTGACCTGCTCCGGGCCGATGTGGCGATCCAGCTCGCGCACCACCTCTTCAAGCTGATTGGCTTGCACGTGTCGCACGATGCGATTCTCCATGACCGCATGGAGCTGCTCGCTCAACTCACCGAAAGCCATCGCGTACTGCCACAGCACGGCCTGTACCGCGCGGCTGCGTGATGCAAGCGGCTGCAGCTTCTGGATGGCATTGCGCACGGGCGGCCATTCCTTGTGCATTGGCTCTGTCACGGCGCGAACAAAGAATGCCGCGGCCAGCGCGTTCATCAGCACATCTTCAGCCGCCACCTCGTAGGTTTCAGCGTCTCGTAGCGCGCGAGCAACCGGCAAGAGGCTGTATTCAAGGAATTGCTCAAGATAGCGCTCAGGGTCGATCATGCCGCTTACCGGATAGAAGCGCACCGGCGCATCCGGGACGGCGCGGTTGAAGGCCTCGTTCAAGTGCTGCGCCGATGTCAGGAAGCGCACACGGTCCTCACGCACCTCAATGCCAATGCCCCGGACGATTGCGGGAACAACGCGGTCAAGCGCAACGGCAAAACGTGCCAGTGCATCATTAGCCAGGATTTCCATCACGCCAGGCGCAGGCTGCGTCACGCCCCGCGCCGCCAAATTACCCATCACCATCGGCAGCGCGGCCAGGCCGCTCAGTCCGCCCCACCCTGTTGCGGCAATCGCTACGCCCAGGAAGACCGCAACGATGGGAAACAGGCGGCGCCAAAGCTGGCCATCCGCCGATGGTCCGCTCAACCGAGGCGCTGAGAGTCCAATGCGCTGGCGCACCGCGTCACGCTCCGCCTTGGTTAACCCGCGGTACTTGGGATTATTCCTGAATTCCAACTCCACCCCATCACGCATCGCCTCCAACAGACTGTTTTCACCGAACGTCTTCTGATCATCCAGCATCCAAGCCGTACGGGCATTCACGGTCGCGGCGATCTCGCGGGCGATCTCATCGAGGCCCGGGTCCGGGTGATTCCTGACGGTCCCGAGAACCGGCAGCGCGGCCAGGCTGGAGAGCCCGCCACCAAGGGCCGCGACCAAGAGACTGACCACACCAACCAGTAGGAACATCCCAACAGAGCTGGTGCGGCGGCCGGTCAAGGTGGCGACGGCGCGCCTGAGCGCGATTGCGGTAGGTTTATCCAGCGCGGATGCGCGCGGCCGGTGCAACCCCAATACGTGCAGGACCAATTCCTTCAAGAGCCACGGATCCCTTTGGAACAGCGTGCGGGTCTCGGGCTGTGCTGCGGCATGGAGAGCGTGTGCCGCTCGAACCAGCTGCGTCTTCAGCGGCACGCCGGGATCGCTCACATCGAGCGGTCCAACCTGTGCAGCGCTCGACCCAGCAGGTGCGCTGGCCGTGTCAGTCCCGCCACTCGCCAGCCGGATGCGACGGCTCACGGCGTCGACCACAAGCGACGCAAGCGCTGTGTCATCGCGCGCATCGCGCAGGACCGCCCGTTCCTCTTCAGTGAAGACAAGGTCGAACTCGCTCTCGAAGTTCTGAAGCAGAATGGCTGGAGGCGGACTGGGGTTTGCGATCGAGCCGCCGAGGTGTTGGTACCATCGATCGATCATCTCCCGCACCCGCGCAGCGAGTTCAGCTTGGGTGGATTCCCTGAGGCCATCGTGGACTCGCGTGCCGCGCACTCGGGCAAGGTCGCGCCGTAACTCGGCCATCATCTGGGGCCCTCGCGGTTTTCGCCCATGCGTATTGAGTATTTCCACAATGCTGGCGGCCGCCTCACGGACTCCAGGCGCAAGTTGCTCTGTACGCACCCGCTCGTCTCCCGCGAATCTCCCGATCCCCCACCGGGTAACTGGTCCAATCCATGTCTGGGTTAATCCGGCTCGGCGAAGCACGCCCGCTTCGTTATCAATTCGATAAAGGTCAAGCTGGGTGCGCTCTCTGAGTGCTTGTCGAGTCGCCTGCCCATCTTCGTCCGCTCCTTGAACGAGGGCGGTAAACGCGACACTAAGTGCCCCGCTTGCCACCGGCCCCTGCGGGCTCAGCCACAACTCAGGGCGTCCTCTCCGAGGATGATACACCGATCCCATCACCAGCGGCAGCGCGGCCAGCCCCAGGTGACTGTCACTTCCCAAAGCGGCTAAAGTGCCTGTCACCTCGCCGAGCGCGGCGGCGAGGACGCCGGCGAAGAGGCCGAGCAAAATTAGGGACGTTTCGGGAAACGTCCCCAATTTTCCGAGCCAGAAACTTGGGTGCCAGTAGGCACCACGCTGCGGTTCTTGGCGCGGAGCAACATGCAGCGCATCGGCTACGGCGACATGCAGGTGTCGATTGCCGGTGAAGGTGTAGGTATAGTTCAGTTGAGCGGAGGCTTGGTGATGAGCGTCGGACCAGTCTTCGCTCGGGGTGGCGTCAAGCCACTGGCCAAGCGCGGCGGCGATGCTGATCGCGGTGAGCAATTCTTCAGGAGTGCCAGGATCGGTGAGCGGCTGGAGGCGGGCGGCGAAACCAAGCGCTTCCTCAGGAGTGGCCGGCGCGCGCACGACCGGCAGCTCGTAGGCGCGGCGCGTGAAGAGCATCAGTTCGGCTTCTTCGCTGGCCTGGTACGTCACGCGCGTGGCGTCCGTGCTCGCCGGCAGCATCGCCGGCGCAGTCGGTGTCACGGTGACGGTGGTGGTTCCTGAGCGGCCGCCATCGAGCGTGATGATCGCAGAGCCGCGCGTCACGTGGACTTCGGTGTAGCTGTGGTGGTTGGCCGGCTCGGTCCAGCTGGCCGGCTGACTTGGGCTGCCATGCAGCCGCAACTCATGCACCGTAAAGTACGGCCAGCCAGGCTCATCCACGTAGTGCAATCGCTCGCTACTACCCTGCTCCGTCACCCGCTCCCGGTCAGTCGTCGGAGTCGCGCGGCGCAGGTAGTACTCCCGCGGGTGCGGCTCCACATCCACCAGGTCCATGAACCGCGTCAGGAAATCCTTGGAAATCGCCTTGCGAAAGCCCAGCCGGCCCGCCTTGGCATCCCAGGCAAACGGGGTGAAGAAGTCCGCGCTGCTTTCGGTCTTATCGAACGTGCGCTGCGGCTCCACCAGCACCCAGCCTTCAGCGCCATCCGGGAGCGCAACTTTCTTGTAAATCCACAGTTCATCCTTCGGGTGGAAGTTGCCTTCTTTCTTCGGGTGCACCTGGATGGAGAGGCCGGCGATACCGTGAATGGTGGGCGTTTCGATCAGGATCGCCTGGCCGTCCTCGTAATCGATGCGGTGCATGAGTCTGGCAATCTGCTGGCGGATCCCCCGCTGCTCTTCCAAGAGGAAGCGCAAGCCGGCGACTTTCTCTGCCGGCAGCCACTCCGGCGCCTCAAAGGGCACCTCGGCCGACCAGTTCGCCTCAGCCTGCGTGATGGCCCAGCGCTTGTAGGCGGCTTTCAGCTCATTGAAGCGCTCACGGTTGGTGACCACGTCGACAACCTCAACCTGGATCTGCTCAGTGCGCTGCCGGTCTTGCCACATCAGATCGGCGAAGTGCGCTTTAAACGCCTCCGGCGTCATGCCCAACACTTCCACCGCCTCAGGGTTGAAGCCGACGTACGCAAACGGCGGGAAATCCGACGGGTCAAGGAACTTGGCGAAGAAGTACTTCTGGCGATTGTTCTCCGGATCCTGCCCGCGCAGGCCGAGCACACGGGTGCGCATGACCAGGTCGCGCATCGTGATCGGGGCCAGATGCGCGCCGCCCCCGACCGCCAGCGTGATTTCGGTGTCCTTCACGCGCGCCGGGCCCTGCCCCTTCAGGTCGCTGAAAAAGGCCCAGGCCTCAGCCGGCGCGCCGGCTCGGCCTTCGTGCGCCAATTCTTCATCGGTGATGCCGAAGAGCCGCTTGAGCGTCGTGCCGGCCCACTCGTAATAGGAGAAGTGGCGCTCGGCCTGGATTGGCTGCTGCTCCAGGATCAAATACTGCAGCAGACGCAGCGCGGTCGCAGCCTGCTCTGCCGACCAACCATACCGTTCCAGCACGCGGTAGGCGCGGTCCGCGGTTAGCTCAGCACTGAGCCACTCATACATACGCCTAGCGGTGCGACCGTTGATCTGTCGCCGCAAAATCCCCAACGATGCGGACACCTGCGTATCGCGCTGAGCGAGCGCCGCTTTATAGTCTTCATCGGCAAACCGCGCGCTGTCCGTTTGAATATTGTCTTCTGCGAGGGATAATCCCAGCATCATGGCCATCTTCATCAGCCCGGAGATGCGATCGAGCTGGCGCCGGGTATGCAGCCACTGAACCATCGACACGCCGGCGTTCATGAGCCAGGCTATGACCAGCGGCGCCATCATCCCGAACAGGAGCGCAGCCATGATGGCGATCCAATCGCTCTGGTGCAGAATCGCCAACGCGTCCCACAGCCCTGCAATCCCCACACTGCTCAGCAGCGCTTCAACCGGCAGCGCGGCATGCATGCCCGATGGACCGGACGAGGCGTGGCCTGCCTTCTCCCGCAGGATCTGCTGGCCGTGCGCCACCGCGCCGTTGATGCGCGCCTGGGCCGCCGCCGAGCGCGAGGCGAAGTCAGGCGCAGCCTGCAGCCGCTGGAATACTGAGATGTGGCGAATCACCCCGCCGTCAGCCGCCGCTTCTTCGTTCTCGGGCGATTCGACCTGCAAATACTCCGACGTCTGCTTGGTGGACGGATCTGCGCTCACCGTAGTGCCGCTGGGAAGCCGAACCTCGCTGTCCACGATCAGGCCCATTACCACGTCCTCGAGCCATTGCTTGTCCCGGTGCGTGGTGCCCTCAAACGCCATCCCGAAGACCGACTCGTTGTTCGAGTTGCGCAGCAGCGCGCGGGCGAGGAAGCGGCGCTGCTCGTCGAACACTTCGATGACTCCGCCGTCCATCCGGTCCACTTCGTAGTGCCAGCCCTCAGCCTTGGCCATCGCTTCAAACCGGTCCAACACGTGCCGGACGAACGCCTGGCGCTCCGGCACCGAGATGTGCGGCGTCATGAGCAGCCGCAGCTCAGGCGGCGAGGTGGGGTGCTTGACGATCGTGTCGTTCAAGTCCGCGAGCGACTGGCCCTGCTGTTTGGCTTGCGTGATCATCCACAGCACGACCCCCATCAGGAAGGAGGCGTCGTTGGCGTAGCCGTTGGCCGGGAAGAAGGCATGGCCGGAGGGCTCGACCCCGAAGGCGATCGGCTGGCCGCCGAATTTGGTCAGATCCACGGTGATCTCGCGGAAATCCGAGTAGATCGGCACCCGGGTCGGCGCGGTGCGGTCGATGCTGAGCCTGTGGAGTGCCTGCTGCAGCCGGAGCGCTTCCTCAACGTAAAAGGCGTAGCCGACCGGACCCCGGAAGATCGTCTCTCCGATCCGCCGCGCGCCGCCCGCCTCCATGGCCTCCAAGGTGTAGCGCGGGTAGCGGACGTCGGTGAGGATCGAGCCGCTGAGGAAGCGGCTCAAGAGCACGGCCAGTTGCGCCCCATCGATCGCGCGGCCGCGCTCATCGACCACCGTGAACCGGTCGCCATCCTCATCGAAGATCACCACCGGCATGCCGTGGCGCATCGCCAGTTGGATGGCTTCCCGCTGGAACTCCGGCTTGGTGGGATCAGGCAGATGGACCAGGAAGCGGCCATCAGGACGCCCTGTGTTCACGGTCACGACCTGTCCGTCCTCTCCGCCGATGCGGACATCGGCGGTCACCGGCATCACCGGCATTCCCAATCCTTCAAGCACCTGGGTCTTGCGCCAGTTGGAGCCGTTGCCGAAATCGGTGCCGACCAGCTGGCCCTGGAGCGGCTGGGCCATGGCGGTTGACGGCACCGTAGCGAACCGGGCCTGATCCAGGACGAATTCGCGCACGAACTGCTGCCAGAAGATCTGGTTCGGCGCGTCAGGCCATTGGATCGCATGCAGGCGCTCGATCAACCCGGCAAAGTCATCCCGGCGCTGCACCCACTCGGCGAAGAGCGCTTTCATCACATCCGGGCCGAGGCGCACCATCGCCATAACCCAGGTGTTGTGCCGCAGCACGAACGGGTTCGTCACGGTGATGCGCTCGGCGGCGCGCTCGGCAGCCAGGTCCTCGCGGCGGGCCAGCTCATCGCCCACCTGCGCCGGCTGCGGCGGCAGCGCGATCGGATGGCCGCCGCGGCGCGCATGAAGCGCGTGGATGCGGGCCGTTCCTTCATCGTCAGCCAGCGGGAGCTGGGCAAAGATCTCGCCGGTTTCCTGGCGGTTCAGCGTGCGGATGAAGTTGTTCTCTCCGAGCGGGGTGTGCGTCGGGCGCGTCCCCGGCTCGCTGCCCGGCTCCTGGAAGATCGCCAGGGCGAGATACGTTTCCGGAGTGGCGGTCACGCCCAGGTCATACGTCGTCACGCCTGCCGCGCGCAAGCCGATGGTGAATGCCTCGCGGATGCGCTCGGAGCTTTCGCGCACCCCGGCCCCGACCAGCGCCATGGGGCGCCGCGAGCGCCGGCGGCGCATCGACCACTTGATGCCGTTATCGCCCGCAGGGTTGTGGCTGGCGGTCACGTTGAAGGCCATATCCACATCGTGGTCGTACAGGAAGTTGCCGGCGGCGATCCCGACGTAGAACGCAACCTTGTCCGTCCAGTGCGTATCCGCTGGGCCGCGCATGTCATAGCTGCCGCGGATCGTCTTGTCGACCACGACGCGGCGGTAGACCGGCCGGCCGTCGACGTTGACCTTATCCACCCCGTAGAAACCGCGGTTGTCGAATTCGCGCGCCAGCGCGGCGAGCCAGTCCAGCTCTTCGCGCGCCTGCTCAAGCGACAGCCCAAACTCTCTGGCGTAGCTTTCCGAGGTGAATTCTTTCCCATCGTTGAGGATCTGCGCATGCACCTCGGCGGTGCGGATCCAGCTCGGAGACTCTTCAGACCGGTCCGCCGCAGGCGCTCGGACACGCACAAGCTCAACCGCCGGAGGCTGCGCGCTTCTGCGCGCTTGCTGCTGGCGCAGCACCCACAGCAGCGAGCCGACTACGACAGCCAACGCGCCAAGCAGCAGGATGAGCGGCACCGGCACCGTGATCTGGAAGCTCCAGGTCACCCCATCGGGCAGCACCTCAAACCGCGGGATGATGCCTTGACCCTGCGCCGTAAAGCCCGGCATGAGCCACTCGCCCAACCCGAATGGCAGCACCGCATGCTCCCCGCCGGCCCTGCGGAGGCTCCTGACGATCGCGCGCTCAATCTTCCGGTAAATGCCAAGCGGCTGGTCTTCGTCGTCCTTGTGCTCGGTGATCGCCAGGTCCACGATTTCCTGGGCGCGCGCCTGGCTTTCCCCGCTGTCGGCGTAGTTGCGAAGTTGCGGCGAGTTGCCGGAGGGGCGGACGTGCGTGCGCTCGCGGTCCTTGAAGTAGATCTGCACCCCATCGATGTAGTTGAGCCGCTCGATAGAATCAAAGCCGTGCGAGTCGTTAAAGGACTCCTCAAGTTCCCGTTTGATGCCCCGGAAGCGCTGCGCGCGGACATCAAACGCCTGGACGGTTTCCACCGTCCCGTACTCAAATTCCAACCTCACCGTGCCGTCGTCGTAGAACCGGACTTCGACGATCTTATGCTCCGGAGCCGGGGAGTAGCGCGCGATGATCGCCCGGCTGGTCGCCACCGGGAAGTTGTCGATCAGTCCGGCGCTGGTGAAGCGGCCATGCGCCGCCTCCCGCAGGAACTCTGACAGGGGGATCTTTCGCTCGGTCGATGCCAGCAGCGGAATCAAGATCGGCAACACCGCATCGCGCGTGGGCAGCTTCGACAAGGTGTGGCCGTTGATGGTCACCGGGCTGTTCGTGAGGAACCCCCCGTTCGCTTCCCACCCGACGACCCCCTCAGCCACGCCGGAGGCCACCGCCTCGTCCATGGCCTTGATCACGTAGGGTGAGCCGATCCTGGTCTTCTTATGCGCGATGCCATGCTCGGCCAAGTGCATATCCACGGCCACGCTCGCACTCACCGGCACCGCGGCAAAGCTCGCTTTCAGATACTGGGCGACCGCGGCCCCCAGGACATCGCCCCGGTGGAAATCGCCGTTCTCATCGACCACGAGCGGCCGGTCGCTGTCGCCGTCCTGCGTCACGATAGCGAATGGATGCCGATAGGCGGTCGCGGTCTCTCTGAAGAACTTGAGATGCCCTTCAACATCCTCGCTATCGACTGAGAGAAACTCATCGCGCCGGCCAAACGCGATGACTTCAGCGCCAAGCCCCTCAAGGATCTCCACCAGGAGATCGCGGCCCACGGCAGACTGCTGCCAGACGACGACGCGCTTGCCGGCCAGGGGCCGCTGTCCCGGGAACAGGTCAAGATAGCGGCGCACGTAGGCGCGGCGCGCCCCATCATCAACGTGATGCCGTCCATCAATGTCCGGATCGACCTTCGGATCGGTGCCTTTGAACATGCCCTGCTCATTGAACGCGGAGCTCTCCGCATCCTTGCGGTACTCAACCTGGCGCATGGCGGCCACCGCCGCCTTGATCGATCCTTCCTCATCTTTCAAGACCTCTCCGCGCTTGCGGTAAAACTTCACGCCGTTTTGATTCGCGGGAATATGACTGCCCGTGATCATGATCGAAGGCATGCGGTTCAAGGCGTGCGCGGCCAGCGCCGGCGTGGGGATCTGCCCATGGTTGATCACGGTATAGCCGGCGTCTTCGATCGCTTTGGCGACCGCCGCGGCGACGCGCGGGCTGTTCGACCAGCCGGTGTCCGGATCGGCGCTGCGCAAATCGCGCGCCATCGCCACCGGCGCTTTCGAGCCTGGCATCAGGTCGCCTTCCGACTCCAGGTAGGCGATGAAACCCCGCGCGTTGATGTAGATTTCAATGTCCGTGAGGAACTTCGTGAAGTCGCGCAAGCCGCTCGTGCCAAAGCCCAGCTCCTTGGGCTCATAGCTGAGGAAGACCGGCTTCGTGACTGCCCCGGCGGCCGCGGCTTGCGCCGGTGTCGGCACGGGAGCCCTGGTCTGTGCGGCCGTCCCTCGCAGGCGGCGCAGCAACAGTCCCACGGCAACAACCGCCCCAGCCAACAGCACGACCAGGCCAACCCATGCCAGAACGCTCGTCAACGTGACCTGCCATTCCATAGTGAACCCGCTCAAGAACGGCACGCCGGGCATATGCTCTGTCGGGGGCAGCTGCACGAGGGTGTCCGAGGCTACCGCCGGCGCCACCGCCAACAAACCGGCTGGTCCGCCAGAGACAGAGGCTGGCCTGGCCCGGACTGTGACGGTATCAGCTTCACGAACGATCTCGACATCCGTGACACCGAAGGCAGCCACCCGGCCATCAGCAACCCGCACCTCGCAGTTGGTGCAATTCATCATGAGCGGGTCGGTCGAGGTCCATGTCTTAGCCGACTCGAACACCTGCTTGACGTCTTGCGCGTTGGCCTCGGGCACGATGAGTGCTGTTCCATCGGCGCCATGCACCACAATAGTACCCCGCAAGCCGCTCGCGACGATCTTCCGGCCCGGCTCCGCGATAAGGATCGAATCGCGGACGTCCATCATGCTGACCTCGCCGACGAGGATATTGCCGTCCCCATCCGACGGCAGCACCGCGCGCAGCGCGTCCCAGGAGCCGATATCCGCCCAGAAGAACCGGCTGGGGATCACGTAGCCTTCGATGCCCTGCCCGGGCTGCTGGGTCATCGGCACCGAGATCGCATAGTCGAGCGAGTTGTCGGCTTGCTTGCCCTCCTGCAGCGGGTGCGCGATCTTGCCGGGCAGCTCGCGGAAGTGCGCTTGCGCGTCATCCATCTGGCCCGCAGCGATGGCTTCAACCAGCTTCAGGTAGGTCGCATACATCGCCGGCTGATAGACCCTCATCGCCTCCTCGGCGGTGCGGATACTGAAGATGTACATGCCGGAGTTCCAGAACCACCCGCCCTCTCCGATCATTTCAGTAGCGCGGGTTTCCGTGGGCTTCTCTTCAAAGACGCGCATGGGCAGCACGTCCGCTCCGAAACCGCTCGGCACTTGGTCAGCCTTGATCGCGCCGAAGCCGGTCCATTCGCGCGCGACACGGCTTGGCGTAATCCCAATGGTGATGATTGCGGGCCTGGCTTGGGCCATGACGGTTGCCTTGGCGATCGTCTCGCGGAACACCGGCAGGTCCCGGATGATGTGGTCGGCCGTCAGCATCACGATGGTGGCGTCTGGCTCCTGCCGTCGCAACATCGCCATCGTCCACAGGATGGCGGGCCACGTGTTGCGGCGGTCCGGCTCAACCAGGACGTTCCCAGTGGGAACGCCGACCAATTGGTCCCGCATGCCGGAAGCGTAGGCCTCACCGGTAATCACGTGGAACTGCTCGGGCGCGAAGAACGTGGCGTATTCGCCTTCGCCTTGCGATACCGTCGCCCGATCCAGCGTCTGCTGGATCATGCTGCGGCCAGCGCCCATGGGATCGGAGAAGATCTTGTTGACCGGGAAGAACCGCGAGCTGGCTCCCCCCGCGAGCACGACCACCCGCGCTTTGCCGGGTTGAAGGGCATGCCGCACGACCCGGTCAAAGCCGGCGTCATAGTGGCGCAGCCGGGCTTGCTGCCGTGCGGTGCCATCTGTCCGGATGCGCTCTGTCGTCACCGCAAGCGCATGCTGACAGGATTCGCATTCGGCCAGCAAGCGGCGCAACTGTTCCAGGTGCGCGTCGGCCTGCTCCGGCGTGCCCTGGAAGACCGCGGCCAGGAAGCTGTCGAAATCCGCCGGGCTGAGGACTCCTTCGCGCAACTTGCCCTCAATCAGGCGCAGCGAACTTTCTTGTTGCTGCGCAGCGCGGCGCGCCTGCCGCCGCGCGCTCGCCCACAGCATGAGGCCCAGCGTGACGAGCACGATCGCCGACGCGCCGACCGCCATGAGGATCGCCTGCGACACTGGATCCATCGACGACCACCACGTGCCCAGCGAGAGTGCGGGTAAGCCGTTGAGAACCGCCCTGAGCGACTCCCCAGCGAGCGGCGTCCCCACGCCCACGGCAGGCACCACGGCAGAAACCGCAGATCCTGGCATCACCGCGTGACCTGGTGATCTGACTGGCGCAGGTCGCGCTATGAAGGTACGTCCACGACGCGGAACCCCAAACCCAAACGTCCTCTCAGCTTTAATGCCGCTGCCGCTGGGCGTGGAGGAGAGCACCTCAAATCCACTTCTAGCGAGTAACTGCTTCATGCTCTCATCAGAGAAGTAGTAAAGATGCTCTCGCTCAATGCTCAGTAGCACGCCGGCGTTTGTTCGCGTGAGACCGGATAGGTCAGGAACCCGTATGATCAACAAGCCGTCCGGATTCAGGACGTGGCGAGCCTTGGCGAGTGCAGCCACTGGATCGGGCAAGTGCTCAAGTACATCGTAGAAGCTGAGGACGTCGGCCGACCCCTCAGAGATCGCGGCATCCTTCCAGGAGTTGTCGATGACATCGATCGCCTTCGCCCGAATGGCCGCAACGCCCCGCCGATTCGTCTCAACAGCGGTCACCTGCCAACCCGATGCCCTCGCTTCCGCGAGAACCAAGCCAGACGCGGCGCCCACATCAACCCAGTGGCCGTGCTTGCCATTCCGAATTTGCTCCACCTCTGCAACTCGCACACGCGCGTCACTCTGCCGACGCTCCGTGTCAGCTTCCGCGTCATCGAACTGGGCGTAGCCGAATTGCCCGTCCAGCGTGTTACCAAGATATTCCGGCGCATCATACACACGCTGCCACCACTCAGCGTTTGGTCGCCGAGCTAAGTAGACCAGTCCACTCTCACGATCTCGCACAATCGGCAGTCGGAACCCGTTGAGCACATTGTAGGCTAGCGTCTCAGTGCGCCCGGACCCAGGCACGTCCTGCAGGTCAGACTCCGTGAGCGGTACCCAAATCTCAAGAGGCCTCAACTCGACCGGTGACCCCGATTGCACCCTCAGATGCTCCTCCATCTGCCGCTGGAACGCGGGGAGATCGTCAAGCAGCGCATGCACCGCCTCTGTGTAATAGCTCGTCTCCGTCCAAGAAGGTGAGGGCAAGCTGCTCGGAACGGTAATGGGGTAGGATCCCATCCCATGCGGGTCGGAAGAATCGTAGATGTAGATAGTCTCTTCGGATGCCCCACCTCCAACAGTCCTTTGCTCCGACCGCAATGCGTTGTCGAGCACTGCGATGGCCCCTGCTTCAGTACGAGCGTCTGTCACGAGCGCGGCGGCTTCGATCAAGCGTTGGAACTCGACAGGCCTGTCAACACGATTCCTTGAGAGACTACGCGTCGTAAGGAATTTGAAGTGCTCAACAAACCCGGTTCGCGCGTTCAGTGTCTGAGCGGACATCGCACCAAACTGCTCGTTCAGACGCGTGGCCAGAAGCCTACGATGCCTCTCCAGAGACCTGCGACTGCGCGCGGAGTAAATACGGCCCCTCATCGGTTCGACAATGAACGGTGAGAGCACGTGCACCCAGATAATCCTTAACGCAATGAATGCGAACAAGGCAGCGATCACAAGTTCACCCAGGCCGGCATGCTGCCACCAGGCCGCAACAGGCTCCCACCACGTCTCCAGCGAGATCGCCGGCAACCCGAGCCATTCCATAGGAGTTACGCCATGTACCGGTTTCGTCGTGTCGGACGGCGTAGAGTTCTCCGCCGCAGGCTGGCTACTCAAGCGCTCATCGATCCGCCGCTTGAGCTCAGGAGGGTTGTTCAACAGCTCATGAACCTCCTTGGTGTGCCAGATGGTGACCGGCTCCTCATAGGCCATCGCAATATATTGCTCATCGGCAGACCGTCCCCCCGCCGAGGGCCGAATCGTGCGTATCACCTCCTCGCTCTTCAACGCATCAAGGAGGACCTGGATCGCCGCTTGCGCGGTACGTGCATCTGTCACCAGCTCAGCGGCATCGATCAGGCGATACCGTTCCACCAGCCTGTCGACCTCGTGAGCTGACTCAAAGGTGATGAATCCGAATCGCTCAATGAACGCTGCCCTGGCCTGCGCTGTTTCGCGGGACATGTCGCCCAAACGCTCGATGAGTTCTTGGTGGACCTGGCGACGATGGAGTCGACCTTCATTCCATGCCAGCAACGGCTCCAGCACCACAAACCAGAGCACTTTTAGCGCAAGGGAGGTCAGCCACAGCGCGAGGAGAACAAAAACCGTCGCCTCGGTCCCGCCCAAGCCCTTCCACCATGCCTCCCAGCTCAGGCCGGGCCGTCCCATAACGGCCAGCGTTGAGGCCGCCACCGGAGGCAGCATGGCGCGCAGGACCGATGTCGGTGTCGGCTGAGACACCCGCGCTTCTTCCGGCAGGCGCGACGCCGGCACCAGCAGCTCGATGCGCTTGATGCGGATGTCTCCGCGGTAACCATCGGTCGCAGCCGCCTGGGAATTGGTGGCAATCTTCACGCCCAGCAGACGGATCTGGGTGGGATCAAACTCTGTGTCGGTGTGCGCCGCGGCGCTGCGGTCGCCGATCTCAAGGAATACGTCCACATCGTACGGCGCCACCCCCATGATGTTCTGCCAGCGCCCGTATTGGCTCTTGCCGGCCACGTCCTTCACGAAGACTTGCAAGCCGTGGTTCGCTTGAGGCACCGGCACCAGCAGCTCCTTCGGCAACGAGAAGGTGGCGCGCAAGCGCGCCCCGGTCAGGTCGTAAGAGAAGTGCTCGCCCAGCACTTCCGCCAGCGCCTGGGTGACCGGGATAAAGGCTTCGCCTTTGGCGTGCGTGGCATGGCGCCCGGTCATATTGATGGTCAGGATCATCTGCCGGGTCGCCGCGTCATAGCGCACCGCGCTGACCGCTTGGCTGTCCACCCAGCGCTGCGGGGTCCATGCCGGCGCATCCAGCGCAAGCTCAACAGGCACGCGCGACGGGAACCACGTCCGGTACGCGCCGTACGCCGCCACAATGAGCCCGCCAAGCCCTGCCCATTGCAGTACCTGGCGCCGGGTTGTGCCGCGCGCCGGCGGCTGGGACGCAGGCGTTGGAGCGGCCATGATGCCGGAAAGCAGCAAGCCGCTGAGCAGGATGAGGACCACCGCCGCGATGACGGTGATTTGTAGCCCGTCACCCGCCCACGGAAGGTCAAACCCGCTCAGCCATCCGGTGGCCCAGGCCGGCGCCCATGCATGCAGCACCGCAGGGGTAGCGGTCGGCGACGCTCCCACCGCAGGCGCGGCTTCTGACCCATGGATCGCCCGCTCATGCTCGGCCGGGTCATAGGGATGCTCGGCATCTTCCCAGAAGAGCAACCATCGGTAGCCCTTCTCCGCCGCAACGCGGACCTGCCGCTCGACGCCGGCTTGCGGCTTGGCCTCCGTAATGCCGACCTCCATGCCTTCAGGTACGTTAAGCTCCCAGACCGCCGGGATCTGCTCGATCTCCTCATAGAGATGGAATGTCAGGATGAACTTCACCGGCTGGCCTTGGAACCGCTCGCCCAGGTACGTCCAGTACGCCAGCTCGCGGTAATTCTGCACGCCGACCGTCAGCACCGCCCCGGGTGCCTCGTCGATGAACAGCTGGACCAGCCGCTCCACGAACAGCTGCTTCTGCCGATCTGTCGCGCCGCCCACCGCATGGATCTCATTGACGAGATCGAACACCACCGGCTCGCCCAGCACGCGCGACTTGCCGAAGCGCTTGACGAACGGGCGAAGCGCTTCCACCAGCGCGTCTTGAGCCGCAGCATTGGTCATCGCGTCGCGCAGCGTCTGCGCGCCCGTCACCGCGCCGTCAAAGAGCGTGATGATGTTGTGGCGCACGCCGGACGCCTCGGCGCGCTCCAGGTACGCCTGCATCGCGGCCATCTCATCGTCGCCGATGTCCACGCCGCCGCGGATATCGAAGGCGGGCATGAGGCGGAACGCCTCCAGGCGGTGGCGCTTGAGCGCGTCAAACTCGCCTTGGAAGGCGGGGTTGCGGCCCAGATCCTCACCGAGATCGCCATATGTGAAATACCGGCCGATCCCGGACTTCAGCTCGGTCGCGGCCACCGGCGCGGGCTCTCCGGGCTGCTCGCGCTGCAACGGCCGGATCACCGCAGGCTCAAGCTCGCCGTCCGCCACCTCTTCGATGGTGTACTCCAGCACCTCAAGAGCTCCGTCCAGCTCATACTCGCGCGGCGCAGCGGAGGGCGTGGCGATCTTGAGGCGAAGGACGCGGACCGTTGAGGGATCGAACCCGGGCGCCGTAAATCCTTGCTGGTCGACCTCTGGCGCCGTCGGCCGGTACGTCAAGGTCAGGACGTTGTCGCGCAGGTTATGATTTTCGCGCGTGAGGCCGCCCTCCGACCACTCGGTGTTCTGCCAATGCCACTCGGCATCCTGCGCGGCCACTTGGATGGAGCTATAGAGCTGGCGCGGGAAGTCGGCGGGCACGCGGATGCGCACGCGCACGCGCTTGCGGCTCAAATCCGCCGGCGCTTCATCGAACCACTGGAGGACGATGTCTTCTTGCTTGGCATCCGGCCCGCGCAGCGTCACCGCCACCGGGGGCATCACCGGCACCTCGGCCACGATCTCCGCTTCCTTCTCCCGCGGCGTTTCAACGACCGCGGTCTTCGGCTGGCCGCCGAGCGCGTCGTCCATCCACTGCCAGCGGCTGTCCGCCTGGCCGTTGAACGGGCCGAGCGGCTTGCGGATATCCACGACCGGGCGCACCCGCGGGCTGCGGATGACCACGGTCAAGTTCGAGCGCGCCCCCACCTGCCCGTCGATGTTGATCTGGAAGCGCGACGTGGCTTTCGGATCGTACTCGTTGAGCACGCGCACCGTGTCGGGTTGGTTATAGACGATCGCCGAGCGGCCTGGGTACAAGATCTCGGCCTGCCCGATGTCGTACCAGGCATGCTCGGTCCCTGTTTCTTCGCTGGCGGTGGAGGCTTGGAGCCACCGGCCTTCATACCCTTGCGCTCCCGAGAGCGTTTCCATCTCAAAGAGGAAGACCTTGCCGGTCATGTCCATGGACAGCTGCTTCGAGAGCGACGCGACCGGTGAAATGCCGTCCGGGAAGCGGACCTGCACGCGCACCTCGCCTTCGGCGTTCTGCACGGTCAGCGGCCGGCCGGAGTGGTCCGCATCATCCACCTCCCATCCCTGGTCGAGGTCGACATAGACAATGTCGAACGCTTTCGCGAACAGCTCGCGCTGGCCGGCGCTTGACAGCCACAGCTCAAAACGCTTGGCGACGAACTCGTAGGCGCGCACCGCCTGGATCTCCGTCAGCTCGTCCAGCTCGATCTGTTTCACGAGCTGCTGGCGGAAGGTTTCGGTGGCGCGCAGCGCCAGGTCCAGGATGCGCCAGGCTTCCTGCCAATCTTCGGGAGTCTTCAATCCGGAGCGCTGCATCGCCTCCAGATCGTTAATGAACCCGTTGATGCGGCCGCTGACCTCGCGGTCCATGTGCTCTTGAGCGACAATGCCTTCCCAAACGCCCGGCCGCGCTTCCGTGAGCCCCTGGCGGACGTTGGAAATGTACGGCTCGAAGGCCACCTGCCGCTGCAGGTTCTTGCGCCATTCCATGGACTCGCCGTAGTACGGGCGCACAATCAGGCTGATCACAGGCAGGAGGGTGAACAGCGCGACCATTCTGAACATGCGCACCCGCCAGCTTCGGACCTCCGCGAACGATTCTTTCGCGCGCATCAGCCGGTCGGTCACCCGCTGCGGCGCCCGAGCTTCCTCCAACCGGCGCACCACTCGGCCCGGCTCGCGCGGTGACGACGTCAGCTGTTCCTCGCGGCCGCGGGGCCAGAACGCCTCGTTGTACCAGCGCGAGAGCGCCACGCCCAGGTCGCGCCACGCCGAGCCGATCAGGAATGAGAAGTACACCAGCATGCCCGGCGAGCGCAGCATCGTCACGATGCCGTGGCGCATGAGCGGCGAGGTGTGCACCACCGGCCGACGCAGAAGGCCAAGGATCGCGATCATCGCGCCCAGCGCGATGATGGGCGCCGCCAGCCATGCGGAAATCCATCCGGTCCACCATAGCGCGGCAGCACCGACGGCGAATACGCCGCCGGCGGTTGCCACGTCCGGCCGCACGCGGATGATGCCATTCACCTCATCGCGGAACGCCAGCAGCTCGCGCCGGATATCGTCTACGAGCGCCCGATCCGCATACGGGGCCGGCACCGCCAGATGATGATCGCTGAGCCGATGCGTCAACAGCTCCGCGAGCGGCCCATGCTCGCCGACAAGCGGCTGCAGGGTATCGATGGCCGCGAGCAACCGCTCTTGATCCAAGAGGTCCTCTTCATGGGTGTCACGGAACGGCCCGACGAAATCGCCAGCCGCGTTGGGTAGCGCGCCGGCCGCGATCAGGGTGTCGTACACCTGGCGCAACCATGCCAGCCGTTGCTGCTCATCGGGCGAAAGCGATCCGGCCGCTTCCAGACCTTCGAGCTGGCGCAGCTCACGGGCGAACCGGCCTTTATTCGGATCCCGGTCCCTGATCAGCCGCGGATCGGTCAGCATGATGAGGGTCGCATGCTTGCTGCTGGTCAGGCGTAGATTCATCGCTTCCCGCAGCGCCACTTCATCGCGCCAGGCATGCAGCATCACGACCAGCGCGGTCATGAGCCACTGGAAGATCGGCGGCCACAGAAAAACCAAAACACCGATGAAGGTGCTCGGCAACCAGCCTTGGAACACCGGCACATACGTCTGCACCGCGGTGACCAGCACCTGGAGGAACGCGGAAATGCCCCGGTCGTCCATCGCCTGCACGTAGTCCGACTGCGACGGGTCGGTCCAACTGCCGAAGTAGATGATGGTCAGGATGAACATGACCGACGAGACCAGCATGGCCGGGGTGGCCGCCGCCAAGTGCGCGATTTGCTGGAACTTGTAGTACCCCTTCGCCCAGTGCACCAGGTTGGCCCAGAGATTCAGGCTGCCGTCTCCCCCAAGGCTGCTGACCGGATCCACATGCCACTGGGCATTGCGCACAATGCCGGCACGACTGAGCCATCGGAAGATGGCGCGCCCGATCAGGTACGCTAGCAACCCGCCAAGGAAGAACCCGGCGACCATCGCCACCAGCCCCTGGCCGATATGCTCCACGTCGCCAAAGAGCGCATAACCCAACCCTGCCCCGAGGTACTGGCCGCCAAAGAGCCACGCTACCGGGAAGAAGCGCAGGATGGCGGAGAACGTCTGCGGAATGATCCAGCGCTGGCGCTGGTTGAGCCACTTCGGCCCAAGGCGCGGCAGCGCATCTTCCAGCACCTGGGTGAAGGGCTGGTTCAGGCGGGTTTGAATCGACTGGTAGAGCGAGCCGCGGCGGCCGCGCTCCGAGTCTTCGATGATGTTGTACAAGTCCCAGACGCCGGTGGGCAGATACCGGTTCAGGTGCAGCCGGGAGATGCGGGACGGCCGGTCAATCGCTTCATCCGCGCGCGACAACCGCGGGCGGAAGAGGTTTGCCGCCCGTTGCCGCCACGGCCGCTCGGTTTCCTCAAGCCGGATGCGCTCGCGCAGCGGCCACAGCATGCGCGTGAGCCTGGTGTACGGATGCGCATCGTTGCCGCCGAGCTGATCCCAGAGGAAGGTGTTGCCGGTGCCGCCAAGGAACAGGAAGCCTGAGGCGGTCTGTCCGACTTGGATGGTGGTGTGCCAGGTGAGGTAGTCCTGATAGGAGAGGAGCG
>PCVX01000006.1:60916-65933 GCA_002796105.1 Candidatus Omnitrophica bacterium CG11_big_fil_rev_8_21_14_0_20_63_9 | reverse complement strand
CTTCTTTTCAGCTAATATTTAGCGTGTGTGAACTATTATGACCACGACCCGAACCGTCAACCGGCACGAGGCCAGCCTGGCCATCTCCCAGCTGATGCCGAGCATCCTGCGCGGCGTCCAGCTGGATTTTTTCATCAACCGCAAGATCACGCAAACACAGCTCTTAGTCCTCATGGCCATCCACGGCCACGGCCGCTGCTGCATGGGCACGCTCGCCGAGAACCTGCACGTGCGCATGCCCACCGCTACCGGGATCGTCGGCCGGCTGGTGCGATCCGGGTTCGTCCACCGCTTCCCGTGCGCCGAGGACCGCCGCCAAGTCCTGGTTGAGCTCACGCCGAAGGGGCGCGAGTTCATCTACGCATTTCAAAGCGTCATCCGCCGCCGGTGGGAAGAGGTGCTGCGCCTGCTCAACCCTCAGGAGCTTGCAGCCTTCCACCACGCGATCCAGCGCCTTCACACACAGATGCAACCCAGGAGTTGAGTCTCATGAATCCGACCGACCGTCCGCTCGCGTTTTCCGCCCTCGCGCTTGGCGCCACCCTGCTGAGCTTGCTTGTGCTAAGCGGCTGCCAACGCTCGGCAGGTCCTGGCGGCCCCCCCGGCGGCATGGTCGTCAACGTCGTCGGGGCGGCGGCCAAGCGCCAACCGATCCAGGAAACGATCGCGCTGGTCGGCACCCTGGAAGCGAACAAGATGGTGGAGGTGAGGAGCGAGGTAGACGGCACCATCGAAGAGCTGCTCTTTACCGAAGGCGAAATGGTGTCCAAGGACCACATCCTGATCCAAATCGACCGGCGCAAACTGGAAGCCTCGCTGGCTGAGGCCGAAGCCCAATTCACGATGGCTGAGGGCAACCGCCGCCGCTACGAAGCGCTGGTGGCCAGCCGCGCGGTCTCCCAGCAGGAATTCGACCAGGCGGTCATGACGCACGCCGCCGCCCTGGCGACGGTGGAGCTCATGCGCGAGCAAGTGCGTGATGCCACCATCACCGCGCCCTTTGACGGCATCATCGGCGACCGGCTGGCGAGCGCCGGCCAGTTCATCGCCAAAGGCACTACCTTGACCTCGCTCGTCGATCTGGACCCCATGAAAGTGGCGTTTCAGGTGCCGGAGCGATACCTCAGCCAGGTGAGCCAAGGGCAGCGGATCACGGTCAGCGTGGCCGCCTACCCACAGCAGCTGTTCACCGGCGAAGTGTACTTCGTGGACTCCCAAGTCGATGAAGCCACCAGGGCTGCGATCGTCAAAGCGTACGTCCCCAATCCCAAGAGCCAACTCCTGCCCGGTATGTTCGCCAACCTGGACCTGGTGCTGAAGGTTCGGGCCGATGCGGTCGTCATCCCGGAAACCGCCCTGCTCTTCCAGGGCGAGACCACCAGCGTCTTCGTTGTAGACGGCGAGCAGAAAGCGCAGCTCCAGCCGGTGACCACCGGGCTGCGCATGCCCGGGCTGGTCGAGATCGTCCAAGGCGTGTCGCCCGGACAGATCGTCGTCACCGAAGGGACGCAAAAGCTGCACCCGGGTGCTGCCGTGAAGGTCCGCTTGGAGCCCTAACGCATGTCCCTGCCCGAAACCAGTATCCGCCGGCCGGTGTTGGCCACCATGATGAACCTGAGCCTGATCGTGTTCGGGCTCATCGGGCTGTACCGCCTGCCGGTGCGCGAGCTGCCTGACGTCGATCCCCCCCTCGTGAATATTACGACGGTGTATGCCGGTGCGAACGCCTCCGTGATCGAGACCCAGATCACCGAGCCCATCGAAGAGACCTTGATGAGCATCGAGGGCATCAAGACGCTCAGCAGCGAGAGCCGCGACCAGGTCAGCAACATCACCGTGGAGTTCGATCTGGGGCGCAGCATCGATCTGGCGGCGCAGGATGTGCGCGACCGGGTGTCGCGCGTACGCGGCCGACTGCCAGAAGAGATCGATGAGCCGATCGTCGCCAAGCAGGACGCCGATGCCCAGCCCATCATGTGGATTGCGCTCTACAGTGAGCGGTTCTCGACGCTGGAGCTCACCACCATCGGCGAGCAGCAGCTCAAGGACCGGCTGCAGGCGGTGAAAGGGGTCAGCTCCGTGATGTTGGGCGGGGCGAAGCGCTTCGCCATCCGCTTGTGGCTGGACCCGGCCAAGATGGCGGCGCGCGGCATCACGGTGCTGGACGTGCAGCAGGCACTCCGCCAGCAAAGCGTGGAGCTGCCCAGCGGCCGCGTCGAAAACCGGCAGCGGGAGCTGAGCATCGAAACGCGGGGAGAAATGAAGACCCCGGAAGAGTACAACCAGTTGGTCCTCAAGCGCGACCGCGCGACGCTCGTGCGGCTGCGCGATGTCGGCCACGCGGCGGTGGGCGTCGAAGATGAGCGGTCGATCGCCCGGTACAACTCGAAACCGGCCGTGGGCCTTGGCATCATTCGGCAGTCCAAGTCCAACACCGTCGCGGTCGCCAAAGGGATTAAAGAGGAACTCGAACGGCTCACGCCTCTCCTGCCCGCAGGGATCGACGTGCACATCCCGTATGACGAATCGATCTTCGTGGAGCGCTCGATCAACGAGGTGTGGGAAAACCTCTGGATGTCGTTCCTACTCGTCATCATCACGATCTACATTTTCCTGAGCGATTTCCGCTCTACCCTGGTGCCGGCGGTCGCGATCCCGGTATCGGTCGTGGCCACGTTCGGCTGCCTCTACCTGCTGGGCTACTCCATCAACATCGTGACGATGCTCGCCCTAGTGCTGGCGATCGGCGAAGTGGTGGACGATGCGATCGTGGTGGTCGAGAACGTGTACCGGCACATCGAAGAGGGGATGAGCCCGTGGGACGCCGCACTCTCCGGCATGAAAGAAATCACCTTCGCGATCATCTCCACGACCGCCGCGCTTGTCGCGGTGTTCCTGCCGATGGCGTTCCAGACGAGCGTCACCGGCCGCATCTTCATCGAGCTGGCGGTGGCGATTTCCTGCTCCGTCACGATCTCGGCGTTTGTGGCGCTGACGCTCTCGCCGATGATGGCGGCGCGCATACTGCGGCCCATCGCGCCAGGCCGCCACCGCGGCGGCCTGATCGGATTTTTCGAGCGGCGGATGGACGCCATGCATCGGCGCTACGAGCGCGGGTTGTCGTGGTCGTTGCGCCACCGGGGGGTGATGGTCGCCCTGATCCTGATCTCGTTTGGGCTGAGCTTCTTTTTCTACGCGCAATTGGAAAAAGAATTTCTCCCCACCGAGGACAAGGGCCGCCTGTTCAATATCGTCATCACGCCGGAAGGGTCCACCAGCGAGTACACCGACCGGATGGTGCGCAAGATGGAAAGCTTCATCCAGGCGACGCCGGAGGTGGACGGCTTTTTCTCGGCGGTGGCTCTGCCCTGGGCCGGGCCTGGGCGGGCAAACCAGGGCTTGGCATTTGTCCGCCTGAAGGACGACCGGGACCGTTCGGTCCAGGATATCGTCGCAGGGCCCGCAGGGTTGGGGGCCCGCTATTTCGGGGAGATCGAAGGCGCCATTGCGATCCCGATTATCCCGAAAGCGATCGGCCGGGGCTTTGGCCAAACGTTCCAGGTCGTGCTCCAGCACCAGAACCTCAAAGAGCTCGACGCGTACGCGCAACAGCTCACCGGCAAGCTGCAAGGCTCGGGCTTCCTCATGAACGTGCGTCCGACGTTCCAGCTGGATAAACCGCAGCTGATCCTGGAGATCGACCGCAACCGTGCGGCGGCGCTGGGTGTCTCGGTCGAGGATATTTCCCGCACGCTGCAGATCCTCTTCGGCGGGCTAGACCTGAGCAAGCTGAACCTGGACGGCAAGGAATACGACGTGATCGTGCAGCTGGAGCGCGCGGCGCGCCTCACCCCGCGGCAGCTGGATGAAATGTACGTGCGCAGCGCCTCAGGCCAGCTCATCCAGCTGAGCAGCGTCGTCACCTACCGCGAGATCGGCGGCCCCAGCGCCATCAACCATTACAACCGCTTCCGCTCGGCCACCATCGAAGCGACGCCGATGGGCGTCACCTTGGGCACCGCGATGGAGCGGGTCGAGAATATCCTCAAGGAAGATTTGCCGGAAGAGTTCCGGTATGAATGGTCCGGCGAGGCCAAAGACCTGCAGACCGCCGGCAAGGATACCGTGTTCGTGCTGCTCCTAGCGCTGGCGGTCATCTACATGGTGCTCGCGTCGCAGTTCGAAAGCCTTGTCCATCCATTTACCGTGATGCTCACGCTGCCGCTTGCGGCACTCGGAGCGCTGGGGCTGCTGTGGGTGCTCGCCCAAGTCAACGTGCTTGGGACCATGATGTACGGCTGGGCGCACTATGCGCCTGATCCGCCTGGGTTCGCGAAGGTGCTCTCGATGCTGATCCCAAGAATTCCGGCGATGGGCATCAATCTGTACAGCCAGATCGGGATGATCCTTCTGCTGGGCATCGTCACGAAAAACGGCATCCTGCTCGTTGACTTCGCCAACCAGCAGATGGAGCAAGGCAAACCGGCGCTGGAAGCCATTCAGATCGCCGGCCGCGTGCGGTTGCGCCCCATCCTGATGACCGCCGTGGCCACCGTCGCCGGCACGCTCCCGATCGTGCTGGGGTTCGGCGAGGGGTCTGAAAGCCGCCGGCCGCTGGGCGTGGCGACGCTGGGCGGCATGGCCCTGAGCACCTTCCTCACGCTGTTTGTGATTCCGGTCGTGTACGTGCTGTTGAGCGACGTGCAGGCGCGATGGCAGCGCCTGGGGCGTCGCCCCGCGTCGCCCGCTGAGGGCAACGGCGCGGTAAAATCATGGTGGCGGCGGCTGACGCATCCGGCAGGAACAGCCACCAACGGCGGGACGAAATAGCTTGAGGAATCCATGATGAAGCATCTACTGCTCGCGTTCAGTCTGCTCCTGAGCGGGTGTGCGGTCGGACCGGCCTACCGCCGCCCCGCGGTCCATACCCCGGCCGATTGGAAAACGCCGCTGCCGCCTGAGTGGCAACTCGCTGCGCCCAACGATGACGCCCCGCGCGGGCCATGGTGGGAAGCTT
>PCVX01000006.1:46648-60897 GCA_002796105.1 Candidatus Omnitrophica bacterium CG11_big_fil_rev_8_21_14_0_20_63_9 | reverse complement strand
ACCAGGATCTCCAAGGAGCGGTCGCGCGCGTCGAGCAGGCCCGAGCGGTGGCGCGCATCGGCAAGGCGGACCTGCTGCCCACGCTGGAGCTCAACCCGTCCTATGACCACTTCCAGCGCTCCAGCAGCAGCTTCGGCGGTTCGGGAACGTTTACCGGGGATATCTTCGCGGTGCCGCTCGATCTGAGTTATGAGGTGGACCTGTGGGGAAAAATCCGACGCTCGTTTGAATCGGCCAGCGCCGAAGCGCAAGCCAGTCTGTCCGCCTACCACACCGTGCTTTTGACGCTGACGGCGGATGTCGCGCGGGTGTACTTTGCGTTGCGCACGCTCGATGTGGAAACCGATATCCTGCGCCAAACGATCGCGCTGCGGCAGGAAGCGTTTGAGCTGGTGCAGCGCCGGTTGGAAGGTGGGGTCGTCAGCCAACTGGATCTTGCGCGCGCCAAAACCGAGCTCGCCAGCGCCGAAGCCGAGCTGACGGATGTGCAGCGCCGCCGGGCCGAGCTGGAGAATGCGCTGGCGGTCTTGTGCGGACAAACCGCGTCGGAGTTTCACTTCGAGGCCAAGCCGGTGACGCTCACACCGCCGCGCCTGCCTAGAGGGCTGACCTCGCGCGTGCTGGAGCGCCGTCCGGATGTGGCTCAGGCGGAGCGGCAGGTCGCCGCCGCCAACGCACGCATCGGGGTGGCGCAAGCCGCGTACTTCCCCGTCGTGCGCTTGACCGGGTCCGGCGGCTTCCAGAGCGCGAAGTTCGACTCGCTCTTTGAGACGGATAGCCGCGTGTGGTCGCTGGGACCCAGCATCTCCCTGCCGATCTTCGCCGGCGGACGAAACGCCGCCCAGGTGCGGGCCGTGAAAGCGGAGTATGCGGCGACGGTCGCCGCGTACCGGCAGCAGGTGCTGCAGGCGTTCCAGGAAGTGGAGGATGCGCTGGCGAACTTGCGGTGGCGGGCCGAGCAGGCGCAGATTCACGTGCGCATCGTCGAGTCGGCGCGCGAAGCCGCATCGATTTCTCGCGTGCGCTACGAGCAGGGGTTGGTCAATTACTTGGAAGTGGTCGACGCCGAACGCTCCCGGCTGGAAGCGGAGCGCGGTGCCAAGCAAATCCTCAACCAGCAACTCGCCTCGACGATCCTGTTCATCAAGGCACTAGGCGGAGGGTGGGACTAAGGCGACGCGGGCTGCTTGGGCCGCTGGCAATAGCGGCGCGTTTCTGAGACGACGATCGGCGAGAGGATCAGCAAGGCGATCAGGTTGGGCAGCGCCATGAGCGCGTTGAAGATGTCGGCCAGCGTCCAGATGACGTTGAGCTCGCCCACCGCCCCGATGAAGACCGCGATGCAGTACAGCCACCGGTAGCCGGCCACGGCGCGCACGCCCCACAAATATTCCACCGCTTTCTCCCCGTAGTAGCACCATCCGACGATCGTCGAGTATGCAAACAGCACCAGCCCGACCGGCACGATCCAGCTTCCAGCCGGCCCGAGGGTCTGATGGAAGGCCTGGATCGTCAGCTCGGCGCCAGTTGCTCCGCCCCGCCACACGCCGGTAACGACGATGGCCAAGCCGGTGACCGAGCACACCACGAGCGTGTCGAGGAACGTCTGCGTCATCGACACCAGCGCTTGACGGACCGGATCATTGGTCTGCGCCGCGGCCGCCGCGATCGGGGAGGAGCCCAAGCCGGACTCGTTTGAGAAAATCCCCCGCGCCACCCCGATACGGATCGTTTGCGCAAGCGTCGCACCCGCAAACCCGCCGACCGCGGCCGGCGGATTGAGCGCGCCTTGAAGGATGTCCATGAAGGCCTGGCCGAGCGCGGCCCGGTGGACGAACAACACCGCAAGGCCCCCGAAGAAATAGCACACGATCATCACCGGCGCGATCACGCTGGAGGCCCACGCGATCGATTTGATCCCTTTGAGCAGCACCAACGCCGTCACCACCGTCATGACAGCGCCGGAAACGACCGGAGACACCTTGTACGTGACTTCCAGCCCCTGCGCCACCGAGTGGGACTGCACCATGTTGCCGATGCCGAACGCGGCGACCGATGCGCAAGCCGCGAACACCACCGCCAGCCACCGCTGCCCCAGCCCCTGCTCGATGTAGTACATGGGCCCGCCGGACATTTCGCCCCGCTCGTTCACGATGCGATAGCGCACGGCGAGCATCGCCTCGGCGTACTTGGAAGCCATCCCGACCAGGCCGGTGAGCCACATCCACGCCATTGCCCCGGGCCCGCCGATGGCGATGGCGGTCGCGACCCCGGCGATGTTGCCGACACCGACCGTTGCTGAGAGCGCGGTCATCAAGGCTTGGAAGTGGCTGATGTCCCCTGGACTGCCGGGGTCTTTGCGGCGGATAAACGCGAGATAGAGGGCTTCGGGGAGCCGGAAGAACGGCAAACCACGCAGGATGATGCACAGATACAGGCCGGTCCCAACGAGCAGAATGATCAGGGGCGGGCCCCAGATCCACGAGCTAATCCGATTGAGCGCTTCGGCCAGCGCGATTCCCTCTCCCGGACCTTACACCGTTGACGCCTTATCGATGGCGGCCTGCCACTTGAGCACCGCAGGCGACTCTTGTTTGCTGCGATAAATGACGACGGCAAGGATGGCGATGCTGGCGAGCACCACCAGCCAGACAAACAAGTTGCCCTCCTGATGCGCCACTACAAACGGCAGGATCAGCAGGCTCACCATGTTCATGACCTTGATAAGCGGGTTGAGCGCCGGGCCGGCGGTGTCTTTGAGCGGATCGCCGACCGTATCGCCGGTGATCGAGGCCTTGTGTGCATCCGATCCCTTGCCGCCGTAGTGGCCGTCCTCGATGAATTTCTTGGCGTTATCCCACGCCCCGCCGGCGTTGGACATGAACACCGCCAGCAGCTGCCCGGAAAGGATGATGCCCGCGAGGAACCCTCCGAGCGCTTCCTTATGCAGCAGCATGCCGACGATCACCGGGGCCAGCACCGCCAACAAGCCCGGGCCGATGAGCTCGCGCTGGGCTTCGCTGGTGCAAATACCGACCACCCGCGCGTAATCCGGTTTCTTCGTCCCTTCCCAGATCGCTTTATCCTTAAATTGCTCGCGCACCTCCTGCACGATGAGGAACGCCGCCCGGCCGACCGCCCGGATCGTCATGGAGCTGAACAGGAACGGGATGGACCCTCCGATCAAGAAGCCGATGAAAACCATCGGCTCGGAGATCGACAGCAGCGGGACGATCGCCTCGTAGGTCTGGCCGGTGAACCTGGCAATGTCGGTGATATAGGCGTTGAAGAGCGACACCGCGGCGATCACCGCCGAGCCGATAGCGATACCCTTCGTGATCGCCTTCGTGGTATTGCCGACGGCGTCCAGGTCGGCCAGCGTCTGGCGGGCTTTTTTGTCCAAGTGCGCCATTTCGCCGATGCCGTTGGCGTTGTCCGCCACCGGACCGAACACATCCATCGAAATGTTGTTGCCGGTGAGCGTGAGCATCCCGATACCGCACATCGCCACGCCGTACGCGATGTAGGTGGGGTTCGTGCCCTGGTAAATCAGGAAGGAGCCGAAGATCGCCAGCGCGATCACGAGGATCGACCACACGCTGCTCTCCAATCCGACCGCGAAGCCGTTGATGATGGTTGTGGCATGGCCGGTCTGCGTGGCGCGGGCCACGAACTGCACCGGGTTCTTCTCCGGCGCGGTGAAATAGTCGGTAAGGTAGTTGATGGAGATGGCCAGGGCGATGCCCACCAGCGTCGTCCACACCGGCCGCATGTCCAGCCCATCGACGCCGAGGCTGATCCAGCCCGGCAGCATCTCGCCTGCCGGAAAACGCAGGTAATAGAATCCAACGACGACAAAGCCGACGATGGACACGACTGCTGAGGTGGCATACCCCATATGGATCGCCTTCATCGCCGCCCGGGCTTCTTCGGAGGTGCGCACCAAGTATGTTCCAATGATAGAGCTCACGACGCCGATCGCGCGCACGAGCAGCGGGAAGATCACGCCCTTGTGGCCGAACGAGGCCCAGCCGAGGATCATGGCCGCGACGATCGTGACCTCGTAGGATTCGAAGATATCGGCGGCCATCCCGGCGCAGTCGCCGACGTTATCGCCCACGTTGTCCGCAATCGTGGCGGCGTTGCGGGGGTCGTCCTCTGGAATGTCTTTCTCAAGCTTGCCGACGAGGTCCGCGCCAACATCGGCGGCTTTGGTGTAGATGCCGCCTCCGACGCGCATAAACAAGGCCAGCAGCGTGCCGCCGAATCCGAAGCCCAGCAGCACTTCATAGGCTTGCTCTCCATAAATCATGAAAATCAACGTCCCGCCTAACAAGCCCAGCCCATCGGTGAGCATGCCGGTGATCGTGCCGGTGCGGTAGGCGATCTTCAGCGCTTCGGCAAAACTCGTGCGCGAGGCGGCCGCCACGCGGACGTTGCCTTGCACCGCCAGGTTCATGCCGACGAACCCGACCAGCCAGGAAAACCCGGCTCCCAAGATGAAGGCGGCCGCCCGGCCGATCTTGATGTGCTGCTCGCCCGCGGTGAAATAGAGCAGCCCGGTGAGCACGAAGATCAGCAACAGCATCGTCTTGAATTGCTGGACCAAATAGGCGTTGGCCCCGATACGAATCGCCTCGCTGATTTTTCGCATCGCCTCGGTGCCTTGATCCTTGCGCAGCATCTGGGCCGCGAGGAACACGGCGTAAAGCAGCCCCAGCACGGCCGTGCCGAGCACGCTCCAGAGCGCGGCGCGCTCCCAGTTGGAGAACTCGGGGTCGGCCATCACAGTGAACAAACTGTCCATCAGGCTAAGTCCTCGCTCGTTGGACGGGACCGGCCTCAGGGCCCCGCAGGGGCGAGGCGACTACGCCGCCGGAGACAATCAGCTTCACGGCATCTTCAACGGACAATTCCAGCGGCATCACATCCTCCTCCGGCACAAAGATAATTGGCCCGGTGAACGGCGAGGGCGGATTCGGAATCAAGAGCGTGAGCAGCGTCTTGGGGCTGCCCGTCACGGTGGTTTTTGATTCGTTCGTGACGAAGGCGATCGAATAGGCGCCGGGCCGCGGGTACGGCACGAGCACGACCCGCCGGAACGCAGCCTGCCGGGTTTGCTCATCGAACAGGAACTGGGCGAGCTGCTTCACCGGCGGATACACCTTGCGGATCACCGGCAGCCGGCTGAGCCACATCTCGATGGTGCGAAAGAGGACGCGCCCGAAAAAATGCACCGAGAACACGCCGACGAGCACGATGACCAGCACCGTGATCAGCAGCCCCAACCCCGGTATCTCGACACCCAGCAGCCCGCGCAATGGCCCATCGGAAAACCGGAAGATCTGCCACACGATGAAGACCGTGACAGTGACCGGAAACAGGGTTGCCAGGCCGGTGACAAAATACCGGCGCAGTGCTTGACCGAAACGCACGGAGATCGACGGTGTATCTAACTGTTTGGCTGTCGTGGGCTTGCGACTCATGAGAGTGCCACAATGCTAGCGTGACTGGGAACTTTCGTCAAGAAAAGTCCGCGCCCGCAGCAAGCCAGCGAGCGAAGTGTGCGACTTCAGCCCGGCGAGGCGGACTCTTTCCTAGACCACAGCCAACGGTGTCTGACGAGCCCCGGGAGCGGGGCGAGGAGTTCGTTGGCCGGTCCGCCGCAGCCAACAATAGGAGAAAGGTTTCAGGCGGGAGAGCGGTCTTGCGCGTGGTGCTTGATGTTGCGGCCTTCCACCAGGTAGATGACGTCTTCGGCGATGTTGGTGGCGTGGTCGGCGATCCGCTCGAGGTGGCGGCTGACCAGGATCAGGTTCACCGAGCGCGTGATGGCTTTTGTGTCTTCCATCATGTAGGTGAGCAGCTCCCGGAAGATCTGGTCGTCATACCGGTCGACCGCATCGTCCTGCTCGCACACCGCTTTCGCCTTCGCCGGATCGAGTTGGACGAAGGCGTCGAGGCTGTCCTTCACCATGCGCTGGGCCAGCTCCGCCATGCGCGGGATGTCGATGAGCGGCTTCAGGAGAGGCTCTTTCAGCAGCTCCACTGTGCGCTCGGCGATGTTGACCGCCTGGTCGCCCATGCGCTCCAGGTCGTTGTTGATCTTCAGTGCCATCGCAATGAGGCGCAGATCGCCCGCTTCGGGCTGGTAGAGGGCGAGCGTGCGCAGGCACAGCTCGTCGATTTCGATTTCCATCTGGTTGATGGCATCATCCGATGCGATCACCTGGCGCGCCATTTCGGCGTCCCGACTGACCAGTGCTTTCACCGAGAGCCCGATCGACTGCTCGGCCAGACCGGCCATGCGCACCAGGGCTTCCTTGAGCTGCGTCAGCTCCTGGTCCAGGTGCCGCTGCATTAATTGCCGGCCCGCTTCAAGTCCAGCGCCTTAGGATCCAGCAAGGACACGTCCACTTTGCGCGGACGGCGCACCACCGGCTCGATGCGCTCGCGTAAGTCGTCGTGGATCTGCTCGATCGTCCGGCCGGACGTCTCGATCGCTTCGAATTTGAACTCTTTCGCCATATGCTCGTACTCGTCGATCATGCGCTGCTGGTACACGCAGAAGCTGTCATAGAGATCGTTGCCCAGGTGCATGTCCATACCGGACTCCCAGTAATCCATGCCGCCGCGCGCGCCGATCACCCGCTTCACCAGCGAATCCATGTCGGTGTGCAGGTATAACACGATGTCCGGGATCAAGGCGAACCCGAACACGCCGCGAATCCATTCGCGGCTGCCACCGCGCACCGTATACCGCGCAAACGCGGTGTAGACATAGCGGTCCGAGATCACGATGAACCCCGAGCGCAGCGCCGGGATCACCTGGTTTTCCAGCCGGTCGGCAAAATCGGTGGCGTAGAGCAGGCCGAACGTTTCCCGGGTGAGCGTATTGCCCTCCTTGGCGAGGTCGATGAGGCTCGACATCAGCTCCGAGCGCGTCCAGCCGGTTTCGACGACCCCGTGGCCCTGCACTTCCAGCCAGTTGCGCAGCCGTTCGACCTGGGTGGTGCGACCCACCCCGTCGGTGCCTTCAATCACGATGAGTTTGCCCTTCAGGTTGAGCGATCCCGGCTCCAGATACGGGATGCCCTCCCCGAAGAACTTCGGTTTGGCCATGGTCCTGTGGGCGGGGTGCGGCCAGCATCTTACCGGCGACCTCCCGCACGATCTCCTGTTGTTCGTCGATCTCCGCCGTGGCGTCGATGACGGTCAATTGGTACTCCTCGACAACCCGGTCATACTCTTCCAGGATCCTGGATTGGAACTTGCTGAAGCTCTCCACCGGGTCGGCGCTCATGTTCAGGTCCATCCCGGCCTCGTAGTACTTGATCTTCGCGCGTCCGGAGAGGATGCGGCCCAGCGAGACGTCCACCGGCACCTTGAAATAGAACGCGAGATCCGGCCGGATCGCGAAGCTGTACAGCTTGCGCACCCAATGGGGATCGCAGCCGCGCGCCACGTCGCGCGCAAACGCGGTATAAATGTAGCGGTCGGCCAGCACGATCATGCCCGCCTTCAGCGGCGGGATGATGTTGTAGAACAGCCGATCGGCAAAATCGGTCGCATGGATGAGGCTGAAGGTCAGCGGGGTCAGCGAGCGGTTCTTCTTGCCCAGCTTCGTGGTCTCCTTCACGAGCCGTGAAGAGTTCCACTCGGTGAAAAACACCGTATGCCCCTGGGAAATCAGCCAGCGCTGCAGCAGCTGCAGCTGCGTGCTCTTGCCTGAGCCGTCGATCCCTTCCACGATGATCAAGCGGCCGGGATACTGATGGATCGTGCCGTTTTCAGTCATTGGTTACCCTTTCAAAAACGCCTGCCGGTCGTCGCGGCGCAGCCGCCGCACGAGTGGCGTGCGCCAGGGCAGCGACAGCGCGCGCCCATTGCCGCCCGCCGCATCCGGCAGCAACGCGCTGATCACCCGTGCCTGGCGCTCATGGTGCCGGATCAAATAGTCCATGACCAGCCCTTCCCGCAACGAGCCCGGCGCGTACCGGATGCTCGACACACCGCACTGCTCCATCCATTCCAAGAGCGCTAAACCCGTCGTCAGCACCAAGTCTTCCCGCCGAGGGTCTACCCCGGCGAGCTGAATACGTTGCGCCGCCGTTGACACGGCCAGCCATTGCAACAGCCGCTTCAATGACGCGCGCGTGACGGAGAGGCGCTGCTTCTCTTTCGGAGGCCGCGGATGTTGCCGCAAGTACGCGGCCAGCATGAGCTGGTAGATGGTCGCCGAGCTGCCCAGCGCCAGGCTCCACCGGTGCCGGCGCAGCGCCCGGGCGGTCGGCATCCAAGCCCGCTGCAGAGATTGCATCAGCGCCTCCAGCTCTTCGCTGCGCGGCGGGTCATGGTGCACGAAGCGCTGGGCCAGCCGCGCCCCGCCCAGCGGCAAGCTGGTCGCGTAGCGCAACCGCGGTCCGTCGCCGCACATCACCTGCGCGCTGCCTCCGCCGATCGTCATGAGGAGCGTACTGCGGTGAAAGCGCGTGGCCTGCCACACGCCGAGGTAAATCAGCCGGGCTTCCTCGCGGCCGCTGATGATGCGAAGCGGTAATTTCAGCTCAGACCGCACGCGCCGCACGAACGTGCGTCCGTTGCGGGCTTCACGCACGGCGCTGGTGGCGACCGCTTCGATATGATCTACTCCGCAGCGCTTGAGCGTCGTGGCATACCGTCCCAGGACATTCAGCGCGCGCTTCATCGCCTCGTTCGTCAGCCGGCCCCCGGCCAGGCCGCCCTCCCCCAGGCGCGTCAGGTCCCGCTCCTTTAGGATCACATGGAACGTGCCATGCAGCCCGAGGATCCCGATGAGCAGGTGGATTGAGTTCGTCCCGACGTCAATGATGCCGAGCGTCATCCTTTTCCGATCAATGTGAGCTGCTTCGGAGTCATGAGCCAGCGCAGCGTGCCGCTGCCCTGCGATGGCGGCACGCGCTTGACCTCAACGCACGCCACGCCGCCTTTCTTGATAACTACCTGCAGCCCTCCGCGGAGCACGACCAACTCCGCAAGCCAGGCGCTCAGGTGCGGCTCATGCCCCACCAGCAGCACACTATGGTACCCCGCGAACGCTTTCAACGCCAGGGAGGTTTCCGACGGGTCCGCGTCCCCGCGCAGCGCCGAAAGCTCCCGCACCGGCGCCTGGCGGCCTAGGACCTGCGCGATGCGCTCCGCCGTCTGGACCGCCCGCGCCCACGGGCTCGTCACGACGAGCTCAATGCCCAGCTTCAACCGCTTCAGCCCCTCGGCGATCCGCTCGGCCTCGCGCTCGCCATCAGGCGTCAGCGGACGCTGGGCATCCTGAGGACGTGCGGAACTTCCGCGAGGCACGGCAGTTGCGTGTCGAACGAGATAGAGCCGCATTGGCGCACTACCAGGGATGAAAGGCGTTTAAGCGGAAACGCTGTCTTGCGCGTGGTGCTTCACCTGGCGACCTTCCACCAAATAAATCACATCTTCGGCGATGTTCGTCGCATGGTCGGCAACCCGCTCAAGGTGGCGGCTGACGAGGATGAGCTGCACGGCTCTGGTAATGGCCCGGTGGTCCTGCATCATGTAGGTGAGCAGCTCCCGGAAAATTTGGTCATCAAGCGCGTCGACTTCATCGTCGCGCTGGCACACCGAACGGGCCAAGACGGTATCCCGCTGAACAAACGCGTCCACGCTATGCTTGAGCATCGCCTGAACGAGCTGCGCGAGATGCGGGATGTCGATGAGCGGCTTGAGCGATGGTTCCTTGAGCAGCTCGATTGTGCGCTGGGCGATGTTGACCGCCTGATCGCCAATGCGCTCGAGGTTGTTGTTGATCTTCAGCGACATGGCGATGAAGCGCAGGTCGCTGGCTTCGGGCTGATACAAGGCTAGCATCCGCAGGCAGCGTTCGTCAATCGCCAGCTCGAACCGGTTGATCGCCTCATCCGCCCGCAGCACATCTTCCGCCATCGCGACGTCGCGCAGCAAGAGCGCGTGGATGGCCTTGCCGATGGCGGCTTCGGCCAGCCCGGCCATGCGGACGAGGTCCTGTTTGAGCTCCTCAAGTTCCTGATCCACATGGCGTTCCATCAACCGAATCTCCCGGTAATGTACGCTTCGGTGCGCGGATCGCGCGGGGTCGTAAAGAGCTTTTCGGTTTGCCCGAACTCGATCAGCTCGCCCATGAGCAGGAAGCCGGTAAAATCGGAGACGCGCGCCGCCTGCTGCATGTTGTGCGTGACGATCGCGATCGTGTAGCGCTCCTTTAAGGCGTACAACAGCTCTTCGATCTTGCCGGTCGCGATCGGGTCCAGCGCCGAGCATGGCTCATCGAGCAGCAGCACCTCCGGCTCGATTGCGATGGCCCGCGCGATGCACAGCCGCTGCTGCTGGCCTCCGGAGAGCCGCAAGGCATTGGCGTGCAGCCGGTCCTTCACCTCATCCCACAACGCCGCCCGCTTCAAGCTTGTCTCGACGACCTGGTCCAATACGCCGCGGCGATGCTCGCCATCGACGCGAAGCCCATACGCCACGTTTTCATAGATCGATTTGGGAAACGGGTTCGACTTTTGGAACACCATGCCCACGCGCTTGCGCAGATCGATCACGTCGACGGAAGGATCGAAGATGTTCTGACCATACAGCAGCACCCCCCCTTCGATGCGCACGCCTTCCACCAGCTCGTTCAAACGGTTGAGGCAGCGGATCAGCGTGGATTTTCCGCAGCCGGATGGACCGATCAGCGCGGTCACGCGGCGCTCCGGGATCTCCATGCTGACCTGTTTGATGGCTTGCGACTTGCCGTACCAGAGGTTGAGCTGCTGGATCGCCATGGCCGTTTTCATGCGCGCATCGCCCAGTGCCACACCCGCCTCGGTCCCTCGGGGCGGCCGGTTGATCGTAATCGACGGGCGCGTCGACGCCAGCATCGGTCGGGTGAACATGGTCGTCATCTCCTCTAAGACTTCCGCTTAGACTTCTGCGCCGCGGAACTGCTCGCGCAGCCGTCCGCGAATCTGCATCGCCGTCAGGTTCAGGCACACCACGATCCCGAGGAGCAACAGCGTCGTCATATACACCATCGCCTTCGAAGCTTCGACGTTCGGCGACTGGAACCCGACGTCGTAGATATGGAAGCCCAGGTGCATGAATTTTCGGTCCAGGTGGACAAACGGTGCGAAGTGATCGACGGGAAGATCGGGGGCCAATTTGACGACCCCGGTGATCATCAGCGGCGCGACTTCCCCGGCCCCGCGCGCCATCGCCAGGATCGTGCCGGTGAGAATCCCCGGAATCGCCGCCGGCAGCACCACGCGCCAGATCGTCTGAAACTTCGTTGCGCCGCACGCCAGCGACGCTTCCCGCACGCCGTTGGGCACTGCGGCGAGCGCTTCTTCGGTCGACACGATCACCACAGGCACCGTGAGGAGCGCGAGCGTCAGCGACGCCCACAAGATCGCCCCGCCCCCGAACGTCGGGGTGGGCAGCCGCTCAGGGAAAAAGAGCTGATCGATTGTCCCGCCGATCAAGTAGCAGAAAAATCCGAGCCCGAAGACGCCGAAGACGATCGACGGCACGCCCGCCAAGTTGTTCACCGCGATGCGCACGATGGACACGATCGCTCCCTGCTTCGCATATTCGTGCAAATACAGTGCCGCCAGCACGCCCAGCGGCATGACCGCCAGGCTCATGATCAGCGTCATCATCACGGTACCGAAGATCGCCGGCGCAACCCCGCCCTCTGAGTTCGCCTCGCGCGGCTGGCCGAAGACGAATTCCTGCAGGCGGCTTGCATACACGGCCACGCGGCCAGGAAACGAGAGCTGGTTCGGCCGATGCACGCGCACCAGCGAGGAGATCGGCAGCTCCCGCGCCTTGCCTCCGATATCCTTGAGGACCACCTGATACGCTCCATCTTCAGCGCGCAAATGCTGGAGTTCCTGCGCGATGGTCTCGTAGCGGGCTTGCAGCGCGGCGATTGCGTCTTCGTGCCGGCGACGCTCCGGTTCCATCGAGCCTGCCGAGGCTGGCTTGCGCAGCTGCAGCTTGCGCAGCGCCAGGCGATGGCTTTCTATCGAGTAGTTGATGTTGCCGATGACGCTCTTTTCCATATGACGAATCTTGCGCGCGCGCCGGTGCGCAACGGGTATTTCGCGCCTCAACGATTGCCACAGGAGGCGGCTGTCGCCACGCGCCATCTGGGCCGGGGTGTTGACCTCCGCCAAGAAGCCGTAGAACGGCCCCCATTCAAGCCGCTCAATGGACACCGTGTCCGCCGGACGCTGCCGGGAGACGATGTCCGCATGATTGACCCACACGAAGTCGGCGCCGTAGAGCTCGCGATTGCCGATGCGGTAGAGCGTGCGCCGCACCGGCCGGCCCTGCGCGTCTGCCTGATGGGGAATCGCCTCGACATGGTGGACCAGACCGAGGTAGCTCTTGCCGTCCTTGAGCGTGATCTCCCATAGCGGCGCCGGCCAGAACGTCCCCAAGCCTCGCGCCATGATCAGCCCGATCAAGCCGATGATCATCAGCAGCGACGTGCCGAGTGCAATGCCGGTCATCCAAATCGGCAACCGCTGAAGCGCGCCGGTCGCCCGCCGTTTTCGCTGTGGACTCATGTTACAACCCCTGTAATTGCCGTCTGAGCCGCAAGCGGATCAGCTCCGCTGCCGTGTTGACCACGGACGTCATCGCATACAGCAGTAGCGCCGCCACAAACAGCACGCGGTACAGCGTGCCTCCATGGGGCGCCTCGGGAATCTCGACCGCGATATTGGCGGACAGCGCCCGGAAGCCGTTGAAGAGCGACCAGTCCATGACCGGCGTGTTACCCGTCGCCATCAGGACGATCATCGTCTCGCCGACCGCGCGGCCAAACCCGATCATAATAGCCGAGAATACCCCGGAACCGGCCGCCGGCAGTACGACGCGCCACGCGGTCTGCCAGCTCGATGCGCCGCACGCGAGCGAGGCTCCGACTAGGTGGCGCGGCACGGAGGAAAACGCATCCTCACAAACGGTGAAAATGACCGGAATGACCGCAAACCCCATCGCCCAGCCGACAACCAGCGAGTTGCGCTGGTCGTACAGCAAGCCGGCCGCCCCTGTTAACCAGGACTCGAAGTCGCCTTGAAAGCCGATCCGCTCGATGAGCGGACCGAGCCCTCCGGCCACCACGATGCCGACAACCACCCACGCGGTCAGCACCCAGAACTCGTTGCGGCGCGCGAAGGTCTTGGCCTGCGCCCACGGCAGCGCGTGCGAAGCCAGGATCCCGCCGAGGGTCACGAGCGGCACGATGGCCGGCATCGCCAGCACCGCCACGACATGCGACTGCACCAGCGGCGCGATCACTACCCCGGCGATAAATCCCAAGACCACGCTGGGAAGTGCCGCCATGAGCTCGACGGTGGACTTGATCGGGTTGCGCCATCGCTTATCGAGAAACTGGGAACAGTAGAGCGCGCCGAACAGAGCCAGCGGCACCGCAAAGAGCAGCGCATACACCGTGCCCTTGAGCGTGCCGAAAATGAGCGGTATCAAGCTGTACTTCGATTCAAAATCGTCGGTGCCGCCGGTTGACTGCCAGATATATTCCGGTCCGGCATAGCCTTCATACCAGGTCTTGCCGAACAGCCCGCGCCAGCTGATATCCGGGTGCGGGTTCTCGATGTGCCAATGCCGCAGCAGGCCATCCTCGCTGAGCACCACCGCTCCGTTGGTCTTGGGCGCCATATCAGCGGCAACGGGGTGCCGTCCGGCCATGAAATGCGCCAACGTCCGCTCCGACGTCATGTAGTGCAGCCGGGCGGTTCCATCCAAGGAGGCGGTAATAAAACCCTTATCGCGCGGTGAAGGGGCGATGACCGTAACGCGCTCAGGGTGCGCGGCGAACGTGTGGATCCGGGCGAGCCGCCATCCATCCGGCCGCTCTTCATCCCGGACGAGAGACCACGTCGCGACACCGCCGTCGCTTCCACCCACGACAACCGAGCGGGCTCCAAGGAGATAGTCCATCGCCGTCAGAGAGCCTCCGGAAACCGCCGGGCTGGCTTCCAGGAGCTGAGGAGCGCCCTCTTCAGGCAGGCGCCATCGCGCCAGGATGCCTTTCGCCGTGCCGAGCAGTATTTGCAGGCCGTCTTCGCTGACCAGCAGCGCGCTTGGCGTCCCCAGCTCGCCGGTTGGCACCCGGACGCTCTCGACAACCTGCCGGGCCGGGCCGACCAGGGGGCGCTGGACGCGGATGCGCGTGACGATGAGGTGGCGGT
>PCVX01000006.1:41035-46640 GCA_002796105.1 Candidatus Omnitrophica bacterium CG11_big_fil_rev_8_21_14_0_20_63_9 | reverse complement strand
ACCGCCGCGATCACGCGGTGAGTGCCGGTCGCCCGATAGGCGAGCCGGGTGATCCGATAGCCCGGGGTGGCGTCGAAGACCGAGTCTGTTGAGACCGACGGCTGCACGCGCCGCTGCGATCCGTCGAAGAGCGTGCGCAGCGCAACGGTCCCGATCCAGACGCGCCCCTGATCGGTGCCGAGCGCAACCGTCTCCTCCCGGAGCGTGCGGGATGCCGCGGTAATGCGATGGCCCTGGAGCCCGTCGAGCGAAAAGACCTGCGGCGGCTCAGCTCCATCCAGCGAAACCGTTCGAACCAGCGCCGAGGTGCCGATGACGAGCGCCTTCTCTTGATGCTCATCGACCAGCACGAGTTGGGGCGGCTCGCCGGGGGGCAACGCCGACTGGACAAGCCCTGGATGGAGCGTCGCGCCGGAGAAGAGCGGCAGGATTTCAGCGATGAGGAACACGCCGATCCCCAGCACCGCGCAGATGATCCCGATCCCGCTCACCGAAATCAGGCTGCGGGCGATGCGGTCGATGATCTGCGTGCGGCGGCGAAAAGCCCGAGCGGTCCCGCCCAGCGGGCGGGACCGCTCAGCCGTTGGGAGTGGGGACTCGACAACGGTAGTACTCATTCCCTAACTCATTCCAGCTTCTTCAATTCGACGTCCACAATGTCCTTCACCAGCGGAACGAACCCATCCTTGACCACGACCTCCTGGCCCTCTTGGCTGAGGACATAAAGAATGAATTGCTTCACCAGCGGATCGAGCGGCTGGCCCGGGGCCTTGTTGACGTAGATGTAGAGGTACCGGCTCAGCGGGTAGGTGCCGGCGTAGACGTTGTCCGCGGTCGCCTCGTATGTCTTCGTACTCCCCTGGGGAGCGATCGGCACCAGACGAACACCGGCGGTCAGGTACCCCATACCGCTGTATCCGATCGCGTACCGGTCGTTGGTCACACCCTCGATCACGGTCGCTGAGCCGGGTTGTTCCTTCACCGTGCCTTTATAGTCACCCTTGCACAGCGCGTGTTCCTTGAAGTAGCCGTACGTCCCCGATGCCGAGTTGCGTCCGTAGAGGCTGACCGGCTGCGCCCATTCACCGGCAAGCCCGAGCTGGTCCCACCGCGCGATGTTCTGGCCGCCGCAGGCACGCGTGCTGGAAAAGATCCCATCGACCTGCTCGATGCTCAGGCTTTGGATCGGGTTATCCTTGTTGACGTACACGCCCAGCGCGTCGAGCGCTACGCCGATCGCGGTCGGCTTGTAGCCGTACTTCTTTTCGAAGGCATCGATCTCGCTCGCCTTCATCGGGCGGGACATCGGCCCAAGCTGCGAGGTGCCCGAGATCAGCGCCGGAGGAGCGGTCGTGGACCCCTTACCCTCCACTTGAATCTTCACGTTGGGATAGTGCTTCGCAAACCCCTCAACCCAGAACGCCATCAGGTTATTGAGCGTATCCGACCCGATGCTGTTCAAATTCCCCGAAATGCCCCCCACCCGCTGGTACATGCCGAGGTTGGAGTCGACCATGATCGCCGCGGCCCCAAGCCGGGTGGCGCCTGCCACCACCGCTACGAGCGCGGTTGCCAGCCACCATCGCTTCATTATCATTGCCTCCTTGCCTATTGGTTGTCAGTGTAGCCTGACCACGTAATTCTCCGGTCAATACGATGTAAGGTCCGTGTAAAACCTCAAAACTTGGTCACCCAGTCAAGCTGAAGACGGTCCTCCACATCCTTGGAGCCTTTCAACCGCTCGCCGATCAGCCACTTGGCTCCGACGGTCGAGTTCTTGAGCGTGGCCAGCGTCACCCAGAAGGCGTGGCCGCGGTTGTTGGTGCCGCCCCCGTTAAAGTCGGAGTCAACGAATTCATCGAACGCCGCGTTTGCCTGAAGCTCCTGGAAGAAATATCCGGCTTCCCAGCCGTTCTTGAGGTTGAGGCCGTTGCTGAAGCTGAAGATCGGGTTCTTCGCTTTTCCGAGCTTCAAGCCGATCTGAACGCCGTCATTATTGTCGCTGCCCGCGGAAGCGTTGTGGACCCAGTCCAGGTAGGTGGACACAGGCAGCCCGGCTACTTTGGTCGCCACCTCGAACGAGGGGTTGATCTCGTTGAAGTCCTTGGCTCCTGCGGTGTTGGTGGTGAACGCCGCGTTGATGTTGGTGCCGGCCTTGGACGCGTTCGCCACATTCTTGTAGTCATGGTAGGCGATGGCCGCGATCAGCTTGAGGTTCTTGAGGAGCTCGTTGACCGCGTCAGCGAACGGCTTGAACGCAATGCCCCCCTGCGCGGACCAGATGCTCGCCGTTTCGGTTTCATCCGTATCCAAGGAGAACGCGCCGCTGTTGACAAACAGCTTGGCCGGACCGAGCTCTTGCTCGACCTTGGCCGCCACGCCGGAGAAGCTGAGGTCCCCGTCCCAGACGAGCGGGCTGACCGTCCAGAAGGGATTCTCCATGATTCCGCCGACGAAGGTCGATTTGCTGACGCCCGGAATATTCGGCGTGTATTGAAGGTTGGCGAGGTCAAGGTTGAAGGGGACTTTCACGAAGTTCGTGTTGAAGGACTGGTTGGTTGAGATCGGGTCTTGCGTGGAGGAATCGGTGCTGCTGCCGGTGGCCACCCGCGCCTGCACCTTGAGCTGGTCGTTCACTTTGCCTTCGAAGCCGTAGCGGAAACGAATCCGCTGTCGGTGGGTATCGGCTTGGCCGCCTCCCCCTTCCCGGTTGCGGATCTCGTCTCTTAGCCGGATGTCGCCTTTCCACTTCCAGTTGCGCGCGGAGTCCGGCACGATCGCCTTCGCGAGGTCCTTGTTGCGCGTCTCCTTTGTCTCAGCGATCTCGCGCCGGATCAAGCCGACCTCGACGTTCGACAAGATGCCCTTATCCACCAACTTATCCAATAGAATATCGACTTCACTGGCCGCCCACGCTGTCCCGGGAAAGCCACCAAGCAGCCATACTCCCACAACCAGAATCCATCGCCTCCACTGCCCCATCACTCCTCCTTTGTTCGTGGTGTTGAAAGAATTAATTCAGCCAAGTCGCGCGAAAGCGATAGGCCTCGCCGCGCTGAGCTGAGAATCGTTCAAGCTCTTTAAGCCGCTGGACGAGCTCGCGCAGTCGGATGCGACTGTACGCATAATCGTCCCCGTCGATCGCAGGACGGCTCTCCAAATAGTTCAAGAGCGACTGCAAATTCCGCACCTGGCTGCGCAGGTGCCCGATCAACACTTCCGCCTCGACCATCACGCCCTCCTCTGTTCTCTGCTCGTCGTTGTTGGGGACAAGTTTATCCGGAGGGCATCAGAGGCGTTTCAGGGGCAAGTAAAAACTAGGTAAAACTCTGGGGGAGGGTGAAGCTTACGCCAGCGGAAGAATGACGGTGAAGGTGGATCCTTGGCCGGGGCGACTATGCGCCTCTACGCGGCCCTCATGGAGTTCGACGAGATGCTTCACGATCGCCAATCCCAACCCGGTGCCGCCCAACGCGCGGGAGCGGGCTTTGTCGACGCGATAGAAACGCTCAAATACTCGAGGCAAGTCCTCCGTCGGAATGCCGCTGCCGGTGTCTCGAACGGCGACGCGGGCCATCGCGCCCTCAACCGTTGCTGTGATCTCCACCTGGCCGGCGGACTTATTGAACTTGATGGCGTTATCGATCAGGTTGATGAAGATCTGGCGCAGCCGCTCCGGATCGCCCTTCACCGGCGGAAGGTCCGCCGGCACGGACAGTGTCAGCGCGACGCGCCCCGCCTGTAACTGCGTCTGGAATGTCGCCGCGACCTGCTCGAAGAGCGGCCGTAACGGCACCGGGTGTAACTGCAGCGTCAGCGCGCGGGATTCGATGCGCGAGAGGTCGAGCAGATCGTCGATGAGGCGGTTGAGCCGCACCGCATCTTCCTCGATGAGCGTGACAAAGCGCCGGTTATTCGCCGGATCTTCAAGCGCCCCATTCAGGAGCGTTTCCACCAGTCCCTTGATAGACGTCAGCGGTGTTTTCAGCTCATGCGACACGTTGGCCACGAACTCGCGGCGCAAATTTTCCAGGCGGCGCGTCTCCGTCACGTCTTGCGCGACCAGGACCAGGGCGGCACCGGTCGTGCCGCCTTCGCACGGAGCCGCCTGCAGCCGCAGGATCCGCTCCGGCGGTCCGTACAGCCGAAGCTCCTGCGTGCGGGGCTGGTTCTGCGTCACCACTTCGGCGATGAGCGCTTCCAGCTCAGGTTGGCGAAGCAGCTCCGTCAACCGCTTGCCGAAGACTTGGTCCGCGGTCCAGCCAAGCACGCGCTGGGCAGCCGGGTTCAGCCACACCACATAGCCTTCCCGGTCAAGCGCGCAGACGCTGTCCGTCATGCTGGCCAGGATGACTTCGGCTTGGTGCTGCTGGGATTCCAGCTCATTGAGGCGACGCTCCAGCTGCTGAGCGCGCAGGTGGGTTTGCTGCGCGCTGTCTTGCAGCGGGCGGATCCAGGCGCGCAGCGCGATCCAGCCGACCAGTCCGAGCACCAGGAAGCCGAGCCATCCGGCGCCGATGCGCCAAAAGATGGCGCCGGCCAGGATGAGTATTCCAACGAGCGCCGCAAGCTTGCGGAAATATTGCGGGAAGGTCAGGCGGGGGTCTTCAATCGGAGTCGATGTCAAAGCGATACCCGGCGTTTTTGACGGTCACCAGGCGCTTGGCTTCGCTCTTGAGCTTCTTGCGAAGCTGTCCGACGTGCACATCCACGGTCCGCGTCTGGATCTCCAGCGACTGTTCCAGGCCCCAGACGCGATCCAGCAAGAGGTCGCGGCTCAAGACCCGGCCGTTGGCTTCCACGAGCGCTTTGAGCAGCTCAAACTCTTTGGCGGTGAGCTCAACCGGCTTGTCTTTGATGCGGACCAGGTGCCGCGCAAAGTCGATGTCGAGGCCTCCGATGCGCACCGCCTCCGATGGCACGGAGGGTTTGCTCCGGCGCAGGATGGCCTTGACGCGCGAGACCAGCTCTTTGGGGCTGAAGGGCTTGGTCATATAGTCGTCGGCCCCGAGCTCCAGGCCAACGACTTTATCCGCTTCCTCGCCCTTCACGGTCAGCATAATGACGGGGATGTGCTGGGTGCGGCGATCCTGGCGCAGCAACCGGCAGACTTCCCAGCCGTCCTGCTCCGGGAGCATGACGTCCAACGTAATCAAATCGGGCAGCTCGCGCTGAGCCAGCTCGAGCGCCCGGCGGCCGTCGTGCGCGGTGATCGTGCGAAACCCCGCCTGTTCAAGGTTGTAGCGAATCGCCTCGACGATGTTCTTCTCGTCATCGACAATCAGTACTTTCGGCTGAGCCATGAGCTAGGCGGCGAGGAGGTTCAGCGCAGCGCCCGCTTTGAACCAGCGGATCTGCTCATCGGTCATCGAGTGGGCGAGCACGAGGCTGTCGGTCCGGCCATCGGCGTGGTGGAGGGTTGCGGTCAGCGGCTGGCCAGGCGCCAGGTGCGCCAGGCCGCTCACGCTAACGCGGTCGCCGAGCACCACCTTGTCGTAATCCTCGGGGCGGGCGAAGGTGCACGGTAGGATGCCCTGCTTCTTCAAATTGGTGATATGCAGCCGGGCAAAACTTTTGGCGATGACCAGCCTGCAGCCGAGATGTC
>PCVX01000006.1:4455-41016 GCA_002796105.1 Candidatus Omnitrophica bacterium CG11_big_fil_rev_8_21_14_0_20_63_9 | reverse complement strand
CCCCACGCCGCCGGTCAACACGTTCATGGCTGGGGTGAACATGTTGTCGCTGATGCGGTCAAGATGTCCGCGGAACCGCAGCCACTTCCCCGCCGGCGAGATATGGTCGGTCGTGCATTGCCCCTGCACTTTGATCAGAACCGGCAGCCGGTCGAAATCCTTGCCGTCCCATGCGGGAAACGGTTCCAGCCGCTGCAGCCGTTCGCTCGTCGACGCGATCTGCACTTGGACGCCCTGGCGCTCAGCGAGTGGTTTCGGCGGCAGATAACCCGCCGCCCCCCGGGCAAACCCCTTTGACGGCAGTTCGGGGGCTGCGGGCGGCTGCAACTGCACCGAGCGGCCATCCGGCGTCTTCAGCGAATCCTTCAGCGGGTTGAAGCGCAGATCGCCCGCCAGCGCTATGGCCGTGACGATCTCCGGGCTGCCCATAAACGCCAGTGTATCCGCAGTGCCGTCATTGCGCCCCGGGAAGTTGCGGTTAAACGACGTCAGGATCGAGTTCACTTCCCCCGGCGTGATGTCATCCCGCTTCCACTGGCCGATGCATGGGCCGCACGCATTGGCCAAAACGGTGCCCCCGATCGATTCCAGCGAGGAGAGCTGGCCGTCGCGGCGGATGGTGTTGTGGATCTGATCAGAGCCCGGAGTAATCAGGAAGTAGCACTGCGATTTCAAGCCCGCGCGCTTAGCTTGGTCAGCCACCGCCGCCGCCCGACCGATATCTTCATACGACGAATTGGTACAACTGCCGATCAGCGCGGCCTTCAGGCGCGGCGGGAATTTGCCCTGCTCGACGTCTTTCGCAAGCTGCGAAATCGGCCGGGCGGTGTCCGGGCGGCGCGGCCCGACGATGTACGGCTCAAGTGCTGCGAGGTCGATCTCGATGATCTCATCGAAGAACCGCTTTGGATCCTGCTCGACCTCTGGATCCGCTACCAGCGCCGCCGCATGCTGCTGGGCTAGCGCCGCCACGTCGGCGCGATCGGTCGCCTTTAGGTAAGTGACCATCCGGTCATCGAAGGGAAACACCGATGTGGTGGCGCCGACCTCCGCGCCCATGTTCGTGATGGTGGCTTTCCCGGTGCAACTGATCGAACGGGTGCCGGGCCCGAAGAACTCGATGATCTTGTCGGTGCCGCCTTTCGTCGTGAGGATGCCGCACAGCTTGAGGATCACGTCCTTCGGGGAGGCCCACCCATTGAACGCGCCGGTGAGCTTTACCCCGATGAGTCTCGGGCACTTCACTTCCCAGGCCAGCCCGGCCATCACGTCCGCCGCATCCGAACCGCCCACGCCGATCGCCAGCATGCCCAGCCCGCCGCCGTTGGGAGTGTGAGAGTCCGTGCCGATCGCCAGCCCCCCGGGAAACGCGTATTGCTCCAGAAACACTTGGTGGATAATCCCCGCTCCCGGCTCCCAGAATCCCATACCGTACCGGGCCGAGGCGCTGCGGAGAAAATCGTAGACTTCGCGGTTGGCTTCGAGCGCCGCCCTCATGTCGTCGGCGACTCCAACGCGGGCTTGAATGAGGTGGTCGCAGTGGATGGTCGTCGGCACCGCGACGGTGTCGCGGCGCGCCTGCATAAATTGCAGGATCGCCATCTGCGCTGTGGCATCCTGCATCACGACCCGGTCCGGCTGGAGCAAGAGGTAGCTCGTGCCCCGTACGAACTCCTGCGACGCCAAATCGCGGGTGTGGGACGCGAGGATTTTTTCCGCCAGCGTCAGCGGGCGGCCCAGCTTCTTGCGCGCCGCCGCATGCGCCTCGGTGAGGCGTCCATACAGACGCTTGATGGCTTCCAGCTCTTCAGGACGAATCATATGGAGTCTCTTAGGAGTTAGTGATTCCGTTGCGAGGAAACCTGGTTCATTATACCAAACTCTCACACCTTACCGGCAGGCGGCGGAGCATCACCCTGCCAAGCCTCGCCGGAAGGTATATAATAACCCCCGATGCTTCGACGCAGCATCCCTATCACTTGGTTCGTCCTGTGCTGGTCGCTCGCCTTCCATTACGAATCGCTGCGAGCCAATTACCTCACCCCGCTCTTCAAGCGCGATTTACCTAAACTCGCCCTCTTATTCCCGCCGGCCGGCTGGATCATGTTTTTCGATGTGCCCGACCGCTACGGCTTCGCGGAAGTCTACGGCGTGCGCAATGCCGAACCTGAGCTCCTCGACCCGCACCGGGTGTTCGAAACGCGCGCCGTCGGGTACGACAATATCCACCGCAACATGCTCGTCACTGTGGCCGATCAGCGGCGCGGGCCGGCGTTCTGCCGGTACCTGCGGCGCAAGTTCCCCTCCTACGAATCGTTCGCTGTCGTCATCGCCGAGTATCCTGATTTGACGCCGCAGCAGGAGCCGCCGCTGCGCCAGGTGATGTACCGATGCGAATGATGCGCGCACGCTGGTGGCACCAAGCCTTCCTCGATAAGCGCCCCTCGCTCAGCCTGGGCCTGTTCCGCGTCGCCGTGGCCTGGACGGTCGGGGCGCACATGGTCCCATCCTTCTTCGAGATGGAGGACAACTACCTCCATACCGCGTTCAAAACCAAGAACTTCTCCTTCTTTCCTCTGTGGATTCTCCAACTGGTCGAAGCCAGCCCGGAATGGGTGATCTGGTCATTCGTCGCGCTGTTCCTCATCTCGCTAACGACATGCGCCTTGGGATACCGCTCGCACCAAAGTTCCCTCCTGCTGATGCTATCCTGCTACTACTTCTATGCGCTCAACAACTTGCACATCGGCACGCTGAGCTTCGATATTCTCCTGGTCACGCTCTTTCTTATGTGCGCGACCGGCTATCACGGCGATTTCTTCTCGCTCGACAGCCTCCGACGGCCCAAGAGCATCTCATACAAGCGCCTGCGCCCCTATTTCATCCAGCGGCTGCTCCAACTGCAGCTCGTGTGGATCTTCTGGTACACCGCGCTCAACAAGATCGCCGCCGGAGGGAATTGGCTCACGGAGAATCCGTATTATCACCTCATGAACTATCCACCCATCGGCGTCGTGCGGAACTTTCCGGGAAGGGCCTGGCTGGCAGGCCAGCCGGAGGTGTGCTATTGGCTGGGGGTGGCGTGCGTGGTATGCGAGTTCGTCATCCCGCTGTGCTGGCTGGTTCCCAAGCTGCGCATAGTGGGGATTCCGCTGGGCATCGCCTTTCAAGGCATGCTCTGGTGCACGCTGCACGTGCCGACGATCTTCCTGTTCCTGTTCCCACCGATGATGCTGCTGTTCATCAAACCGGAGACGCTGGTGCGGTGGATTGAGCAACGACAAGAATCTCATGCCGCCCGCGGGCGGGCAGTCTTGCTGTATGACGGGCGGTGTGGGTTCTGCCTGGAGAGCATCAAGCGGCTGCGGGTGTTGGACCTGTTCGGGTGGGTCGATCCGTTGGACTTCCATACGCAGCCGGACCTGGCGAAACTGAACCCGGCGCTCACACCACAGCGGTGTCGAAGCGAGATGGTCTTGCTGGAGCCCAACGGGAGAGTCTCAGGAGGATTTGAAGCATTTCGGCGAATGGCGCCGCACTTGCCGATGGTCTGGCCGCTGGTGCCTGTGCTCTATGTGCCGGGCATGCGGTGGCTGGGCACTCGGATCTATCGCTGGATCGCCACCCACCGCTACTTGCTCCACCGCAACCCTGCCTGTGCTGCCAACCAGTGCGCCGTGCGCGGCCACTCACCGCCTGCTGCCGCCCCCGAACGCACTGACCCTTCCACTAATTAGCAGGCTCCTCAAACATTTGATCCTGGAACACGTACAGCGTGGCTTGCTCCCAGTCATCTGGCGGTAGGCCGGCTTTTTGCGAGGCCAGCTCCCGCAGGAATTCCAAACGGGTCCAGCCGGTTTCATCCCAGACCTGGGGCAAAAACACGCCGCGTCGCCCCTGGTATTCCAGAATCACGCCGTCTCTGCCAGGCACCAGGTCTTCATGAGCCGGCAGCCGGGCTGGCGGCGTGAGCACAGAGACCTCCACCCGCAGCTCAACCAGCTCATCGGCGGTGACAGGCTGGAACCGGCTGTCGCGCAGCGCTGAGTCCAGCGCCACTTGCGGCACGAGCATTGAGAGCGATTCGGTCGCCTCGATGCGGCCGATACATCCGCGTAGCGCGCCCTGCTTGCGCAGTGTCACGAACACCCCGCTGGCTTGCGAGAGCTCTGGATAGCGCTTGAGCTCCTCTGAAGGATTGGGTCCATCCCGCCGACGCAGCCCGTACTCAAGCGACGCCCGGGCCGCCCGCACGAGCGCCATTCCCGCTTCAGGAGAAAGCCGTCCGCTTGCCGGCATCGGTTGCTCATACATGGCAATCGCCGCATACCCCACGACGCTCTTTGGGTTGCCGTAGGTGTCGCCGGAGTTCGCGTAGTAGAGCGGCTCACGCTTGAGATACCCGAGCTTGGCGGCCAGCAGCGCGCTGGTCACGATAGGCCCGCGGCCGCAGGCCTCGATCTCGCCGGTCGCAAAGAGCCGGTGCAGCGCCTGGGAGGTCTCCAACACCATGGCGCTGACCGCCGCCTCATCGATCTGCTGCGCTTGGCTGTACGGCCGGTAGTGGGACAAATCGCTGCTGAAGACGAACAGGTAATCTCCAACTCTAGCCAGTGTGGAGAGCGCCTCGGCCAGCTGCTCGGCATCCTTCCAATCGGCGCTCCCCATCAAGACAGGCACCAGCTTGAACCGCCCCAGCGCCTCCTGAAGGAACGGCAGCTCCACTTCCAGCGAGTGTTCCTCGCTCGCATGGGCTTCCTCTACATGCCGAATACCCTGATGCGCCAGGAGGATGGCGACCGCTTCCTGATCGATGGGGATTTCGCCCAGAGGGGTTTGATACGCCTCGGCGGTATCCACCGAAGCGCCTGCAAAGGGCCTCTGATGCATGAAGCCCACCACGACCACCCCATCGTAGCGATGCCCTTGGAGGTGCCGGAACCCATTGGCCGCCACCAAGCCGGAATACTGGTAGCCGGCATGCGGAACGATAAGCACCCTGGGTTTTCCGGTAAATACCGGCTCAGGCTGCCGCTTCAACAGCTCCTGGACAAGCTCCTGAAGCTCAGCCGGGTCGTCCGGATAGAACTGCCCGGCGACTTTGGCTTCTCTAACCTGAGCTGTGGCGCTTGTCAGCGGCCCGGCGACCACCAAAAGCAGCACAAGAAACAGCCTGGTTTTCCACATCCCGATACCTCCTGGAGTATTGTACCCTATTGCCCGGGAGAAATTTCTATTGACGCCAAAGGAGTTTTCAGGTATCCTTTTGAGCGTTCCTAGTCTAGCTGAGGTCCATTGGGCGTTCCTTACCAACCGGACCGAAAGCTTAGTGCGCTGCAACATCTTGGAAACCTTGTGGTTATGAAGACGCAGCGCGTACGAGGTACGACGCATTAACAGTTCGTGCTCTGTCCGGAAGTTTAGTCAAGCTAGCCAAATTCAATCGACTTTCGTTGGGAGCCGCAAGGTGGCCGATGAGGTTGCCGTGCGGTTTTTGTGTTTTTGTAGCTAGGAAGGGGGTGGGTTAGACATGGCAAAGGGCACCGTGAAGTGGTTCAGCGATCAGAAGGGGTATGGTTTCATTACCCCGGATGATGGCTCAAAGGACGTTTTCGTCCACTACTCCGCTATCGGTGGTGATGGCTTCAAGTCCCTCAAGGAAGGCCAGGCGGTGGAGTTCGAAATCACCCAAGGGCCGAAGGGACCGCAAGCCTCTAACGTCACCAAGGCCTAAGGTCTTGAGCCTGTTAGCCCCGCTTCGGCGAGGCTAACCACGCAAGCGACCCTCGAGTTTCTCGGGGGTCGCTTGCTTTTTACCTGCCCCTCGCTCCCAAGACCCGCAGCGGATCCTGTGATGATAGACTGATGTCGAGGTGGTCGGCAAATCGCAGCGGGATGCGGACGTGGGGGCCGTCGATGAACGCCACGCCGCGGCGCATGAGCCAGGTCAGCCGCACGTGCGCCGGAGGATGCAGTACCCCGCCGGTGAGCCGGCAGCGCGACAGCCGGCCGCGATACAGCTCTCTGGGCCGGTATTGGAACGCCTTCGCGCTCCAAGGCAGCTGACGGCCGCCGGCCGCCAGCACCGCGCTGCTGGAGCCTGCCGCGGTCGAGACCCACAGCCCTGAGCTCTTCTGCGCTTCCTCCCGGGAGCCGATCTTGAGCCGGTAGCGGCTCATCGTCGCCGGGTCGTCGTGGACCGCCAGCACGTCGTTGAGCACGCGCACCGGCCACAGCCGCCCGTTCAGCGCAATCTGCAGCCGCCATAGCCGAAGCTCAGGCAGCTTGCCCGCCAATGCCTGCTCGCACAACCGACGAAAGCTCTTCGCGTTTGCCGCGCAAAACACCGCTTCGCTGCGCTGGGGGTCTGAGTTGACCCCGATGATCGGCGTGCGGCTCACGCTGCGCGCCGCCTGCAAAAACGTCCCATCGCCCCCGACGGAGACGACCAGGTCATAGCGCCGCGTCACCTTCAAGTCAGCCCGATATGCAAGATCGAACGCCACCCCGATGCGCCGCAGCGCGTGGGTCACCGCCTCCATCGCCTCTTCATGGATGGTGTGCGCCCGTTGCATGTCCAAGACGTCCGGCTGGCGCCGGCGCAGCAGCCGCAGCAGATGCGGATCCTGCTGCTCCTGCAGATACTGCTGGTAGGCGTCTTTTTTGTAGACCACCAAAATCCTTGGCTGGCTCATGGTTCAAAATCGGGTGATCCAGTTCACGAACTGCGACTCCGAGCGGCGATGCATCCGGCGAAACTGCCAGCTCATGGCCATGATCCCCATGCCGATCATGATGAACAACAGCGCCACCATGGCGACAAGTACCGCCGGGTTCAATAGGATCAGAATCCCCATCACGACAAAGAACAGCCCGATCACCATTGGCGTCTCCTCGTCTACTCTCCCGAACGCACAGGCCCGCGCAGCGATTTTTTCCGGGCGCGCAGGTATTTGTCCCGCAGCAGCTTTTCCTTGGCTCGTTTTGAGCGCTTGCGTTTCTGGCGGCGGATCTTGGCAATCCGCTGCGCCTCGGCGCTTAAGCGCCCGAGCCTTTGCGCTTCGAGCTTGTGGACCAGCAGCCGGCGCGCCAGGAACCGGTTCATCGCCTGCGAGCGCTCCTGCTGGCAGCGCACTTCCATCCCACTGGGCGCATGGCGCAGCACGACGCACGTCGCCACCTTGTTGACGTTCTGGCCGCCTGGGCCGCTGGAGCGGATGAACGACTCTTCCAGGTCGCGCTCCGAAATACCCAGCCGGCGCATGGCGTGCAGCAATTCCGCTTCCTTTTTCGGCGACACCGGGAACAGACTCATCGCTAAAACCGGATACGGACTCCGCCCATGATCGACCGCTCCTCGCCATTCCGGCGCGCTTGCACAAAGAGGCCGGCATCGCGCGTCATCTGCCGGGTCAACGTAAGGGTGAGCCCCAACGGCTCGCCTCGCCGGGTGCGCAGCGCCACAGCCGCCTGCTCCCGCGGCCCAAGAGCCACGGCGCCTTCCAGACGAATGGCCTGAATCCGCCCGTCGGCATAGGGGACCTCGAAAGACACCGAGGCATCTTTGTGCAGCTTCCAGGCGCCGAACAGCGCGACCCGCTCGCGATGCGTGGAGCCCCGGGCGGTGCGGATGCCCACTTGATACGCCAACCGCCCCTCGCGCGCCTGCAACGCGCGGCTTTGCACGCTGGCCGAAAACTCAAACGCCGAATCAGACGATCCAGAGAGCCGGTACACCAGCCGGTTCGCGCCGGCGATGTCCCAGGCTCCGCGGAACATCAGCGTATGCTCATTTGGCCGGCCGGCGGAGCGCTGGCGATACCGGTACAGCAGCTCGTGGCGCGTCCCCACAGCCCATGCGCCCGCCAGCGTGAGGCGGTCTTCTTCCCCGCGGGACTTCTCGACGAGGAACGTCAGCCGGTTGTGCCGATCCGCCTGCCAGCGCCCTGAGAGCGCCAGGCGCTGCGCGCGCACAAACGCGCCGGTGTCCTGGCCGCGCAGCGCAAACACCAGATGGTTCGCTTTAGCCTGCACGATCGCACCGCGCAGGGTGAGCGTCCGCGGCCTGGCGGATTCGGCTTGCGCCAGCCGAAGCTCCAGCTCATGATCGGCGTTCAACCGCCACGCGCCATCCAGCGTGATGCGCCGCGGCCTGAACCCATCCGCGCCGTCGCGCGAGCCCGCCACGTCATAGACGAGCCGGTTGGCGCGATCGGTCGTCACGCTGCCCTCGATCACCCGCAGCGGCCGCAGCCGCTCGGAAAGCGTGGCCTGGCCTGCGCCCGCCAACCGCTTCAGGTCGTCGAGCAGCTCACGGTACGCGCTGCGGGGACGTGTCGTGCTGGGCATCGATTACGGATTACGATGCCGGCGCAGCAGCGCGCTCCACCACGTAGACCTGCGGGCTGAGCAGCTGCACGTCAAGCCGCGAGCGCGGCACCGCGCCCCGCGGGCCGATCAGGACGAGCCGGATGACTCCCTGCGAATCCTCAAAATACAGGTAGTGGACCCCAGAATTCACCGCGACATCGGCCAGCCGGCCGTACTCCGGTGGCACCGCGAAGGTGGCGCGGCTGCCGGCGCCCACCGCAATTTCTTCAAGCCGCGCGCTCTGCAGCGCGTCATCATCCTGCCCGTAGGCCATGGCGCCCAGCATGAGACCCGCCGCCAATCCCAGAATCAGTCGTTTCATCGCGACCTCCTTAGAGTTGGTTTCAAAACCTCCCGCAGCCGCGCTGGGCCGAGGTGCGAGCCCCGCGAGGCGCGAGGAGCGTGGCGTACTCGCAGACGAGTACGCGAGCGACGAGCAACAACGCGGGGCGACGCAGATCGGCCCAGCCCATGGTCCGACAGGTGGTTGCGGCGGCAGCGGGCCATCTGCGGTGTCGCTCCTCCTCGGAGTACCCCAGGGGGTACACCTTCGTCGTCGCTCCTGGCATCTAGCCCGCTGGCGTTCGCAACGCGGCTCGCGCGAGGTTGTGAAACCAACTCTAGGCTCACGCCTGGTTATGATGCCGCAGCGGTGATGACAGAATGACCAACGTGGCATGAGGGGCTGGAAGCGGTAGAGCTCTACTCGGTCAGGATATCGATCGCGGCATCGAGGTTGACGACCGCGATTTCGATCGCTTCCGTGTCAGGCCCCTTGCGGACGCGCTCTTCCTTGCCGAGCGCCCGCAGGCGCTCCAGAAGGACTTTGAGCTCTTCGGCGACTTGCCGAGCGGGTGCGTTGCGCATGCGATTGACCCGATTATAGCAGAGTGGGAAAGGAAAAACGGCCCCACCGCAAGACCGGGGGGCCGTTCCCTAACTCGAGCTGATAATGCTTAGTTCGTGTGCGCGTGGCGGCGGATCTGTCGGCCGTTGTGCGCGCGCGGCATGTGGTCGGTAATCCACTCGCCGGCAGCCTCACGCACTTCCACCGCCTTGTGGGCCAGCACCTTCTGCGTTCTGCCCAGGCGACGAGCGGTCTCGCGCTGCAGGTTGCGAGCGCGCTGTGCCAACCGGCGCCGCGTCACCTGACCGGCTGCCGGCGCGAAGAGTACCCCGCACAGGCCGCCAAGCGCGGCTCCCAACGTGAAGACTCCGGCCGTCCGAATTGCACCACCCCGACGACGATTCTGTTGCATCCACGAACCCTCCTCTATACACCCACTGCCACACTCCGGATGCTTTCCTCAAGCGCCCGGATGCCGACGGCGAGGTTCCCCCCTCGCCCCATTTGTCCGATGCGATGGTCGCCACAGCGAACGCGCCTTACCGGTCCAATCAGCCACATGCTCCAGCGCCTCCGAGGCCGCATCACACGCCCGCTGGACCACCATTTCAACCGTTCGAGTCGCATGATGGGTTTTTTCAAGAATGCGCCGGAGTTCCTGTAATGAGCGGCGCGCCTCGCGGATGGCCGGCGTGGCGACGTTGAGCAGGGCGTCCAGGCGACGGAGCGTTTGATGGAAGTTCCAGGTGAGCCAGACGATCGTGAAGGTCAAGGCCACCAGGCATGCACCAATCAGGCCCAGCAGGAGAAGCACGGCGCTGGGCTCAAGCATGGCGCCCACAGGAAGAAAGCGTGCGGGAAAAGGAAACGCACGCAGCATGGCTGCGTGCAGTCAGTGCGGTGGATGTCGTGAACATATGCATTCTTTCGGTAACCCGGCTGTCCCTGTAGGACCCGTGGCTTTGCGTCCTCCGATTGCTCGGAGTTTGCCGTTATCGAGAATGTCAAACCCGTGTTGCGACCTACTGTTACATGAAGTCTACCTAAGGTCTGTGCGAAACGTCAAGGCGCGCGGGAAAATTTACTGGGCGGGTGCGGGGACAGGCTCGGCGCTTGGCTCTTCGCGCTCGAACGCCTTGTTGAGGAAGTTGCCGATCAAATCCTCGACTTTCGTCGTCACGACCTTGGACGCGACGTAGTTCAGATCGGGCAAGACCGCCAGGCCGTATGGCTTGCCCTGGATCGCCACCGGCAGCTCGATGGCGCCCTGGGCGTCGGCAAGCGCTTGCAGCTCATTGACGCTCGCAATGAGCGCCTTCGACAGCGTTGGATCAATGCGCAGCTGCGTGTTCAGCGCGACCGTGCCGTCCATCCCGACCCGTCCGGCACCGGAGAGCCCGAAGGTATCGGAGCGGATCGTGAAGCGGTCGAATTGGAGCAAGCCCGGAGCAAACGATACCGGCAAGGTGATGGGTTCCAGCACGGTGTCGGTGGCGGTGAGTTTGGCCCGGTAGTCCTCCGGCAGCCGCGCCTCGAATGTCTGCACCAATCCGGGGATGATCGAGAGCCGCTCGAACACCATGCGCAGGATATTGATGTTGGCCAGCACGCCCCGTTCCAGCTTCACCGTGCCGGTGCCGCTGATGGACTGCAGGACCTTCTCAGGCGCCAAGCTGGCCGCTTCGCCTTCAAGCGTCATCGTCACCATGCCGCGCAGCTTCGGGTCCTCCGGACGGCTGGGCGGCAACACGTCTTGAAGCGGCAGCTGGTTGACGTCAAACGCCAGCCGCTCGATCGATCCGGCGTTCTCCGGGCCGGGCGGCGTGAGTCGTCCGGCCACGCGCAGATTCGGCGTGTCGGATACCAACGCCCCGGTCAGCTCGATGTCCATCGGCTGTCCCGGCATGATGTTCTTTGCCGTCAGATTGACGGCCGTGAAGCGCAGATCCATCGCGGGCGTGCTCATCGCGTCGGTCCAATGCACCGTGCCGTCTTTGATCTGCAGCGAGGCGATATTGATCGTCACCGGCTGCGCGCCGAGCTCCACTTCCTGGCCTGACGCGGCGGCTGGCGCTCCAGCGGCCGCCAAGCCCAGCAGATTGACCCGGCCTTGGGCGTCGCGCGCGATCAGGATATGCGGCCGCTCAAGGATGACCGACGTGATCTGAACGTCCCGGCGCAGCAGCGGCCACAAGCGGACAACGGCGCTGGCCCGCTCAATGGCGATCAACGGTTCCGGTGCAGCCGCAGACTCATCGATGCGTAATCCTTCGAGCTGCAAGGCGATCCCGCCGCGCCATGCGAGCTTCAACCGGTCCAGGTGCACCGGCTTGCCGGTCGCTTTCTGGAGTTCGCGAAGGACGGCCGGCCGGTACCGGTTGGCGTCGAACGTCGCGATAAAAATCCCCAAGGCGAGGATCCCCACCACCACGAGAATCGCGAGAATGACCAAGATGCGCTTCATCGAATGCGGGACCAGGGCCATAAACGGAGGCGCACCGAACCGAGGAGGTCCCTACGGGGCACAGGGCCTAGGCGGCGGGAATCCAGGCTGTCGAAGGGGTTATCGCCCAACAGGGTGAGCTGCTCGGCGCAGACGGCGCTGACGCGCTTGACCACCGCCTTGCCATCCAGTCCGGCGGGACGCGCCGCCACGATCGTCCCGGCCGGTGGGACGTCGGTAAGCTCCCGATCCACAATGACGAGATCGCCGTCATTGAGGGTCGGGCTCATGCTGGAACCCTGCACCCGCATCAGCCGATATCGCATAGGGCGCTACTTCTTCTTGGCGGCCTCGGCCTTCTGGAACATCTCGGCGATCTTGTTGACCGCATCGACCAGCTCTTGCGCTTTGCCAAGGTCGACGTTTTGCTTGTCGGCAGAGCACAGCTTGGCCGCTTTCCAAAACGTCTCGTGGAGGTCGGGAAACATGCTTAGATGCTCCGGCTTGAAGTAGTCGGTCCACAGGATGAGGAGCTCCTGTTTGCACAAACGCGCATGGTCTTCTTTTGTCGTCGTCATACGGACAATGGTATTGCGATAGGCCAACTGCTCCTGCGCCGGGGCGCTGGACGGAGGGACAGGCAGATCCGTCATCTTCTTGACCATGGTGAACACAGTTTTGGCACCCAGTTGCGCGCCGTGCGGGTCATAGATGCCGCAAGGCACGTCGCAGTGCGCGTGGAGCGGTTCGATCCCTAGCAGACGGTCAAACGTGTGGGTCAAACGGCGGATGGGTGACATGGTGCCTCCTTCAGTGGTGGGTAGGGCCTCACAAATCAACCCGAAACCCCATTATAGGCCAGGCGTTGGAGAATACGCAACGCTTCGCGAAACGTAGCGCCGGAGGCGCGGTTGTCGGAAATGCGGGTCCACTCCCGGGCGGACCATCCTCGCACCGGCTCAAAATCCGCTTTGAGCCGGTCGTAGTGCTCCGGGCGGGCTTCAGAGATATCCGTGCGCGCGGCGTAGCGCTTGGCGATGCGGCGCAGCGCGACCGCCTTGGGGATCGCGCATTCAAAGAAGTGGAAGCCAGCGCCGTAGCGCTTGGCGATGCGCCACAGCGCTTCCCGACCCTGCGCTTTGGAAAAGGTGCCGTCACACACCACGCTCTCTCCGCAGCGCACTAATTGCTCCGCCCGCCGGATCATCCGGTCGTACACCTGTTCAGACACCCGGGGCGCGTAGATTCCCTCGGCAAATCCCTGCCTGGAGCGGCGCCGTTTCGCAAACTCGGTCAAGCGGATCTGATCGGTGCGCAGCCACGCCGCGCCCAGCGCTTCCGAGAGGCCGCGGGCCAGCGTGCTTTTGCCGCTGCCGATCAACCCACCCACCACGATGAGCCGGGGTCGCGAGAACCGCTTGGCGTACTCGACCGCCAGTTGGAAGTGGCGCCGCGAGAGCCCGCGGATGCGGCGGCCTTGGACCGTCCGTGGATGCTGCAGCCACGCAAAACCTCGCACCTTGCCCCGCACCAGCGTGCGGTGGCATTTGTAGAACGGCAGCAGCCGCTCAAAATCCGGATCGTGCAGCGGGCCCCGGCACGCGTCCTGGAGCGCTTGAGCCAAATCCTGTCGGCCCCTGGACTCCAGGTCCATCAGCAAGAATGCCAAATCGTTCACGACATCTGCGCAGCGGAACGCCGGCTGGAACTCCACGCAATCGAACACGTTCACCGGCTGGGTCATGCAGATGTTCTCGCAGCGCAAATCGCCGTGGCCGTCGATGATACGGCGCTCCCGCACGCGGCGCGCCAGCAGCGGCTCATTCAGCGCCAGGAACTGGCGGTAGGCCTGTTCCACGAACCGCCGGTCCCCTTCCTCCAACAAAGTGCCAAGGAACGGCTGGCACTCCTGCAAGTTGCCGAGCACCAGCGCGCGGACCTGTGCCGGCTCGCCAAAGCGCGCGATGCGCCCCCCGCGGGCCGCCCGCAGGAAAAACGGCACCAGCCGCCTGGCGATGCGCCGCATGTCGCGCCGGGTGACTTGGCGGCGCGCGACCACCTGGTCCAACATGCGCTCCTCCGGCAGCCGGCGCATCTTCACCAGCCACTCGATAATCCTACCCCGGCCCCCCAACCGCAGTCCGCGGGGCGTTTCCACCACCGGAACCATCGTGAGGTAGACCGCGGGAGCCAAGCGGCGATTCAAGGACAGCTCGAGCCGGCAAAAGCGCTTTCGCAGCGCCAGCGTGGAGGCATCGAGGAAGGGAAATTTCACCGGCTTCTTCAACTTATAGGCGAAGGCGCCGGCGAGGAAGACGTGCGAGACATGCGTCTCGCGCCGCTCAATGGCCTGCGCCGGATGGGGATACGCGCCGGGCTGTGAGAGCCACCGCACCAGACGCTGTTCGTGCGCGGAAGCTGGCATAAGGCGGCCATTGTACCACGCGACTTGCTTTTCCTAAGCGGCATTGCTAAAGTAAGAAGCACGGTGATGTTTTCCGCACCCCCGATTTGGGCTCGGCGGGCATTGTGGGTCGCCCTGCTCTGCTGCAGCGCCTCGGCATCCGCTTTTGCTGAAGGCATGGATGCCGGCAAAGGCTTCGCCAAGCTGACCCGCGGCACGATCAATACCGTGACCGGCTGGGTCGAGGTCCCCAAGCGCATCCACGAAACCTCCCAAAGTTCCGGCAACGCCGCAGGTTTCACCTGGGGGTTGTTGCGCGGCCTTGGATACGGCTTCATCCGCACCGCCGCAGGATTGTACGAATTCTTCACGTTCCCCTTCCCTGCTCCTCCAAATTATGAGTCGGTCATCCAGCCGGAGTACGTCTTCTCGGCTGAGGGGACCGAATCGGGCACGCCGCAGTAAGTTGTGAGGGGGCACGCCAACCACAGGGGGGTGGCTCGATGGACGGGTACGTGGCCGGCTCGTGGCTTGACGAAGTGATCGTGGAACCGGTGCGGACGTTGCTAGCACAGCTGGCGGCGTTCTTGCCCCGTCTCCTCGGCGCCCTGCTGCTCTTCCTCATCGGTTGGGTGATCGCGAAAGTGCTCGAGCAGCTCATCGTGAAAATCCTGAAGGCGGTCCCGATCGACAAGCTGGCCGACCAAGTCCAGCTGACCTCTGTGCTCAGTCGCGGCGGCATCAAGCACCGGCTCTCCGAGCTGATCGGCATGATCTTTTACTGGCTCGTCATGCTGACCGTCGTCACCGTGGTGTTCAACGCGCTCGATCTGACCCAAGCCGCCCAACTGTTCCAGTCGGCGGTCACGTACGTGCCCAACATCATCGCCGCGCTCCTGATCGTCATCTTCGGGATGTTCGTCGCGTCCTTCTTGGGCACCACCGTGCGCACGGCCGCCAGCAACGCCGGGATCCTTCAAGCGCACTTGCTCGGCCAGCTGGTGCAGAGCGTGGTGGTGATTTTCGCTGCGGTGGCCGCGCTGCGGCAGCTACAGATCCCCTTCTTCCAGGAAGCGCTGCTGATCGTCTTGGCCGGATTCAGCCTGGGAGCTGCGCTGGCCTTCGGGCTGGGTTGCAAGGACCTGGCTGGCCGCTGGACCTCCGACCTCATTGAGGAAATCCGGGGCAAGAAACGCTAGAAAAACTTGCACCACAGAAACACAGAATGGCACAGAGACACGGAGAGAACCCCTGGAAACATCTCTGTGTCTCTGTGGTGTTCTGTGCCTCTGTGGTGTCGTCGCTCTTCTGGGCCGCACCCTCTCTTCAGGCGGTCAATACAGAGCGACTGACGTCGTTCGAAATCGAGCTACTCCACCACGCGCTTGAAACGCTCCACCCGATGATCACGGAGAAGCAGCAGGACGGCTCCGCGATCCTCCTCGCATGGGAAGCGCTGTACGAGCCGCTTACCGGCCAGCAGCGGGTGTTCCTTGATGAGTTCCGCGCGCTGCGAGCCGCAGAGCTCGGCGCCACCAGCCATTACTTCGGCGAGCCGATGACCGCCCCCACGATCCTACCGGTCGGGCGTCAGACCATCCGCCGGCCGCAGGGCGAGCGCGAAGAAACCATCCTGAACCCCCAGTATTTGCCCCGGCCGGCGCTGGAAGCGTACGGACGCATGATGGACGCGATGGAGCTCGACCTCGGCAGGCGCCTGCTCGTCGAATCCGGCTACCGCTCGCCGGCCTATCAGCTGTATCTGTTCCTTCACTACCTGCCTAATCACGACTACTCGATCGTGGAAACCAACCGGTTCGTGGCACTCCCAGGCCATAGCGAGCATGGCAACCCCGCACGGCAGGCGATCGACTTCATCAATGAAGACGGCATCAACGGCGAGGACCGCCCGGAGGAATTTGAGGCGCTCCCGGAATACCAATGGCTTGCGCGGCATGCCCAAGGCTTTGGATTTGCCATTTCGTATCCACGAAATAACGCCTACCACACCGCCTTCGAGCCGTGGCACTGGCACTACTGCAGCTCCTCGTGTTGAGCGCTTCGGCCTCCCCATGAGCCGTCAGCCGACCCTGTTGCGCTCCCTGACCCTCCGGGACGCCACGATGCTGGTCATCGGCTGCATCGTCGGCGTGGGGATCTTCCGAAGTGCCAGCTCGATCGCCAACCACCTGCAGTCGCCTGGCTTGATTGTGCTCTTATGGGTCCTCGGCGGGCTGCTCTCCTTGTGCGGAGCACTCTGTTATGCGGAGCTGGCTGCGCTCTTTCCCTCCACCGGCGGTGATTATGTTTACATCAGCCGCATCTACGGCCGCTTCTGGGGCTTCCTGTTCGGCTGGACCAAGCTGTTCGTCGAGCGCACCGGCACGATCGCCATTCTGGTATTCTTTTTCGCGGAGTATCTTAGCCGCGTTATGCCGTATCCGCCGGGCGCGGGGCGCGCGCTGGCCGTGGGAGCAACGCTGCTGCTAACGTGGGTCAACGTGGCCGGCGTGCGCTGGGGGGCGCTGGTTCAGAACCTCTTCACGCTCGTGAAAATGGCAGCACTCGCGATCGTCGTCTTGGCAGGGATCCACCTCTTCTTGGGGAACGCATCCGCTTCGCCCGACTGGAGCCTTCCTCCGGTCAAATTCTCAACGGTGCAGTCGATGGGTGTGGCGCTGGTCTTCGTGCTCTTCGCCTACGGCGGGTGGACCGAAGCGGCGTACATCGCCGAAGAAGTGCAGGACCCCACCCGGACGGTGCCGCAAGCCATGCTGCAGGGTTTGGTGTTGACGGGCTTCCTGTATGTCGCGGTGAGCGCGGCCTACATGCTGGCGGTCCCCATCGCCGCACTGCCCTCGACACCGCTGGTGGCCGCCAGGGTCGTTGAGGGCGCCATCGGCCCGTGGGGCGGGTTGCTCATGGCGGGGTTGATCGCCTGCTCGGCATTCGGCGCGGCCAATGGCTACATCCTGACCGGCGGCCGCATCCTGTATGCCCTGGGGCAGGACCATGCCCTGTTCGCCCGGTTGGGCAGGCTGCATCCCAAGCACCGGACCCCGGCGCTCGCCCTATGGGTGAATGCGGCCGTCGTCATCGTCCTGGTCTGCACGAAAACGTTCGACCAGATCGCCACCTACTCGACGGTGGCGATCACCGTGTTTTACGTGATGGCGGTCGCCGGCGTGATCATCCTGCGGCGGCGGCAGCCCAAGCTCCAGCGTCCGTACCGCGCGTGGGGATATCCCTGGACCGCGCTGTTGTTCTGCCTGACCATGGTAGGCTTTATCGCCAATCTGTGGATCGAAGCACCGAAAGACACCGCCTTCGGCTTTGGCTGGATGGCGCTGGGCATTCCCTTGTACTGGTGGTCGCAGAGGTCGGTGGCATGAGCCTATTTGCCGTGGCCATCGCCGCGTGCGGCCTGTTTCTGCTGGGTTATCTCGGATATGGCCGCCTCTTGGCCCGGTGGTTTGACCTGAGCGCGAAGCGCGCGACCCCGGCGACCCGCATCAACGACGGCGTCGACTTCGTGCCGGCGAAAGCGCCGCTCCTACTCGGCCAGCACTTTTCCGCGATCGCCGCAGCCGGCCCCATCGTTGGCCCGATCCTGGCCGGCCTCTGGTTCGGCTGGCTGCCTGCGCTGTTGTGGATCGTGGTGGGGGCCATCTTCCTGGGCGCGGTGCACGATTTCTCCAGCCTGGTCAGCTCGGTGCGGCATGACGGGAAATCGATCGTCGAGCTGGTCCATGAGCACCTGAGCCGACGCGCCTACTTGCTCTTTCTCGCGTTTGTGTGGCTGTCGCTCATCTACGTCATCATCGCCTTTGCGGATCTCACCAGCAGCTCGTTCGTCGAGCCGACGTACGGCGGCGCGGTCGCGACATCTTCGAGTGTGTACCTGATGCTCGCGGTGGTCATGGGCTTGTGCCTGTACCGGCTGCGCATGTCGCTGGGGATGGCGACCGCGATCTTCCTGCCGCTGGTGGGGCTGGCGATTTGGGGAGCGCAGCACGCGCCGCTCGCGCTGCCCGCACTCGGCGCGGTGCGGCCGCAGCTTTTCTGGAATGGCATCATCCTGGCCTACTGCTTCATCGCCTCGATCGTGCCGATGTGGCTCTTGCTGCAGCCGCGCGGCTACCTGGGCGGCTTCTTTCTGTACGTTACGCTCGCGGCCGGCATTATCGGGCTGCTGCTGGGCGGCGACCGCATCCAGTATCCGGCCTTCTTGGGATGGACGAGCCAAAAGGGACTGCCGCTGTTTCCGCTGCTGTTCGTGACGGTGGCGTGCGGGGCCTGCTCAGGGTTCCATGGGATCGTCAGCTCCGGCACGACCTCGAAGCAGATCGCCAAGGAGTCCGACTGCCGTATCGTCGGGTATGGTGGGATGCTGCTGGAAGGGGTCGTGGCGGTGCTCGCCCTCGCCACCGTCATGCTGCTCTCCCCAGGCGATCCGGCAACGCAGCAGTCGCCGGATCGGATCTATGCCAATGGGATCAGCCATTTCGTCGAGCGCTTCGGCGTGAACCCGGACTTCGCGAGGTCGTTCGCGCTGCTGGCCTTCGCCACGTTCATCTATGACACGCTGGATGTGGCCACGCGCCTGGCGCGCTACGTCTTGCAGGAACTCACCGGGTGGAAGGGCCGCTGGGGCGGGGTTGGGGCCACGCTCCTGACGCTGGCACTTCCGGCGCTGAGCATGAGCTGGGTCGTAAAAGACGCGGCCGGCAACATCGTGCCGGCCTGGAAGGTGTTCTGGACGCTCTTCGGGACGTCAAATCAGCTGCTGGCCGCGCTGACGCTGCTGACCATCACCGTGTGGCTCAAGCGCACGAAGAAGCCCTGGCTCATCAGCGCGATCCCGGCGGCGTTCATGCTGACCATGACGATGTGGTCGCTCATCTTGACCGCCGGGCCCTGGCTGTCTCAGCTCTTCGCAGGACAACCCGCCTTCAATGGCCTTGCTCTCATCGCGCTCGTCCTCATGGGGCTGGCCCTCCTCGTCCTCTCGGAAGCGGCTCGGGCGCTTGCCCGGACGCGCTAAATCAAGTCGGCGCAGGATTCGAAGCGGCGGGCGAGGATTGAGTTCCTCGGATGGCGTCTTGGATGATGCGCTCGACATCGTCCAGCGTGACGCCGTCGTAGCATACGTAGTCCGGGAAGACCATGACGTTGGGGCCTTTCGCGCACAGGTCCTGGCAGCCGGACTTGCTGACGCGCACATGCCGCGACAGGCCCAGCGCTTTGACGCGGGCTTTGAGCGCTTCGGCAACCGCCTCGCTGTCGCGTTGCGAGCAGCACACCTCGCTTGGCGCCCGCTTGTTGATGCACACGAACAGGATTTTTTGGTACGGCACCCTGCCGGTATGCATACGGGCTAAATGTTCACGCCGGCGGCGCGCAGGTCGGCCTCGAGCTGGCGGCCATTCTCAAACCGGATCGCGGTGAGGCCGACTTCCCGTCCCGCTTCCACCAGCTCCGGCCGGTCGTCGATGTACACCGCCTGCTGCGGCCTGATGTTCCCCGCACGCTCCAGGGCGGCCAGATAGATCTGCGGATCCGGCTTGCGGTACCCCACCTCGCACGAAGCCACCCAATCGTGGAACAAGGGGGCGGCGGTCACCTGGGTCTTGATGTACTCAAGGTGCAGCGTATTGGTGTTCGTCAGCGCCAGCAGCTTGTGCCGTTTCCTCACCCGCTCCATGATCTGCCGGACTTCGAGGTTCTCCGAGAAAATCCCGGTCCAGCCGCGCACGAATTGCTCGTAGGTCCAGGAGAATTTGAGCTGTCCTTTCAGGCCTTCATAGTACGCGCGGGCGGCGATTTGCCCGAGCTCGAAGGGCAGCAGCAGCTCCTTGTGATAGACCGCCGCTTGCACGTCTTCGAATGATTTGCCGATCAGCTGGCTGAGCTGGTGCATCAGCCGGTCGGATTCCACGTCCACCACCACGCCGCCCAGATCAAAAAACACCACCTCATACGCCATTGAGCCGAATCGTCTCCGTTTGGTAGTCCAGCGCCAGAAAGAGCAGCAGGTAGTCCATCAGGTGGCGCGTCAGCAGGAAATTCTGCCGCACATGTTCGCGCCCGTTTTCCCCCAGCCGCTTGGCGTACGCCGGGTTGTTCAACAGCTGCTTGATCGCGTGCGCCGCCCCTTCCACGGTGTGGACGAGCAGCCCGCTGTAGCCGTGCTTGACCTGCAGCGGAATTCCGCCCACCGCCGACGCCACAACCGGGCGAGCTTTCCAGAGCGCTTCAGAGACCGTCAAGCCGAACCCCTCCCGGATGGACTTCTGTACGACGACCGCCGAGGCCCGCTGCAGCGCGTTGATCTCCAAGTGGCTGTCGGCGGGCAGCATGAGCAAGTGGATTTCCGGATGGCCCTTGGCTTGCTCCCGCACCTTGGCGAGCACTTCCTCCCCCTCCGGGTCGTCGCTGGCCGTCCCGCCGGCCAACACCAGGCGGCACTTGACGGACTTGCGCACCCGCTTGAACGCCTCAATGACCCCGATCGGGTCCTTGAGATAATCGAACCGCGAGACCTGCGTGATGATAGGCTGGTCCTTCGGAACGCCAAGCCTGGCCAGCACAGCGTCGATCTCTTCCGGGGTCAATTCCCGGTTCTTTTCGCTGAGCGGATCGATCGAGGGCGCAACCAGCACCTGGCGCATGTCCATGCGCTGGGCGAACGCCGGCGAGGAGTAGATGGCGGCGTCAAATCGCTTCACGAACGGCTCGAGGAACTGCCACACCGTCCGGATCGGGCGCGACACGTCGATATGGCAGCGCCAGATCCACTTGACAGCCGGCCGCTTTGGCCGCTGCTCCACGAGCGTGATCGGCTGCGGATCGTGGATGAACGCGATATCGACGTCGAGATCGATCCGCTGCGCATTGCTGCGCCCGACCTCGAGGAACGTCTCGAACATCTCCGGCGGGATTTCTTCGGCCTTGCCGTGCAGCGCGTTGTGGAATTTCTTCGTGACGCGGTAGAATGGGTCCGTCCCCTCGATCACGTCCCATCGCGCATCGACGCCCACCTCCCGCATGAGCGGAACCATGCGGTTCAAAATCTCCGCGACCCCGCCCCCCAGGCGAGTGGAGTTCACCATGAGCACCCGGCGTCCGGCCAGCCGCTTCGCCAGCTCCCGCAGGTCGCTGACGACGCTGGGACCCGCAATCGGCTCGTACGCGGCGAGGTCAGGCATGGGCGCTCTCGGTCCGACGAAGCTCCTCGCGCACCAACCCCAGGAGGATGGCGCGCAGCGCCTCCAGTGTATGCCCGTAGGGGTCGAGTCCCGCAACGCTCTCGCCAAGCTCGGCCAAGCCCAGCTGCTGGCTCAGCCATACCGCAAAGTCGTTCGCGCGCTCCCCGACGCGAAGCCGCGCGTCGAACATGTGGAAGTACAGCGAAGCCGGGCTGACGTGCTCCAGCGCGTATGCGAACTCCTCCAGCGTGGAGGCCTGAAACCGGGTCGGCACGATCACGTGCACCGCCTTGATGAAGAAAAACTCCTCGCCCTCTCCGACGAAGCGCAATCGGGCGGTCGGGTGCTCCTGCACATAGCGGTCGATCGTCTCGATGAGCGCCTCGCGCAGGCTAGCCAGCGTCCGGTGCTCCAGGATGTCCATGCTGGCCAGCAGCTCGCCCAGCCCTTCCTCGCCGAGCACTTCGGCGATCCAGTACGCGAAATCGTTGGTCGGCTCCGGAATCAGGTAGTTGTGCTGCAGGAGGAAGAAATGCGTGTGATGGTAAATGCAGCTTTCCGGGACCGTCCGCAGCAGCTTCAGCAGTACGGCCAAGGTCGCCGCCCGAAGGCCGGTGGATTCCTGTAGGATGAGGCTCGTATAAAAACGGAAGGGCCTGACGGGATGCGGGCCAAGGCCTGCCGTTGCGACGTCAGCCTGTGTGTCCATGGCCATGGCCCCAGAGTCGCTGTAGTGTCACGCGGACTTCGCGCGGCCCGTCCAATCGCCAGCGCGCGGCGGTCCCGCCCGGCCGGCGGCCCACGTACACCGAGATCCCGAAGCACCGGTTGACCGCGCGGAAGGCGTCCTCGTCCGTCCGGTCATCGCCGAACATGATCACAAGACTCTTTGAAGAACCGGAGCGCTTCATCAGCCATTCGACCGCGCTTCCCTTGTGCCACACGACCGGCGGGCGGATTTCCACCACCCGCTTGCCCCTCGCCACCCTGACAGCGCGCCGCCGGACCCACGGCGCTAGAACGTTTTTCAATTTCCGGTAGAACTGCTCAACATCCGACGGTCTCACGCGCCGCCAGTGGACGCTTAAGGAGAGCCCTTTATCCTCCACGAGGCTGCCGGGCACATCCCGGAGCGCGCGCCGCAGCTGCCCGGCGATGCGGCGCAGGACCGGCCGCGCCCGCCGGGCCCCGGGATGCACGAAACGCACCGACGGGCCGCTCATCTCCAGCCCATGGTTGCCGATATACACGGCGCCGGGAAGCCGGACCAATGCTCGCAGCTGGCTGATGGAGCGGCCGCTGACGATCGCCACGGACACGCCCACATCCCGCATCAGCCGCTGCAGCGCAGCGCGCGAAGCGCCGCTTAAGCCGGCCTGATCCGGATGCCGGCGGATCGGGGCGAGCGTGCCGTCGAAGTCCGTCAGCACCCATTGAATCGGTCGGCCCTGCAAGCGCCGCTCGAAGGCGTTCCACCCGCGCAGGACATGCTGGAGCCTCTCCCGCCGACGACGGTCGGCCATGAGCCGGCCTACTCCGCCGCCTGGCGGATCGTGCGGACCGGAAACGGGATCGTGATCCCCTCCTGCTGATACCGCAGGTGCAGCCGCTTCACGAACTCATGCTTGATCAGGTATTGGTCGACGAACTCCTTGCCCCGCAGAATCACGGTGAAATCGATGCTGTATTCGCCGAAGGTATGGTAGCGGATAAACGGGTCGAATTCGGGGATTCCTCCCGTAACGGAGCGCATCACCTCTTTGCCCACTTCGCACGTCACGCGCTCGACCTGTTCCAAGTTGCTGCCGTAATCGACCCCGATGTTCACCAGGACCGCCAGCTCCTTGTCAGGCAGATAGTAATTCGTGATCAGCGCGCTGCCCAGCTTATTGTTGGGCACGACGACCATGTTGTTCGGCAGCATCCGGATTTTGGTGGCGCGCCAGCCGATATCCTCGACGTACCCTTCCTCGCCGGACTCCAGCTTGATGTAGTCCCCGACGCGCACCGAGCGGGCCATCGTCAGGTAGAACCCGGAGAACACGTTGGACAACGTGTCCTGCAGCGCCAGCGCAACCGCCAAACCGCCAACACCCAGCGCGGTGAGCAGCGGCGTGATCGAGATCCCCATGCCGTGCAAGATCATCAGGAGTCCCAGCACGACAATAGTGATCTTGGCGATGTGGCGCGTGAGGCTGGTCACCGGCATCGCGTGCTGAAACTGGCTGCTGTACAGCACGATCAGATCGCTTGCCAAACCGGCGGCGATAAAGGTAACCGAGATGCAGGCCAGGACGTAGATCGCCCGCACCAGCGCATCCATCAGGTGGGCCGGCAGGCTCCAGAACCCCACCGAGACGTACGCAGCCAGCAGGACGCTCCACAACGGAATGCCCTTGCGCAAGGCACGAATCAGCAGGTCATCCCACTGCCAGGAGGTCTTCTCGGCCAACATGCTGAGCCGGCGGCAGAGAATGCGGCTGGCGAGCTGGCCCACGAGGTAGACCATCAGGAAGGCGACGAGGGAGAAGGCGATCTGCTGAATCCATGGGGGGAATTGGGTCAGGTATTCAAGCGCCATCGTGACTCCTCATGGCAAGGGCGGCAAAAACAACAAAAGCTCTTCTGGCACTATAGGCAGGCCGCGGCAAGGGTGTCAACCAAAACCGCCAAAAACCAAAGGCTCTCCGGGAACCTTCCGGAGAGCCTTGGCGTCAAGCCTGGGGAACGATTAGGTCGAAAAAGACGTCCCGCAGCCGCACGACTTCTTGGCCATCGGGTTTTGGAACTCGAAGCCTCCGCCCATGACGGCGCTCTTGAAGTCGATCGTCGTCCCGTCGAGATAGAGCTGGCTTTTGGCATCGACGATCAGCTTGATGCCTTCCTGCTCAGTAACGGTGTCGTACTGTTTGGGGGTCGCCTCATCCAGGGAAAGCACGTACGTCATACCCGAACAGCCGCCGCCTTTGACGCCGACGCGAAGCCCGAGGTTGGGCTTCTGCTCCTTCTCGATCAGCCGTTTCGCTTCTTGCGCTGCTGCTGGTGTGAGCGTAATCATTTTTTCCTCCTATCAGTCTACAAGCGTGTTAATTATAGCACGATGCCGCGGATGCCACAACCAGACGCCAGCTGAGCGATCAGCGGCTGATTGGCCGGCGGGAAGCGATACCGGCGAAGACCCGCGGGAGACACCCATCGTAACTTTAGTGAATACAATGGCTTAGGCTTTCCTCGTCCAATCCGGCAGCGAAAAACCTGCAACGTCACCCGGCGCTGAGGATAGCGGTGGCGCAAGGTCCCGATGGCCCTCAGCGCTGCGGCCTCAACACCCAGCTCTTCCCGCAACTCCCGCCGCACGCACGCCGTCCAAGTCTCTCCAGGCCGCCGTTTGCCGCCGGGAAATTCCCAATACCCTCCGAGCACGCCGCGGAGACGGCGGCGGCAAACGAGGATGCGCCCATCGCGCTCAATGAGCGCGATGGCGGCGTGGACGCGCACAAGAGACGGCATTATGCCAGGGAAAGCTGCGGCAGCTCTTTCGCAGCGCGCAGCCCTCGCAGCGAGGGGCGCGCGCCGTGCAGACCATCGCCCCGAAGTCCATCATCGCCTGATTGATCGTGTAACCCTTCCCTTTCGGGATCACGTCTTTGGCGAGCCGCCACAGCCGACGCTGCGTGCCGCCGGATTTGGGTGCGCCACGCACTTTGAAATAGCGCGACAGCAGCCGCGCCACGTTGGTGTCGAGGATCGGCGCGTCCTGCTCGAAAGCGAAGCTCAGCACCGCGCCCGCGGTATAGCGGCCGATGCCGTCCATCGCCAGCAGCCCGTCGTAGGAATCCGGGATGCGTCCCGCGTGGTCGCGCAGCGCGCGGCGGGCGATTTGCCGCAGCCGCATCGGCCGGACGTTGTAGCCCAGCGGATACCAGACGCGGCGCAGCTCGGCGGCGCGCGCCTTCGCCAGCGCTTCGAGATTCGGATAGCGCCTGAGGAACTCGTGGTACTTGGGCATGACCCGATCCACCTGGGTCTGCTGGAGCATGACCTCGGAGACGAGGATCTTGTAGGGGTCGCGGGTCTCGCGCCAGGGCAGCTTGCGCTGGTGCACGGCGTACCAAGCGAGCAGGCGGCGTTGAAATGCGCGGAGCGGGCTGGAGGCGGCCATCGACGTGACGCGATCACGATAACAGAGCGTGAGCGAAGCGTCAACGAGACGCTCGTCATGAAGTTGGTGGGCAGCCCAAGCCGCCCACCAAGCTTGCGGCGGGTTTGCGCCTTCTGTTACAATACCCCACGCTTCGACATCGTCGAGCCACGCATGCCCGCAACAGCGTATCGAGCCACCACAGAGCACATTGAAAGCTTGTCGTACAACGTCCGCAGCTTCCGCTTCCGGCTGCAGGAGCCACCGCAACTGCCCTTTAAAGCCGGCCAGTTCATCATCATCAACGTGCCGCACGAAGGCAAGACCGTGAAACGCGCCTACTCCATCGCCTCAGCGCCGCACGAGCCCTTTACCCTGGAGCTATGCATCCAGAAAGCGGAGGGGGGCATCGCCTCGACGTACTTCTGGCAGCTGAAGGAAGGCGACCCGGTGAGCCTGTCCGGCCCGCATGGGAATTTTCTGCTGAAAGAGCCCTTGGACTACGAGCCGGTCTTCATGGCTACCGGCACCGGCGTCGCCCCGCTGCGCTCGATGATCAAGCACCTCTTCCAGGTCAATTTTACCGGCAACGTGTGGCTGCTGTTTGGCACGCGCTACGAGCACGCGCTGTTGTACGAATCGGAATTCAGGTCGCTGGCCGGCCTGCGCCGCAACTTCCACTACGTCCCGACGGTCAGCCGCCCGAAAGAGTGGCATGGCGAGACCGGCCACATCCAGCAGACGTTCCAAAAACACATCACTGACTTCGCGAACAAGGAAATCTACCTGTGCGGGTGGCTGGAGGTCGTCAAGGCCATCTGCAAGGACCTGGAAAGCTTCGGCGTGCCGAAAGAAAAACTCCACTACGAGGAATGGGCCTGACCACCTCTACCCCCAAGCTTATTCGAGTCGGCCACACGCCGGACATGGACGATGCGTTCATGTTCTATGCCATCGCCGCGGGCGCGGTGCCGGTCAACGGCTTCCAGTTCGAGCACGTCATCGAGGATATCCAAACGCTCAACGCGCGCGCGCTGAGTGCCGACCTTGAAATGACCGCGATTTCAGCCGCCAGCTATCCGGTGCTCTCGAAAGATTACTGGATCGTGTCGGTCGGCTCCAGCGTCGGGCAAGGCTACGGGCCGCTCGTCATTTCTCAAACCCCCAAGAGCCCAGAAGAATTGCGAGGTCGTCGCATCGCCGTGCCGGGACAGCAGACAACCGCCTACTTGCTGCTGCGCTTGGCGATCCCTGAGTTCGAGGCGGTGGAGATGCCCTTTGAGCAAGTGCCTCAGGCGGTCCTGAAAGGCGAGGTCGAGGCGGGATTAGTCATCCACGAGTGGCAGCTGACCTACCGGGACGCCGGGCTGCTGCCGGTCTTGGACTTGGGGCTTTGGTGGCAGCAGCAGGCGCACTTGCCGCTGCCCTTAGGGCTGAACGTGATTAAAAAGTCGCTCAAGCGCAAGGTCGCGCAGCAAGTCGCCACGGTGCTGCGCGATAGCATCCTGTACGCGTTCGCGCACCAGGACGACGCGCTCGCCTACGCCATGCGCTACGGGCGCGGCACCGACCTCAACCGCTCGCGCCAATTCATCGGCATGTATGTCAACGAGGAATCGCTCACGCTCTCCAAGCCCTGCCGCGAAGCGCTCAAACTGCTCTTCGAGCGCGCCCATGCCGCAGACCTGATCCCCTCGATCCCCCGCCTGAACGTCATCGAACCGGTCAAAACTAACTAGAGATAGGTCTTCCTTCGGAAGACGTCGGTAGGGCTCACCACCCGATCGAGAAACAGCATGCCGTCGAGGTGATCGATCTCGTGCTGGGCGACGACCGCCTCGAACCCTTCCAGCGTCACCGTAAAGCGCACCCTGAACTGATCCAGCGCCGTGACGCGCACGCGCGCGGCGCGGGCTACGTTACCGGTGAAGTCCGGCACGGACAAGCACCCTTCGCGTCCCACCACCCGGCCCTCGGCCTGCTCGACCAACGGGTTCACCAGGACGATGAGGCCGCGGCTTTCCTTCACCTTCGGATGGCCGGTGGCGTCCATGACCGCAATGCGCGCGCTGCTGCCGATTTGCGGCGCGGCTAAGCCGACGCAGTGCGGCTGACGGCGCATGAGATCGATCATCCGATTGATGAGCGCTCGCACGCGGGTGTCGATTTCATCGACAGATTTCGTGCGCTCTTTGAGGATCGAGTCGGGGAATCGGCGGATGGCGAGAGGCATCGGCAACTGCGCCGGGGCTAGAGAATATCGGTGTCGCTTTGCCGGAGGCTGACTTGCACCTTGAGGCGCTTGGCCAGCTGCTTGAGGTGGGTCTCCAGTGAGGCGGGCGTGCGGGTGGCGGGCACCTCAACTTCAAGTAGCATCATGTACAGCGACGGCCCGCCCCCGGCGCTGCGATGCGTGTGCACGTCGGTAATGTTGAGGCCGGCCTTAGCCAGCGCCTCGGACACCTTGAAGACGATGCCGGGCCGATCCGCGCCGTACACGGAAATCAAGTGGCTCTTGCCCGCCTTTCGCGGAGCGTGACTTTCTTTCTTGCTCAGCGCCTTCAAATGGATCGCGAGGTGGAGCGTACGCTCAAGAGGAACGAACGCCTTGCGCAATGCCTCCGGCGTGAGCTTGGACGGCGTGGAAAAGATCAGCATGATGGCGAACTCGCCTTCCAGGCGCGTCATGGCGGAGTCTTCCAAATTGCACCCCAGCCAGTACAACACTTTCGTCACCCCGGCGACGATCCCAGGCCGGTCCTGGCCCAGCGCGGTCACGATCCACCGTCGCGTCATTGCCCCTCCTTGACGCTTGCGGATGCCTCGCATGGCTCGGCTTCGACTTCGAAGCCCAAGTCCTCGATCATCCGGCGGGCCTCTTCCGCTTTCTGGCCCGAAGTCGTTAGGTATCCTTCCACGAAGATCGAATTGGCCGCATAGAGCACCATCGCCTGCACCGAACGCAGGTTCACTTCCCGGCCGCCCGCCGCGCGGATCTCGCTGGCCGGGTTCAGAAAGCGGAACACGCACAGCACCTTCAGGCACTTCATGGGCGTGAGCAGCTGGAAGCCTTCCATCGGGGTGCCCTTAATCGGGTGCAGGAAGTTGATCGGGATCGAGTCCATCCGCAGCTCGCGGCAGGCGAAGGCCATGTCGAGGATGTCGTCATCGGTTTCGCCCATGCCGATGATCCCGCCGCTGCACGTCATCATCCCGGCCTTGCGCACGTTCTTCACCGTGTCGACCCGGTCCTGGTACGTGTGCGTCGAGCAAATCTCGGGATAAAAGCGCTCGCTCGTGTTGAGGTTGTGATTGACCCAGCCGACTCCGGCATCTTTCAGCTTCCTGGCCTGAGCCTCGGAGAGCAGCCCTAGGCACACGCAGATTTCCAGCGAGTGGTGCCGTCGGATTTCCCGAGTGACGTCGCAGAAGTACTCGATCTCGTCGTCCACCGGCCCGCGCCCGCTGGTGACCATGCAGTACCGTTTGGCTCCGGCGTCGGCCGCGCGCCGCGCCCCCTCCACGAGCTGCTCTTTGGTCATGAGCGGGTACTTGTCGATCTTGGCGCTGGAGATGGACGATTGAGAACAGTAGTGGCAGTCTTCCGGGCACAGCCCGCTGCGCGCGTTTTGCAGCACGCAGATTTTGACCCGCTTGCCGAAATGGACTTTGCGCACCTCAAACGCCGCCTGGAGTGCTGCCGGCACCTGCTCATCGGGCAGCGCGAGGATTGCCTTGGCTTCTTCGCGGGTGATCCCTTGTCCCGCCAGCGACCGCTGGATCAGGTCCGCCCAGTTCATAAGAGCGCCCTCTTCACCGGCTCAGCCGCCCGGTCCCACAAGTTTTCCGAAATCGTTTTCAGGTGCTGCTCCAGCGCCCTGCGCTCTTTGCCGCTGAGCGTTTTTGCATCGGCGCGCCCCATCAGCGCGTCGCTGATCCGGTTGACCGAATCCGCCATCGCTTTAAAGCCCCGCCCCTGAGCATCGAGCCACACGTCGGAGACCGCCAGACCTTTGTAGCGAAACGGCTGCTGGGCATGGTCCAACTCCATCGCGACCCAGATGAACCGGTAGCACTGCGGGTCGGCAAGCTCTTCGCGGCGCGCCGCCCACTGGACCGGCTGCTCAAGCCGGCTGCGGCCATGCAGCGCGCCAGGGTCGAGCGTGATGCGGCCATCAGGCGAGAGGATGAGGCAGGTGACCAGAATGCCGGGGGACATTTCCTCCCCCAGGCCGGAGGACAGAGAGATCTCCGTCATGTCGCAAGGGCAGGCTCACACCGTCGGAGGATCTCGTACAGCGTTGTGCGCTGCGCGGCGTCAAACCCGGATTCCTGGATGAGCGCGATGATTTCATCCACCGCGGTCTTGTTGATGAAGCCGGTCGCCGCGTGGACGTTCTCATCGAAGAGCGTGCCGCCGAAGTCATCGGCGCCGAAGTGCAGCGCGATTTGCCCGGTTTTCTTCCCTTCGGAGAACCAGGAAGCCTGGATGTGGGGCACGTTATCGAGGTACAGCCGCGAGAAGGCGATCATGCGCAAGTAGCGGGTCGGGCCGGCGTGCTGGCGGATATGTTTGTGCAGCGGGGTGTTGCCCGGCTTGAAGGTCCAGGGGATGAATGCGGTGAAGCCGCCGGTTTCATCCTGGAGGTTGCGGACATGGTCGAGATGCTCCATAACGTCTTCGTCTTCCTCGATGTGTCCGAACATCATCGTCGCCGTCGATTTGAAGCCCAGTTCATGCGCCTCGCGGTGCACTGCAAGCCACGCTTCAGCCGGGCCCTTCTTCGTCGCCAAGCGGCGGCGGATGCGGTCCGAAAGAATCTCCGCCCCGCCCCCGGGCAAGGTGCGCTGGCCGGCGTCCTTGAGCTGTTGGAGAACGTCGCGGATGGCCAGGCCGGACACGCTGGCCATCTGCGTGACCTCCGAGGCGGTGAAGAAATGCGGGGTGACGTTCGGGAACCGGCGCCGGGTTTCGCGGATGAGCGAGAGGTAATAGTCCAACGGGATGCTCGGGTTATGCCCGCCCTGCAGGAGGATGGTCGTCGCCCCAAGGTTCACGGAGCGCTGGATGATTTCCATCACCTGCTCGACCGTCAGCGTGTAGGCGTCCTTTTGGCCCGGCTTGCGGTAGAACGCGCAAAACACGCAGTCGGTGATGCACACGTTCGTGTAGTTGGGGTTCGTATCGATGACGAACGTCACGACCGGGTCAGGATGCAAGCGGAAACGCACGAGGTTCGCCAGGTGGGCCAGCTCGAGCAAATCGGCGCGCTGCCACAGCTGCAGGCCCTCGTTGCGGCTGAGCCGCTTGCCCGAGAGGACTTTTTCTTCGATCGCTTCAGAGCAGGTGGTGTGCATGCATGAGCTCCCGGAACCGGGAGATGCCTTCTTCTTCGTCGCGGCTGAGCCGGTAGATGAACTTGCCGAGGTAGTCCTGCAGCTCTTGCGCCGGCAGCTCGAACGTTGCCGAGGCTTCATGGGCGATCACGTCGAGCTGGCGCTGGTTGACGCCGAGCGCACGGCTCAGCGACGTCTCAAGCAGTTTTTTCTCGCCTACGGCGACGTCCTTGCGGATGGCCCACACCGCGAAGACGCACGGCACGTGCTGCCACAACCACCATTCAAACGCCACGTCGGTCTCGAAGGGGTAGTGCACGTTGCTGCGCTTATAGCGCAGCGCCTCATCGCCGATGAGCAGCAGCGCGTCGGCTTCGGTGTCCTGGCGGCGCTCTTTGGAAGCGCTTGCTTGCTGCCGGCGCCGCTCAGAATGGAGCCGCCGCTCGTACGAGGCTGGCACGATCTGGTAGCGCCGCTCAAGAATGAGCCGCAGCAGCACCGCGCTCGTGGACGTATCGTCCGTCACCGCGATCGTCGCGCCCTCAAGCTGCCGGATGGGCTTGCGCGAAAAGAGCAGCACGCTGCGCGCCCTGCCCCGCACCGCAATGCCGAAGGGGCCCACGCGCTCGAATTGGGCTTCCAGCCGGAGGAAATCGGCCAGCGGCAGCAAGCCGGCGGCCACTTCACCGGCGGCGGCGCGTTCGCCCACCTCGCGCGGGGCAGCCTCGGTCACCGCCATGTGCGGGCTCAGTGACAGCCCGCGGAAAAACGGCGTGCTGTTAAGATACGGGACTTTCGCAAGCAGCGTCGTCGTAGACGCGGAGGGTATGATAGAGGGCATCTCGCTCCACCGGCACGCAGCCGGTTTCTCGGATCAGTTCAACAAGCCGTCCGCGGGTGAGGCTGACGGGTGAGGCGGCATCTGCGGCGTGCATGATGCGCTCCTCGCCGATGGTGCCGTCGATGTCGTCGGCGCCGAAGTGCAGCGCCACCGACGCACTTTCCTCGCCCATCGTGACCCAATACGCCTTGATGTGCGGAAAGTTATCCAGCAGCAGCCGGGCAATCGCCACGGTCTTGAGGTCTTCAGTCGCCGGGGTCTGGCGCGCGACGACCTGGGTCTTCCCGGGCTGGTACGCCAGCGGGATGAAGCTCATGAACCCGCCGGTCTCATCCTGCAGCTCGCGGAGCCTGAGGATGTGATCGACCCGCTCCTCGTAGGTCTCCATGTGGCCGTAGAGCAGCGTCGAGTTGGTGGGGATGCCCAGCCGGTGGGCGATGCGGTGGATCTCCAGCCATCGCGGCGCGCCGATCTTAAACGGAAAGAGCGCTTTGCGCACGCGCTCGGAGAACACCTCCGCGCCCCCGCCTGGCAGCGCCGAGAGCCCGACCGCGCGCAACTGCTCAAGGACGTCTTCGACGCTGAGGCGGAACTTCTTGGAGAAGTAATCGATCTCGACCGCCGTCCACGCCTTGATTTGGATTTGCGGGACCCGCTGCTTGATCGCCCGGAACATGTCCAGATAAAACTCCCACTTCCAGTCCGGGTGCAGCCCGGCGACGATGTGCACCTCCCGCAAATCCGGGTGCAGCCGCTCGACGATCTCATGGATCGTCATCTCGTACGCGTTGGGCCGTCCGCGCTTGGTGGCGAAATCGCAGAAGCGGCAGGAGAGCACGCAGACGTTGGAGGGGTTGATCTGCCGGTTGATGACGAAATGCGCGCGGTCGGCCCACCGGGCACGCTTCACCTGATCGGCGAGCCGTCCCAAGCCGATGACGTCGCGCGCTTGGAACAAGGCGAGCGCGTCCTCGCGCGTCAATCGCTCGTGATTTTCAATCTTGTGCGTTACGCGTTCCAGTATTGATGCCATCGTTGGTCGACACGCGCGATGATCGCAGGATCCATTACGACAGGATCCGGGTAGCCGGTCTTGAAGGTCGCGTCGATGCCCATCCGGCCGCGGTACACCGGCCAGGCCCCGTTGAGCTCCGCCGAGGTAAAGATCAGGTCGCGCGCCGGATCGAACCGCGTGAAGATGCCCCATAAGAGGCTTTCGCGGTCTTCCAGATTCACATCCTCGCTGACCACCGCGATGAGCGGCACGCCAGCCAGCGGTTGGGCCGCTACCAGCGCCTTCACCACCTCGCGCCCTTCCCCAGCAACCTGGACCGCGAGCAGCGACCGCTCAAGCAGTTTGGCGCGTTTGATGCGGGGATGGAGCGAGGTTACCTGGGCTTCGGAAATCGTCCCTGCGGGCTGACTGGGCGCGCCGTTGCGTGTTGCGTCCAGCACCATTTTGCTGCCCAGGTTCAGGGTCAAACTCGTGAAATCAAGGGTATCAAAAGGCACCCCGGGAAGCAAGAGGAAGTCCTTCGACGGGTCGAAGTGCTCCCGGATCGCGCGCAGCACCGCGGAAAAATCCCGGGCGTCCACGTCCGCGTCTACCAGCACGACGCACTTGGTGAGTGCCATCTGGCCGGTGCCCAGCAGGCCGAGCGCGGTCTTCATGCCCTCCTTGCCGAACCGGTTGTGGACCGAGGCCACCGCCAGGCTGTGGAACCCAGCCTCGTAGTAGGCCCAGATGTCCCGCAGCTCCGGGTGGATCAGCCGGATCATCGGCAGCATCATCTCCTGCACCGCATCGCCGATGTAGCGGTCTTCTTGCGGCGGCTTGCCCACGACGGCGGCTTGATACACCGGAGACTGCCGGCGGGTCACGGTCTGGATCCACATGACCGGAAAGGGCGCCGGGTGCGAGTAGTGGCCGAAGTGGTCGCCGAAGGGCCCCTCAGGCATCCGCTCATCCGGCGGGACCACGCCTTCCAGGATAATCTCGGCATCGGCCGGCACCGCGGTCACCTTGGTCTTGCCGTACACCAGCGGCACCGGCTTGCCGCGCAGAAATCCCGCGAAAGCCAGCTCATCGATCCCTTCCGGCAGGGGTGCTACCGCCGCCAAATAGTAGATCGGGTCGCCGCCGATGACCACCGCCACCGCGAGCGCTTTCCCTTGCTGCTCCGCCTTCCAATAGTGAAAGCCTCCGCCTTTTTGGATCTGCCAGTGCATCAGCACCTGGTCCGGCCCGATGACTTGCATGCGGTAGATGCCCAAATTGCGCGCATCGGTGTCCGGATCGTGCGTAAGGACCATGCCGCACGTGACAAACCGTCCGGCGTCTTTCGGCCAGCACTTCAAGACGGGCAGCCGGGCCAGGTCTGGGACCTCCTCGACCGCCTGGCAGGCGGCATATTTGACCCGGCGAGGAGACATGGCGAGGACCCGGCCGACCGTGCGCCACTCATCAAGGAGCTTCTTGGGGCGAGGCGGCATCGCGGCTTCCATGAGGCGTTTGAGCTCTGCGCCGACTTGCTGCGGGTGGCGGCCTAGGGCGAGCTCGATGCGCCGCTCGCTGCCAAGCAGGTTGATCGCCAGCGGAACGCCGGAGCCTTTCACGCGCTCAAAGAGGAGTGCTGGCCCGCGCTCTTTGACCACCCGCGTCGCGATCTCGGTGATCTCAAGCTCAGGGTCCACCTCGACGCGCACCGTGGCCAGCTGGTGCTCGCGCTCAAGCACGGAGAGGAACGACTGGAGGTCAGGCATGACAGGCCGGTCTCGGCGGCAACCCCCAACTGCGGGCCGATGTTAGAGGCACCCCCAGGCGAGCGAAGTGTGCGGCTTCAGCCCGGCGAGGCTCGCCGAGGGGCCCGGGCCGAACTGCGAGCGAATCCGCGGGCTCAGCGAGCCGGCAGCGAAGAGCCCTTAAGCCGCGGCCACCTGTCCGATCGCGCCCCAGCCGGGCGCGGAGTTGGTGGCCGCTTCGCTGCAAGGCGAGCGCCCGGAGCCCGCGTCTGAGCGAGCAGGAGGCCGGGCCCCACGAAGGGGGCGAGCCGGAGTGCCGAAGACACCGGTCTCTCATCATTCAAGTGCCTCAGGCTTCCAGGCAGCGGCGGCCTCAAACCCAAGGAGGCTGAGCACCTTGCCGGTGAACTGCTCCACCATCTGTTCGATCGTCTGTGGCCGGTGATAGAAGGGTGGTGCCAGCGGCATGATGATCGCGCCGGCCTGCGAGAGCTTGTGCGCCTGCTCCAGATGGATCGTGGACAGCGGCGTTTCCCGCAGCCCGATGATCAACTTGCGCCGCTCTTTCAGCGCCACCTGGGCCACGCGGGTCGTCAGCGTATCGCCGATGCCGGCGGCGATCTTGCACATCGTCGAAGAGGAGCATGGCAGGATCACGTACGCGTCAAAAGAGGTCGAGCCGGATGAAAACGGCGCGGCCAAATCCTCTTCTGAGAACGTGCGCTTCACGTGTTCTGCGAGGTGATGCTCGGTGAGCCCGGTCTCTTCCTTGAGCGTGTAGCGGCCCCACTTCGACAAGATGAGGTACTTCTCCGCCTGCAGCCGCCGCAGCAGATCGACGCCGAACACGAAGCCTGACGCCCCGGTCATGCCAATGACGACTCTCATCCGCTGCTCCTTAGAGTCCTGCGAGTACGAAACCCAGCACCACAAATCCCAGGATGCCGTTCAATTTGAAGAACGCGAACTCCGGGTTACGGCCGGCCACGGCATGTTGCCACACAAACAGCGCCGCGATGGCGGCCAGCCACCACAGCGCGGCGTCGCCGTGCAGCTGCGTGAACCATAGCAGTGCTAGCGAGACGACCGCGGCGGCGTGCAGGAGTGCTGCGATGATGAGCGCCGGCCGCTTGCCCAAGCGCGCCGGCAGCGAGCGCAACCCTTCCTGCCGGTCGAACGCCTCATCCATCGTGGCGTAGATGATGTCGAACCCGGTCACCCACAGCACCGAAAAGAGCCACAACCACGCGACCCGGCTGAAGGGTGCCAGCGACTGCGATACCGCAAGCCATCCGCCCACCGGCCCCATCGACCATGCCAGCCCCAACCCCAGATGAGCGAGCGCCGTGAAGCGCTTAAGGTAGGGGTAAATCACGAACAGCGCCACAGGGATCGGGGACAGCCACAGGCAGATCGGCGCGATCGCGCCGGCGCTGGCGATGTAGACCAGCCCGGCGGCCGCGGTGACCATCCACGCTTCTGCGCGCTGCATCGCGCCGCGCGGCAGCTCCCGGCGCTGCGTGCGCGGATTGCGCGCATCGATGCGCGCATCGATCACCCGGTTCAACCCCATCGCCACCACCCGGCCGGCGATCGCCGCGAGCAGGATCAACCCCAGTAGCCCTGCGGACGGCCACCGGTGCGATTGAAGCAGCGCGCCGGCAAAGATCAGCGGCAGCGAAAACACCGTGTGCTCCAGCTTCACGAAGCTGGCGTACGTCTTAAACCGACTTGGTGCCAGAGCGATCATCATGGAAGCATCAGCCGCGGGTGGCGCGGCGCCAGGGCCCCCATCCACCCGGTCGGATCGCCGCCGCGCTCCGACACTTCCTTGCCGCCAGCGGCTCGGTCGCAGCCAGCGGCGGCGATAGTCCGCCGGGGCGAGGACGGATAGGGTGGTGCCGCGACAGGACCCGCGGCAAGCTTAGAAGCGATACGTGATTACCGTGTACAGATACGACTGCAGGAACCGACGGTGGCGCACCCTTCCCCGCACCACACGCCGCTGGCCTCGCAGGACACCGAGCCGGCATCCGACCACCCCTCCGGACAGCCCGGCGGTTCGCAGGACCCTGAGTCCTAAAAAAGAAACGGCAGCAGCATCGGCCCGATGGTCTTGGCTAACGGGATCGCTGAGCCGGCCAGCTCCAGCGTGCCGTTTGCAAGATACCCCACGGTGTTGACCGCCCCGCTGAGCAATCCAAACACGGTGCCAACTACCGGCGGGC